>NZ_JAUSXR010000001.1:3189177-3508095 GCF_030816155.1 Arthrobacter woluwensis | reverse complement strand
GCTCTGCGATACTCACCGGAGCAATTCCTCCAGGCTTTCCCGCCGCAACCCTTCAATCCTAACCCATCCGCTTTCCCTTTCGCAAATCCGCTCCCCGGCCGGATAAACCATCCAACCAGAATTCGAATTCACAAAAACAAACACCCCGGGCACCACAAAAAAGCACCCGAAAATGGTGAATGAAATCAAAGGAATGAGAATCGAAGACCGCCACCAGAACCAGCACAACCGGCCCGGCAACCCGATCTACTCTACACACTTCTGCGGTGCTCCGCAAGCCCGCCGAGACAAGGGTCTTCAGGGCACCCGAACCGCTTCCCAGTGCCCCTGAGCCCTCTGCGTGGCAGTGGCGTCCCGCGGCCTGAACACCACCGGAGAGAACCCCGCGGTGATGAGCTCCCGTTCCACCCACGCGGGAGGCCACGCCCAGGCCGGCGCCACCTTGTGGGCGAAGCATCGTGGCTCCTTGCCCTCCTCCGTGAAGAAACCGAGCAGCACTCGTCCCCCGGGGACGAGCACCCGGTGGAACTCCCCCAGCACGATGGTCACTTCCGCGGGCTCGAGGTGAATGAGGGAGAACCATGCCAGCACGCCCGCCCACGAACCTTCCTCTGACGGGAGCCTCCGAAGATCGGCCTGCTGAAACGACAGGGCTGGATGCCGGCGTCGCGCGTGCTCCAGGAACTCCGCCGACAGATCGACGCCGGCAGCCTCCACACCGCGACGCGCGAGAGCCGCGGTCCAGTGCCCCGGTCCGCAGCCGGCGTCGAGCACCGGCCCGTCGCACGCTGAAGCCCAGGCCGTGATCGCTTCACGGTCCTCCGGTTCCGCGAACTCCTCATCCCCGAAGAGGTCGATGTACAGGCCGGCCACCGCGTCGTAGGACGCCGCGACGGCTGCACCGTCGGTTCGTGCTTCTTCTCCCCGCATCACGCTTCCCTCCTCCGGGTCCACGCCATCAGGCGCTCAGCCTTAAACAGCTGAGGGCACCGGCGGATGCCGGTGCCCTCAGAAAGCGAAGGTGCTTACTTCTTGGAAGCAGCGGCCTTCAGCTTGGAGCCTGCGGTCAGCTTGACGCTGTGGCCGGCCGGGATCTGAATGGTCTCGCCGGTCTGCGGGTTGCGGCCGGTGCGAGCTGCACGGTCGGTGCGCTCAACGGCGAGCCAGCCCGGGATGGTGATCTTCTCGCCGGCGGCGACGGAAGCTTCGAAAACCTCGAACAGGGCATCCAGCACGTTGTTGACGGAAGCCTGGCTGACGTCAGCCTTCTTGGCAACTTCGGCGACGACGTCGCTACGGTTCTTAGCCATGGGTGTCCTCCTGGACGTATCGACTACTTGGAATTACCACGCGGTTCGCGCGGGAACCACTGTTCTGAAACTTACCAGCCCTGACGCCCCAGAACCGCAAATCCCGCGTGTTTTCGGTGTTTTTTGCTCCATCTCACCCGGATTCCGGTCCAAATCAGACACATCCGGGCGTGCAGGACCCCCGTTCGGACACGCCTCAGGAGTCGTAGCGGTAGAAGCCCTCACCGGTCTTGCGGCCCAGTTTGCCCGCCTCGACGTACTCACGCAGCAGAGTCCGCGGCCCCTCGGGCAGGTGCGGATTCTCCTGCGCGTAGTGGTCCTCGATGTCCAGCACCACGTCCAGCCCGACCCCGTCCATCATCTGGAACGGGCCCACCGGCATGTGCCAGTTGAGCCGGAACATCGCGTCCACATCCTCCGGGCGGGCCACGCCGTCGGCCACCACGGCCAGGGATTCCCGCTTGATGGCCGCCCACACCCGGTTGAAGATGAACCCGGTGCTTTCCTTGCGGGCTTCGAACGGGTGCACGTCGAACTCCGGCAACACCCTCAGGAGGGTGTCCAGCAGCGCACGGTCCGTCTCGCCGTCGGACATCACGTCGGCGGCGTTGGAAGCGGGCGGCATGTAGAAATGCAGATTGCAGAGCCGCGACTTGTCCCGGATCCGCTCGTTCATCAGACGCGAGGCGTACGAGGAGGAATTCGTGGCGAAGATCGCGTCGGCCGGCGCCAGCTGATCCACCTCGCCCCAGAGCGGGATCTTGATCTCGAGGCGTTCCGGGACCGCCTCGATCACGAGCCAGGCGTCCTCGAGCGCGTCCGCCAGGCTGCTGGCGGCCACCACGGTCCCTGGTTCACCGGACCCGCGCTCCGACAGGACACCGGGCAGTGTCTCGGCGACGTAATGCACGGCAGCCTCCGCCACGGCCGGCTGAGGATCGGAGATCCGGACCGTCCCGCCCCGGGAAGCCATCATGAGGGCGATCCTGCGGCCGAGCGTGCCACCGCCGATCACCGTCACGGGACGGTTCCGGATCTGTTCGAAAGTGAAGTCGTATGCCATGAGTGGTCCTCAGTCCTGCTGTTCGTGAATGCTGTTCAAGCCGGCCAGGCCTGAAAGTGGGGTGCCGAGGTCGGCGACCACGCGCGGCGCCGCGCTCTCCCCGGCGGTGTGGAGCTCGACGGCGAGGATGCGGCCGCCCAGCTCGGAGACGTACGCGACGCCGGCGTCGCCGTCGATCGCCAGACCGATCGCCTCCCGGAAACCCCGGGCGAGGATCTCCGGCTCGGTGCCCTTGGCGCCGGGAGCCGGCAGCGGCGCGCGATTCAGTGTGTTGCCGTGCGGCTCGGCGCCGCGATCGGTCCAGTACAGGAAGCCCTGGTGGATCTCCAGGTCGATCGGTTCCGGCAGCCCCTGCCACAGTTCTTCGATGTCGGTGCGTGAGCGGGCGTCCTGCCCCTCCGGCAGCGTGAGGCCTGCGCGGAAGATCCGACCGTGGCCGCCTTTCGCCGGACCCTTCTGGGTCCAGTACAGGTGACCGGCCTCCGCATCGACGGCCACGCCCACGCACTCCGGATCTTTCGATCCATCCGGCACATTGATCACGAGGTCCTGCAGCTCCGACCCGTCAACGCGCGACGACGTGATTCGGCACCCCTCGCGATCGCTCCAGTAGAGGCGTCCTGCGCCATCAGTACACAATTGCTTGCCGGTGGTGATCCCGCCAGGTTCGACGACGGCGAAGGGATGTCCGTCCGACAGTGCGGCCGCGCTGATCCCACCGTTACGGGCGCCGTAGTCGAGGCTTTCCTCGCCGCTGAGACCGGCGACCACGGCGGGGGCGCCCATGGTGGTCCAGTAGACCGACCGGCCGTCCACCGCGATGCCATCAGGGCAGGGTCCGGCATCCGGCACGAAGGTGGTGAAGGAGTTCGCACCGACGCCATCGGTGAGAGGAATTCTGATGATGTCTCCGGCTGCCAGCCGCAAGACAAGGAGCGAGTCGAACATGTCGACCTCCATTACTAGTTGCGCTATGCAACATAGCCTACGCCTCTTTTGTTGCGTATTGCAACAATTGTGGACGGTAGTGCTTCTGTGATTCGCTGACGCGGAGGAGTTCGATCCGATCAGCGGCGCCAAAGCGGCAGCGAGTGCTCAACAGGGACGAGGAAGCACGATGACGATGCATGAGGGACAGGTCGTCCTCAGTGAAGCCGACGCTGCGCGCTTGATCTTCCGCAGGTTTCCGGAGTACCGCGGCGAGACCGTCAGGCGCCTGGAGACGACCGGAACGGTCAATGCGATCTATCGGATCGGCGAGAAGGCGACCGCCCGCGTCCCGTACCTGATCGCGGATCCGCGGGGAGCGGAAACCGCGCAGGAGAAGGAGACGCAGGCCATGGAAGAGTTCCTCCGGGCGTCTCCTGTCCCCGGTCCTCGCCCACTCGGCGTCGCCGGGCCGTCGGAGATCTATCCCGGAGCCTGGAGCCTCCAGAGCTGGCTGCCCGGCACCACCCCCTCACCGCACAGTCACAAGGATTCGGAGGGCTTCGCCGACGATCTCGCAGACCTCATCGCCGCTTTAAGGCGCCAACCCACCCTCGGCAGGTCCTTTTCGGGGGCCGGGAGAGGCGGCATGCTGCGCGACCATGAGGACTGGATGCGTGAATGCCTCGAGCGGAGCTCCGGGCTGCTGGACGTCGGACTGCTCACCAGGATGTGGGATCGGTTCCGCGAGCTTCCTGCAGCCGGCGCCGACGTCATGAACCACGGGGATCTCATTCCGGCGAACCTGCTGGTGGACGGCGATCGGCTGTCCGGCGTCCTCGACACTGGAGGGTTCGGCCCAGCCGACCCGGCTCTCGACCTGGTCGCGGCCTGGCATCTGCTGGATGACCTACGACGCCGGCGCTTGCGTGAGCGGTTGGGCGTCGGGGCCGAGGAATGGGAACGTGGAGCCGGCTGGGCATTTCAGCAGGCGATGGGCCTGGTCTGGTACTACCGGGAGTCGAATCCGGACATGGCCGAGCTCGGCCGGAGCACGCTGGATCGGCTGGTCGGGCGTGGAGAAGGTGACTGACGGCCTCAGGGTGGTTCGGGCGAGTCTGGTTCCTGGTGGTGGCGGCAGTGGGGGATGGTCGCTGTGGTCTTTTGTGCCTTAAACATGAACAGCCCCCTGTGTGTGGGGGCTGTTGGTGGTGGGTGGTTAAATGACGAGCGGCCCCGAGCGTCGTTGCTCGGGGCCGTCCCTGTGTGGTTGTGTCCGGCGGTGTCCTACTCTCCCACACCCTCGCGAGTGCAGTACCATCGGCGCTGTGGGTCTTAGCTTCCGGGTTCGGAATGGGACCGGGCGTTTCCCCCACGCTATGACCGCCGTAACTCTTTCAAACACCCCGCCCGTGGGTGGGGGTTGGTTTGTAAGGGTCACTGGATCGTTTCCGTGACACGCAACACCGATCCATTGGTTCCCCAGTTGTGGCGGGGTGGTGGTGTTGCTTATTTAGTTGTGGTGGTTCCCTCGTGTCAAACCTGGTGGGTTTGTTGTTTGGGGACCGCATGGTGGACGCGTAGCACAGTTTTTTTGATCCACACCCGGGTGGGGTGTGGTGTGTGGTCAGGTTGTCGGCTTATTAGTACCGGTCAGCTTCACAGGTCGTTAGTCCCTGCTTCCACGTCCGGCCTATCAACCCAGTGGTCTGCTGGGAGCCTCTCGACCCCGAAGGGTCATGGAAATCTTATCTTGAAGCGGGCTTCCCGCTTAGATGCTTTCAGCGGTTATCCCATCCGAACGTAGCCAATCAGCGGTGCACTTGGCAGTACAACTGACACACCAGAGGTTCGTCCGTCCCGGTCCTCTCGTACTAAGGACAGCCCTTCTCAAATTTCCTGCGCGCGCAGCGGATAGGGACCGAACTGTCTCACGACGTTCTAAACCCAGCTCGCGTACCGCTTTAATGGGCGAACAGCCCAACCCTTGGGACCTACTCCAGCCCCAGGATGCGACGAGCCGACATCGAGGTGCCAAACCATGCCGTCGATATGGACTCTTGGGCAAGATCAGCCTGTTATCCCCGAGGTACCTTTTATCCGTTGAGCGACGGCCATTCCACAATGTACCGCCGGATCACTAGTCCCGACTTTCGTCCCTGCTCGAGATGTCTCTCTCACAGTCAAGCTCCCTTGTGCACTTACACTCGACACCTGATTGCCAACCAGGCTGAGGGAACCTTTGGGCGCCTCCGTTACTTTTTAGGAGGCAACCGCCCCAGTTAAACTACCCATCAGGCACTGTCCCTGACCCAGATTATGGGCCGAAGTTAGATGTCCAAAGTGACCAGAGTGGTATTTCAACGATGACTCCACGAACACTGGCGTGTCCGCTTCACAGTCTCCCACCTATCCTACACAAGCCACTCCGAACACCAATACCAAACTATAGTAAAGGTCTCGGGGTCTTTCCGTCCTGCTGCGCGTAACGAGCATCTTTACTCGTAGTGCAATTTCGCCGAGTTCATGGTTGAGACAGTAGGGAAGTCGTTACTCCATTCGTGCAGGTCGGAACTTACCCGACAAGGAATTTCGCTACCTTAGGATGGTTATAGTTACCACCGCCGTTTACTGGGGCTTAAATTCCCGGCTTCACACCGAAGTGTTGACCGGTCCTCTTAACCTTCCAGCACCGGGCAGGAGTCAGTCCGTATACATCGTCTTGCGACTTCGCACGGACCTGTGTTTTTAGTAAACAGTCGCTTCCCCCTGGTCTCTGCGGCCCTTATCCGCTCCGAGGAGCAAGTCCTCTTCACAGTCCGGGCCCCCCTTCTCCCGAAGTTACGGGGGCATTTTGCCGAGTTCCTTAACCATGATTCTCTCGATCGCCTTAGTATTCTCTACCTGATCACCTGTGTCGGTTTAGGGTACGGGCGGCTGGAACCTCGCGTCGATGCTTTTCTCGGCAGCATAGGATCACTGAATCCCCCACAAGGTGGGGTCCCATCACGTCTCAGCCTTAATGTTCCCCGGATTTGCCTAGGGAACGGCCTACCTGCTTAGACCGGGACTACCATCGCCCGGCTCAGCTACCTTCCTGCGTCACACCTGTTAATACGCTTACCTCCCCCGATCAGTTCCCAGCCTCACCACACACCACTTGCCCGAAGGCTCCTGGAGGTGGATTGGGTGGTTAGTATCCCGGGCTCAGTATGGGCGGTTCTTCGCCGGTACGGGAATATCAACCCGTTGTCCATCGACTACGCCTGTCGGCCTCGCCTTAGGTCCCGACTCACCCAGGGCAGATTAGCTTGACCCTGGAACCCTTGATCATCCGGCGGACGGGTTTCTCACCCGTCTTTCGCTACTCATGCCTGCATTCTCACTCGTGTGGTCTCCACCACTGGTTTACACCGCGGCTTCACCGTCCACACGACGCTCCCCTACCACTCCAGACGACTGAACCACGAAGGCTTGTCTACTATCTGAAATCCACGACTTCGGCGGTGTACTTGAGCCCCGCTACATTGTCGGCGCGGAATCACTTGACCAGTGAGCTATTACGCACTCTTTCAAGGGTGGCTGCTTCTAAGCCAACCTCCTGGTTGTCTAAGCAACTCCACATCCTTTCCCACTTAGCACACGCTTAGGGGCCTTAGTCGGTGGTCTGGGCTGTTTCCCTCTCGACCATGAAGCTTATCCCCCACGGTCTCACTGCTGCGCTCTCACTTACCGGCATTCGGAGTTTGGCTGACGTCAGTAACCTTGTAGGGCCCATCGGCCATCCAGTAGCTCTACCTCCGGCAAGAAACACGCAACGCTGCACCTAAATGCATTTCGGGGAGAACCAGCTATCACGAAGTTTGATTGGCCTTTCACCCCTACCCACAGCTCATCCCCTCCATTTTCAACTGAAGTGGGTTCGGTCCTCCACGACGTCTTACCGTCGCTTCAACCTGGCCATGGGTAGATCACTTCGCTTCGGGTCTAGATCACGCCACTCAAACGCCCTATTCAGACTCGCTTTCGCTACGGCTTCCCCACACGGGTTAACCTCGCGACGTAACACTAACTCGCAGGCTCATTCTTCAAAAGGCACGCCATCACAGGTACAAGCCTGCTCTGACGGATTGTAGGCACACGGTTTCAGGTACTATTTCACTCCCCTCCCGGGGTACTTTTCACCTTTCCCTCACGGTACTGGTCCGCTATCGGTCATTAGGTAGTATTTAGGCTTATCAGGTGGTCCTGACAGATTCACACGGGATTTCTCGGGCCCCGTGCTACTCGGGTATCATCCCTCGAGCGGTGCATCAACGCGACAATTACGGGACTCTCACCCTCTATGGTCGACCATCCCAAGCCGTTCATCTACGTCAGCACATTCACACCCGACCAGGTCAGTGACCCTGGTACGGAACAACCCCACAACCCCGACCATGCAACGCCCACTGGCTATCACACATGGACCGGTTTAGCCTGATCCGCTTTCGCTCGCCACTACTCACGGAATCACATGTTGTTTTCTCTTCCTGCGGGTACTGAGATGTTTCACTTCCCCGCGTTCCCTCCACACAGCCTATGCGTTCAGCTGCGGGTGACTACCCATAACAGGCAGCCGGGTTTCCCCATTCGGACATCCTGGGATCAAAGTTCGGTTATCAACTCCCCCAGGCTTTTCGCAGATTCCCACGTCCTTCATCGGCTCCTAATGCCAAGGCATTCACCGTGCGCCCTTAAAAACTTGGCCACACAAAAACCAAGACAAACACCACAACCCACACAACCCCCCAAAGGGGATCACCCAGGCCATGACGCTCGCCTTATAAGATGCTCGCGTCCACTATGCAGTTCTCAAACAACAACCCCACACCCCCATCCAACACACCCAACCGGGCACGCCTTCCAGAAGCAGGGCAACCAAACGAAACAACAACCACCACACACCCCACAAGGAGACATGCGACAGGCCTGTTGCTTCAGGACCCAACAGTGTGTCAACAACCCCAGCACCACCACAACACCAACAACTTTCCAACCACCACAACACCCAAAGGCATCACAGCGGCGTACTCACCACCAGCATCACAGCACCCGTGCAGGAACCGCACCCCCAGCCGGCAAGCCCCCTTGTTTCACAGGAACCCACCAACCATCACGAGGATGTGTCTTTTCGATATTCCACCCATGAGCACCACACCCCAGGAACGAACGCCCTGGCAGGCGGGTTCTACACTCAACCACCACCACAACCCATGCAGGCCACGACAGCGATCTCGTTTGCTCCTTAGAAAGGAGGTGATCCAGCCGCACCTTCCGGTACGGCTACCTTGTTACGACTTAGTCCCAATCGCCAGTCCCACCTTCGACAGCTCCCTCCCACAAGGGGTTAGGCCACCGGCTTCGGGTGTTACCAACTTTCGTGACTTGACGGGCGGTGTGTACAAGGCCCGGGAACGTATTCACCGCAGCGTTGCTGATCTGCGATTACTAGCGACTCCAACTTCATGGGGTCGAGTTGCAGACCCCAATCCGAACTGAGACCGGCTTTTTGGGATTAGCTCCACCTCACAGTATCGCAACCCTTTGTACCGGCCATTGTAGCATGCGTGAAGCCCAAGACATAAGGGGCATGATGATTTGACGTCGTCCCCACCTTCCTCCGAGTTGACCCCGGCAGTCTCCCATGAGTCCCCGCCATTACGCGCTGGCAACATGGAACGAGGGTTGCGCTCGTTGCGGGACTTAACCCAACATCTCACGACACGAGCTGACGACAACCATGCACCACCTGTGAACCAGCCCCGAAGGGAAACACCATCTCTGATGCGATCCGGTCCATGTCAAGCCTTGGTAAGGTTCTTCGCGTTGCATCGAATTAATCCGCATGCTCCGCCGCTTGTGCGGGCCCCCGTCAATTCCTTTGAGTTTTAGCCTTGCGGCCGTACTCCCCAGGCGGGGCACTTAATGCGTTAGCTACGGCGCGGAAAACGTGGAATGTCCCCCACACCTAGTGCCCAACGTTTACGGCATGGACTACCAGGGTATCTAATCCTGTTCGCTCCCCATGCTTTCGCTCCTCAGCGTCAGTTAATGCCCAGAGACCTGCCTTCGCCATCGGTGTTCCTCCTGATATCTGCGCATTTCACCGCTACACCAGGAATTCCAGTCTCCCCTACATCACTCAAGTCTGCCCGTACCCACTGCAGAACCAGGGTTGAGCCCTGGCCTTTCACAGCAGACGCGACAAACCGCCTACGAGCTCTTTACGCCCAATAATTCCGGATAACGCTTGCGCCCTACGTATTACCGCGGCTGCTGGCACGTAGTTAGCCGGCGCTTCTTCTGCAGGTACCGTCACTTTCGCTTCTTCCCTACTGAAAGAGGTTTACAACCCGAAGGCCGTCATCCCTCACGCGGCGTCGCTGCATCAGGCTTTCGCCCATTGTGCAATATTCCCCACTGCTGCCTCCCGTAGGAGTCTGGGCCGTGTCTCAGTCCCAGTGTGGCCGGTCACCCTCTCAGGCCGGCTACCCGTCGTCGCCTTGGTGAGCCATTACCTCACCAACAAGCTGATAGGCCGCGAGTCCATCCAAAACCACAAAAGCTTTCCACCACCAACCCATGCGGGCAATGGTCGTATCCGGTATTAGACCCAGTTTCCCAGGCTTATCCCAGAGTCAAGGGCAGGTTACTCACGTGTTACTCACCCGTTCGCCACTAATCCACCCAGCAAGCTGGGCATCATCGTTCGACTTGCATGTGTTAAGCACGCCGCCAGCGTTCATCCTGAGCCAGGATCAAACTCTCCAAAAAGAAATTCAAAACCCAGCAAACACCAATCCACCACAGGGGCGGCGAATCAGTGATTACCAAAAAAACATTGGTATCAAAAAAACATGACACACTATTGAGTTCTCAAACAACAGACTGCTCTGCGATACTCACCGGAGCAATTCCTCCAGGCTTTCCCGCCGCAACCCTTCAATCCTAACCCATCCGCTTTCCCTTTCGCAAATCCGCTCCCCGGCCGGATAAACCATCCAACCAGAATTCGAATTCACAAAAACAAACACCCCGGGCACCACAAAAAAGCACCCGAAAATGGTGAATGAAATCAAAGGAATGAGAATCGAAGACCGCCACCAGAACCAGCACAACCGGCCCGGCAACCCGATCTACTCTACACATCCACGGGATCGAGCACAAATCGAGGGCGCTGCGGTGCTTGTCAGCCGGCCGGCACCAAGTCTGTCCACATGAAGGAGTCGACCAGCACGGCTCCTCCGGTGACAGACCTATGCTGGGCACATGTGCGGACGCTATGTCATGGCCCAGAGCGCGGAGGATCTCGCTGCGGAGTTCGAAGCCGATCATTTCGCAGAAGAGCGGGTTCTTCCCCCATCGTGGAACATCCCGCCCACCAGTGACGTGCCCATCGTGCTGGAGCGGTTGGTCGACGGTGAACTTCATCGCCGGATACACATCGCGCATTGGGGGCTCGTGCCCCGCTGGGCCAAGGACGAATCCGTCGGGGTCCGGTCCTTCAATGCGCGGAGCGAAACGGCCGCCGAGAAGCCGACCTTCCGTTCGGCTCTTAAGGCCCGCCGGTGCGCAGTACCCGCCGAAGGGTATTTCGAATGGCTGAAGGGATCGGGATCCACGAAGCAGCCCTTCTACGTCCACCCGGCGGACGGGAGCCTGCTCGCCTTCGCTGGGCTCTATGAATGGTGGCGGGATGTGAGTAAGGAGGAGGGGGCTCCCGATGCCTGGCTGCTCTCCACGTCGATTCTGACCATGGCAGCCCCCGCGCCCGACCACGAAGTTCCCGTGCTGGCGGAGCTCGGGAGGCTGCATGACCGCCTGCCTCTCGCGCTGAGCCGGGATTCTCTGGCCGAATGGTTGAATCCCGCCGAACAGGACGGCGCGGGATTGCTCGAAGCCGTCCGCGCCAGGGGCCACGAGCAAGCCTCACAGTGGGTCCTGGACCGCGCGGATCCGGCGGTCGGCAATGTCCGCAACAACTCCCCCGCCCTGCTCAAGGAGTCGGGATCACTGTTTTGAGGCGGTCACTGTTTTGAGACGGCCACTGGTCTGAGCTGGTCACTCTGTTCTGAAGAGTTCACCTCACTCAGGTATTCGCTGTTCTGAGACAGTGGAGCTCTCGACCCTCTTCTCCCTGGATCTCCCTCCCGAATTCCCCTGAAACCCTAGGACTCCTGCCATGACCTCTCCAGCGAGCGCCTCCCGGCCCTCCGTGCTCTTCGTCTGCGTTCACAACGCCGGCCGTTCCCAGATGGCCGCGGCCTTCCTCACGCATCTCTCCGGCGGCGCCGTCGAGGTGCGCTCCGCCGGCTCCCAGCCTGCAGACGCGGTCAACCCCGCCGTCGTCGAAGTCATGTCCGAGGTGGGAATCGACGTGTCGGCGGAGGTGCCGAAGGTGCTCACCACTGAAGCCGTCAGGGAATCCGATGTCGTCGTCACCATGGGCTGTGGCGACAGCTGCCCCTTCTACCCCGGCAAACGCTACGAGGACTGGGTCCTGGAGGACCCGGCCGGACAGGGGGCGGAGGCGGTCAGGCCGATCCGCGAGGAGATCCGGGCACGCGTCGAAGAACTGATCCGCTCCTTGCTGCCACCTTCCTCCTGACCGCGGAGGACCCTCGCTCCCAGGGTCGTTCCGGCCGCCGAAGGGGCGCGTCGCCATCGACCGTCACGGCCGGCCCGCCCGGGTGGTCAGCCGGCGAAGCGGACCCTAGAGTCGGTGCATGAACAGTGAACAGCGCCCCCTCGCCCTGATCACCGGCGTCGGGCGACGGCAATCGATCGGCGCCGCTCTTGCCGTGGCCCTGGCTGAGGAAGGGTGGGACCTGGCCCTCAACTACTGGACCCCCTACGACGAGCGCCTCGGACTGGAGGCCGACGCCGACGCCCCGGCCGCTGTCGCGGACGAGTGCCGCGCGCTGGGCGCCGCCGTCGAGCTGCTTCCCGGGGACCTCAGCGACCCGGAGGTGCCGGCGATTCTCATCCGGGATGCCACGGATCGGCTCGGACCTCTGACGGGGCTGGTCCTGTCCCATTGCGAGTCGGTGGAAAGCGCCCTTCTGGACACCGGCCTGGAGAGCTGGGACCGCCACTTCGCGGTCAATGCCCGGGCGAGCTGGCTTCTCATCAAAGCGTTCGCCGACCGGCTGCCGGTGGTCGAGACCCTTGGGCGGACGCAAGCCCGGATCGTCGCGCTGACGAGTGATCACGTGGCCTACAACCTCCCCTACGGGGCCAGCAAAGGCGCCCTGGACCGCATCGTGATCGCGGCGGCCACCGAGCTGGCGGACCGCGGAGTGCGCGCGAACGTGATCAATCCAGGCCCCGTGGACACCGGCTGGATGAGTGACGAGGTGCGAGCGTGGTGCCTGAGGGAGACCGCGGCCGGACGGCTCGGGACAGCCCAGGACACGGCGAACCTGGTGCGATTCCTGTTCTCCGACGCGGGTTCCTGGATCAATGGACAACTGCTGCACAGCAACGGCGGCTTCAAGATCGGCTGAGAAGCACCCGCGGCGCTCGGGGATTCGCGGGGCGGGAATTAATGTCAGTGGGCCTGGCGTAGACTGAAATCATTCGAACATACATTCGAAGATGCGCCTCTGGGGCCAGGGCGCATCGTCCGTCCCGGTCCACCACGGAGGTACACCATGGGCTCCTTCACCCAGCGCCTGAACGTCATTTGCTCCACGGGGAACATTCCGGCATTCGTGTCCTACGAAGGGCGCGAGTACCGCGTCTGCCAGATCCCCAGCCGTTGGTACACCCGCAAGGCCCGGTGGGCCGAGGACAGCAGGGCGGGCTGTGGCCACAGCGGAGATCTGGTGGATTACGAGATCTGGCGCGTCCAGCTGGTGCGGGATCTGAACGGGCAGGAGATGACCCTGGATCTCGCCCACTACACCGAGCCGGACCAGTGGCGTCTGATCAAGGTCCATGATGCGCCGCTGCTGGACCGCAATGACGCCGCTGATCTCGGCGCCCAGCCGGGCAACGTCCTTTACGCGGACTTCACGCAGACGGTCTGAATCACGGGCCGACCTCACCAGCCATGAGCTTCACCCATCTGCACGTCACCACCACGTTCTCACCTGGGCACGGCACCGCAGCCCCCGCCGAGCTGGCGGCGGCCGCGGCCATGCAGGGTGCGACGGCGCTCGCCTGCACCGACCATGACGGGTTGTACGGCGCGGTCGACCACGTCGTCGCCTGCCGCACCCACGGGCTGGCGCCTCTCCTCGGGGTGAACCTTGCCGTGCTCGAACCGGACGACGGGCGGGCTCGGGGGCGTGTCTCGGGAAGGGTGGTGGTCCTGGCGCACGGCGGGGGCGAGGGGTACAGAGCACTTTGCCGGCTGGTCGCCGACGCTCACGTCCACACCGCTGGACGTGCGGGTGTCACCCTTCCTACGGGAGTGACCCGCCAGGAACTGGCCGCCCGCGCCGTGGACCCCGGCAGCGGGCTCCCTCTGCTGACCGTGTTGCTGGGCCCCGAATCGGACATCGGGCTGGCCATGCAGGGACCTCGCTATCTGCGGCCCCGGACCCTTTTCAAAGAGTGGCTCGCAGCCATGCCCACCGGGACGGTCGCCGCGGAAGTGGTCAGCCACCACGCGGACCCGGGCTCCACCTTCACCACCGGCCACGCCGCTCGCATGCTCAAACTCGCCAGGGAGCACCACATCCCTGCGATCCTGAGCAACGCGGTTCGCCACCTGAGCTCGCCCGTTCCTGCACCGCAAGAAAGGCCTGTTCAGGAAAGCCCCACGCGAGAAAGCCCGGCCTCCTCCGCGTCTTCCTCCCCTCGCCTGGCACTGGCGCCTGCCGGTCGGGACCTCCGTCGGCCCGCAGGATCTCAGGCCTTCCTCAAGAACATGCGCGAGATGGAGCAGACAGCTCGCGGGATCTGCCACGCAGCCGACCTGCGAGTGAAGGACCTCGAGCAGCTCCTCGAGGACACGCGACGCCTCACGGAAAGCTGTCGGCTGGATCCGGTCACGGACCTCGGCTGGGGGACGGATCTCCTTCCTGACGCCACGGTCCTCGGTCTGACGATGACTCCTCAGGCCGAACTCGCCGAACGCTGCCACATCGCTCTGGAACGCGACGCGTCGGGTCTGCCCGCGGCGGACGGACTGGAACTGCGCGAACGCGTCGCCCGGGAGCTGGACGTCATCGAAACCCGCGGAGCCGCTTCGTTCTACCTGGCAGCGGCTGAAGTCACGGCGACCATCAGAGGCCTCGGCATCCGAGTGAGCGGACGAAGCTGGGCGACGGCGAGCGCGGTCGCCTATTTCCTGGGCATCTCCTCCGTCAGCCCGCTCGGCCTCGCCCCGCAGAGCGGTTCGCCCACGTCCGCGAGCGCAGCCGCCCCCGATGGAGCAGATGCCCCCGATGGAGCGGAGTCCGACGTGTTCCCGCCACTCGAGCTGGACCTCGAAGCGGGTGGACTGCGCGAGGTGCACCGGGCGCTCGCCCGGCGATTCGGCAAGGACCGCGTGTGCCTCCTCGGGACGGCCCCTGCTGCGGACACGGGACTTGAGGCCTCCCCACGTGCCGGAGGAGAGGGGGCTCTCATAGAGGTTTCCGATCCCTCCGGCAGCTTGCCCGGTGGCCTCTCCCGACGGAGTTCCGGGGTGCTCCTCGGAGACACGTCGCTCCTGCATCGCATCCCCACGCAACCGGGTGGTGCGGGGCTGCCCCTCAGCCAGTACGCCCCCGGGGATCTGGGCCACTGGGGATTCCTCCGTGTCACACTGCGGGAATCGGCGGCGCAGACCGTCATCGCCCGGACGCTCCGGAGGATTCAGGGCCAGGAGACGACGGCGGGCCTCACCCCCGGGGAGGCGGAACCCTCGGAGGAGAGTCTGGCGTTGCTCGGATCCGAGCAGAGCCCGTTCGCTCCCACCGATCCGGCGGACGTCCTGGCGGCACGCCACGTGACCTGGCTCAGATCGCATCATCCGGCGGAGTTCATCGCGGCGTGCTGGGACTCCCCGGCGGTCCCGGCCCCGCAGAACGTGCTCCGGGCGGAGGCCAGGAACCTGGGCATCCCGGTGCTGCCGCTCGACGTGAATCGGAGCGCTGAAGAATGTGAAGCCGAGGATCACCGGGAGACGCCCGACGACGACGCCGCGAACCATGAAGGGCCTGGCACTCCTGAAAAGCCCAGGGCTCATGAAAGGCCTGGCACTCCAGAAAAGCCCGGGCCTTATGAAAAGCCCGGCACTCAGGGAAGCTCCCGGAGCGTGGGGCTCCGCCCGGGACTGCGCGATGTGCCGGGGCTGTCGGCTGCCGAGCGGAAACGCCTGGTGGCCGGGCGCCCGTACCACTCGGTGGACGAGCTGTTCACCCGGGCCGCCGTCTCCCGCGCGACCGTCAGGAAGCTCGCCGAGGCCGGGGCACTCGATTCCCTGTGCGGACCCGGGGGCGGCCAGGAGGCGCGCGCAGCACTGGTCCGGAACCTGCAGGAGCTCGCGCATCGCCCGGCCGGCGGCCCCCGCGTCGGGGTCCTCGGTCAGCTGACGCTCCCCCTGGGAGACAGCCTCGAGGTCCACGACGGCGAAGGGCTCGTCACCGGATCGCCCGTCGAGGGCGCCCCGGAGACCGACTCGTACGATGACGCAGCAGCGGACCCAGAGGCGGCGGACTCAGAGGCTGGCGCGGAGGCCGCCGGCGGGATGCCCGCCGGCCTTGCCGCCGTCGTCGGCGCTCCCCGGCTCAGCCGAGTTCGTACACCTGCCCCGTCTGAATTCCCTCCACCGACTTCACATACGCCTGACCCAGTACGTCGGACGGGATCCGGGTGAAGCCGGGGAAGGAGTCGAAGTACCCCGGCGCGTCTTCCAGGACGCTTGGGCTCACCGCGTTGATACGGAGACCACGGGGCAGCTCCGGGGCGGCCGCCAGGACGAACGATTCCAGGGCGCCATTGGCGAGGGACGCCGCAGCGCCCGTGAGGATCGCCTCGCGGGCCAGGACGCCGCTCGTGAGGGTGAAGGAACCGCGGTCGGCCACCAGGTCCATGCCCAGACGGACCACGTTGACCTGCCCGAGCACCTTGTCCTCGAAGCCTGACCGGAAGTCCTCGGCCGAGAGCTCCCCCAGAGGCTTGAACGGCACCGAGCCCGTGCAGCAGATCACGGCGTCCACCGTTCCGGCCTTCTCATACATCGCCAGGATGGACGACTCGTCCCGCAGATCCACGGGGATGTCGCCCTTCCGGGACGCCTGCAGCACCTCGTGCCGGTCCTGGAGCGCCTCCAGAGCAGCCCGTCCCACGTGCCCACCGGCGCCCACCAGCAGAATCCTCATGCGGTCCATCCCTTCCCGTCGGGGGCCACATCGGCTCCCACGCGCCGTCGAACGTTCGGCTCCAGCCTACTCAGCCGGCCCGGCAGCGCGTGGGAGGCCCGACGGTCAGGCCCGGGCGGCCACCGCGGCGTCGGCGACGTCCAGCGCGCGGTCGATGACGGCGAGCGCCTCCCGCAGCTGCTCGTCCGGGATGTTGAGGGCGGGCACCACGTGGATGCGGTTGAAGTTGGCGAACGGCAGCACGCCCCCGGCCTTGATCTCCGCGATCACGGCGTTCATCTCGGGGCTGGACCCGCCGTACGCCGCCAGCGGCTCGCGGGTCTCGCGGTCCCACACCAGCTCGATCGCCCAGAAGACTCCGGAGCCACGGACGTCGCCCACGCTCGGGTGCTTCTCCTTGAACGCCTCCAGTGCCGGGCCGATGATGCCCTCACCCAGGCGACGCGGCGTTCTCCACCATGCCCTCTTCCCGCATGGTCTCGATGGTCGCCACGGCCGCAGCGCAGGCGAGGGGGTGACCGGAATACGTCAGACCGCCCGGGTAGACACGCTGGAGGAAGGTGTCGAAGACCTCGTCGGAGATGATCACGCCACCGAGCGGAACATAGCCCGAGTTGACGCCCTTGGCGAAGGTGATGAGGTCCGGGGTGATGCCCCAGCGGTCGATCGCGAACCATTCGCCGGTGCGGCCGAACCCGGCCATGACCTCATCCGCGATGAACACGATCCCGTGCTTGCGGGTCAGCTCCCGCACGCCCTCCAGGTACCCCGCGGGCGGCCCGTAGATGCCTGCCGTCCCGGGGACGGATTCCAGGATGACGGCGGCCACATTCGAGGCGCCTTCCAGAAGGATCATGTCCTCCAGGTGCCGGAGCGCGCGCTCGGTCTCCTCGGCCTCGGTCGTGGAGCCGAAGTAGGAGCGGTAGAGATACGCGGGGAGGAAGTGCACCACGCCCGAGTCGCCGGCGTCGTTGGGGAAACGGCGCGGGTCGCCGGTGACGTTGACGGCCAGCTCCGTGCCACCGTGGTAGCTGCGGTAGGCCGAGAAGACCTTGCGACGGCCGGTGTGCAGGCGCGCCATGCGGATGGCGTGCTCGTTGGCGTCCGCTCCGCCGTTGGTGAAGAACACGTGGTTCAGGCCCTCCGGCGCCAGCTCGGTGACCAGACGGGCCGCCTCGGAGCGGGCCTCGTTGACGTGCTGCGGCGCGATGGTGCAGAGCTTGCCGGCCTGGGCGTGGATGGCGGCCACCACGCGGGGGTGCTGATGCCCGATGTTCGTGTTGACCAGCTGGCTGGAGAGGTCGATCAGACGCCGGCCCTCCCCGTCCCAGATCTCGGAGCCCGCGGCCTTGAGGATGGTCAGGGGGTTGAGAGTGTCCTGGGCGGACCAAGAGTGGAAGACGTGCGCGCGGTCCAGTTCGTGGGCGCGGCGTCCGGCTTCGATCTCTTCGGCGGTGGGTGGGATGGTCTCCGTGCCGGGGAGCGTCTCGAGGCTCATGAGAGGGTCCTTTGCGTCTAAGGGTGAATCTGAAGGGAATGCACGACGACGGCGCGCCCACCCGGGCGGGCCGTCCCCCGGCCGCCGGCTCCCCGCAGCCGCGGGGAGCCCGGGACGACTCAGGAGTTGGTGGGGAAACCGAGGTTGAGCCCGCCGTGGCTGGGGTCCTGCCAGCGCGTGGTCACCACCTTGCCGCGGGTGAAGAAGTGCACGCCGTCGGGCCCGTAGGCGTGGGTGTCGCCGAAGAGGGAGTTCTTCCAGCCGCCGAAGGAGTAGTAGGCCATCGGCACGGGGATCGGCACGTTGATGCCGACCATGCCCACGGTGACCTCGTTCTCGAAGCGGCGCGCCGCCCCGCCGTCGTTGGTGAAGATGGCCGTGCCGTTGCCGTAGAGGTTGGAGTTGATGAGCTCCAGGCCCTCGTCGAAGCCGGGGACGCGGACCACGGAGAGGACGGGGCCGAAGATCTCGTCCTGGTAGATCGTCATGTCCGGGGTGACGTTGTCGAAGAGGGTCGGGTTGAGGAAGAAGCCGTCGCCCTCGGCATCAGGGCTGGGGTGGCGGCCGTCCAGGACCACGGTGGCGCCCTGTTCGATGCCGGCGTCGATGTAGCCGGCCACCTTGTCGCGGTGGGCCGCGGTGATGAGCGGGCCCATGTCGCAGCCGCGGGTGCCGTCGCCGATCCGCAGGGTGCGGGTGCGCTCGGCGATCTTCGCCACGAGTTCGTCCGCGACCGCGTCCACGGCGACCACGGCGGAGATGGCCATGCAGCGCTCGCCCGCGGCGCCGAATCCGGCGTTCACGGCGGCGTCGGCGGCGAGGTTCAGATCGGCGTCCGGCAGGACCAGCATGTGGTTCTTCGCGCCGCCCAGGGCCTGGACGCGCTTGCCGGCGGCGGTGCCGCGTTCGTAGACATAGCGGGCGATCGGGGTGGAGCCGACGAAGGAGACGGCCGAGACCTCCGGGGAGTCCAGCAGGGCGTCGACGGCTTCCTTGTCACCGTGCAGGACGTTGAACACGCCGTCCGGCAGCCCGGCTTCCTTCCAGAGGGAGGCGAGCCAGTTGGCGGCGGTCGGATCCTTCTCGCTCGGCTTGATCACGACGGTGTTGCCGGCGGCGATCGCGACCGGGAAGAACCACATGGGCACCATCGCCGGGAAGTTGAAGGGCGAGATGATCGCGGCGACACCCAGCGGCTGACGCAGGGAGTGGACGTCCACCTTGGTGGAGGCGCTCTCGGTGTAGCCGCCCTTGAGCAGGTGCGGGATGCCGCAGGCGAACTCCACGACCTCCTGACCTCGGGCGATCTCCCCCAGGGCGTCCTCCAGGACCTTGCCGTGTTCGGCCGTGATGATCGCGGCCAGTTCGGACTTGCGGGCGTTCAGGAGCTCGCGGAAGGCGAAGAGGACCTGCACGCGGCGGGCCAGGGAGGTGTCGCGCCAGCCCGGGAAGGCGGCGGCCGCGGCGGCCACGGCCTCGTCGGTGGTGGCCTTGCTCGCGAGCGCGACCCGGCCGGTGACCTTGCCCGTGGCGGGGTTGGTGACGTCGCCGAATCGGCTGCCGTCGACCTCGACCGGCTTGCCGTTGATCCAGTGCGTGATGTTCTGCATGGTGGTCCTTTCAGGGAATGTCCTGGGATCATCCTGCGCCGGGAAATCAGCCCGCACACGCGACATACTGTCGCGCATTCGGCGGAAAAACATACACTGTGTCCATGATCCCGGCCTCATTCCCTTTCCAGCGGCCCCTCACCGTGCGGGACGCCCTCGACTTGGACGCCCTCCGGGCCGGATCCCCGGAGGTGCTGGCGGGCGAGGCCGGTCTCGACGCCCCGGTCCGCTGGGTGCACATCGCCGAGGAGGCGGAGGCCAGTTCGCTGCTTGAGGGCGGCGAACTCGTGCTCACCACCGGCCTCGCCTTTCGGCACTCGGCGGACCTGACCCGCACCTTCCTGGAGCGCTACCAGGCGGCGGGGGCGGCCGCCGTCGCGGTCGAACTGGTGGACGACGACGGCGCTCCCGACGTCCGCGCGGCGGCCCACCTCCGTGCCGCGGCCGGAGCCGTAGCCTGCCCGCTGATCCTCCTCACCCGCCGCGTGCGCTTCGTCCAGGTGACCGAGGAGGCTCATCGCGCCCTGATGGACCACCAGGTCCGGAGGCTCGAGCGCGCCCGCCACGTCCACGAGGTGTTCACGGCCCTGAGCGTGGGGAACGCCGGGGAGAGCAGGATCGTGGAAGCCACCGCGGCACTCCTGGACAGCCCCGTGGTCTTCGAGGACCCGGCCCACCTGGTGCTCAGCTACTCGGCGCGGGACCGTGACCCCGCACGGCTGCTGGACGGCTGGGCCGAGCGGTCCCGATTCGTCGGGTACCGCAACCAGACGGCCTTCGGCACGGGTGGGGACCGCTGGCTGCAGACACCGGTGGGCCTCACGGGGCAGCGGTGGGGCCGGCTCGTGGCGCCCGAGTTCGCGCCCGAGTCCGCACCCGGGTCTGCACCGGAGGAAGCCGGCAGCCCGGACGGGGACGACTCGGGCCGCGATCTCGCCGACGCCTTCCAGGTCCTCGAACGCGCCGGGCAGGCGCTGACGATGGCCCGGATGGCCGGTCGCGACCGGCGGGAGGTGCTCTTCCAGGCCCGCTCCGGCCTCATCCAGGACCTCCGCCAGGCCACACCACCGGACGAGCAGGAGGCGCTGGCGCGCGCCACGGCGCTCGGACTGTCCCGGGGCGCGGCGTATGTGCCGCTGGTCGCCCGGCTCGAGGCCGGCGTCGGGACTAGCACCGGGCCAGGGGCCGCGGGGGCAGGCTCGTCCGGAGCGGCGTCCGCCGTGGACACTCCGGACGCCACGGAAGTGCAGCTCCGCGAGCGCGCCTTCCTCGACGCGCTTCAGGCCTGGGCCCAGAGCACCCGGCAGTCGGCGCTCGCCTCGAGTCTGCACGCCGGATCCGTGGCGATCCTCCTGCCGCTCGCGGCACGGGAACTGGAGGACTCCGCGCTGCACCGCCTGGCCGCCGCCCCCCAGCTGGCGGGTTTCCGCTGGACCCTCGGGGCCGGGCGGGCGGAACGCTCCCTCGTCGCCGCGGCGCGGGGCCTGGATGACGCCGATCAGGTGGCGGAGACAGCCGCCACGCTGGGTTCCCGCCATCTGCCCTTCTATCGGTTCGCGGACATCCGGCTCCGCGGCCTCCTCGCCCTCCTCGGAGAGGACTCCCGCGTGAAGGCTTTCGCGCAGTCTGAACTCGGGCCCCTCCTGGAAGCGGGCAGGGCACCGACCCTTCAGCTGTTGCGGGACTACCTGGCACACGGCGGGAACATGACGTCGCTGGCCAAGGCGCGGAATGTCAGCCGCCAGGCCCTGTATTCCCACGTGAAAGCCTTGCAGGACCTGCTCGGCCTGCCCCTGGAGGATCCGGAATCCCGGGCCTCCCTGACGGTCGCGCTGCTCTGGCACGACCTCACCGGCTCCTGATCCCCGCCACTCTCCGCCACTTCGAAACAAGCCGCTCGTCCCAGCTCTGCAAAAACTTGTGCAGAAACGGCAATCTGCACATACAATTGCAAATGAGACGAGCATCACAAGCGAGAAGGAGGTGGCGATGACTCAGGACCAGCCCACCGGCGCCCCGGAATCCGAGGACGCCGCCGCCGCCGTCGGACAGCAGTGGCTCGGCGACGCCATCCCGCCCCTCAAGCTCACCAAGGCCCAGGCCCGCGTGGTGGACGCGCTGACGGTCAACCCGAAACTCGCGTCCTACGGCGACGTCACCGAGGTGGCCAACCGCGCCGGAGTCAACAGCTCCAGCGTGGTGCGGACCGCCCAGGCGCTCGGCTACCGCGGCTGGCCGGATCTCCAGCGCGAACTCCGCGCCCGGTATCTCATGCACATCGCCAACACTGCGCCGCTCTCGCACCGCGTGGAGGTCCGCTCGCCCATCCACGACTCCCTGGCCCACGACGCGGAGAACCTCCGTCTCGCCATGGAGAGCGTGGACCCCCAGGCCGCCGACGACGCCGTGGCCGCCCTCTGCGGCGCGCGCCGCATCGCCGTCGTCGCGCAGGGCTCCTACTCGGGCGCCGCCGTCGTGTTCTCCCACCTGGCCGCGACCATGGGCTATCCCGTGACGTTCGAAGGCCGCGCCGGAGTGCACCTGGCCTCGCTCGTCAGCTCGCTCGGACCCGGGGACGTCCTGGTGGTATTCCACCTGTGGCGACCCCTCAAGCACCTCACGGTCGCCGCCCAGCTCGCCCACCAGGCGGGCGCCACGGTGGTGGCCGTCACGGACCTCAAGTCCACCGATCTTGCCAAGGCGAGCCACCACCTGCTGCTCGTCCCGTCCGAAGGCGTCTACGCCTTCCAGTCGGCCACCGCCTCGACATCCGTGGCGTACGGCCTGCTCGCCGGCATGGAAGCGCGCGAACCCGAGCGCGTCAAAGCCGGCATCGAAAGAACCTCGCAGTTCTGGCAGGACCTGGACCTCTACACCACCTGAGTCCGGCGTCCCCACCCACCCCTTCCACACCCCGCATCTCCCCGCATCTCCCCGCCGGTCCCGCGCCGGTCCCGCGCCTACGCCTCCGGCCGCTGCCCCACACCCCGGGCCGCCCCTCCCTACCCCCTGCCTCAGGAGCACCATGCCTTCCGCCGCCCCCTTCAGCCAGAAGATCGACCAGGCCCTCAGCGCCGCACGCCCCGCCGTCCTGGAGATGGCCCGGTTCATCCACGCCCATCCGGAGCTCTCCTTCGAGGAGTTCCAGGCCGCCGCCGCCATCACCGACGTGCTGGAGAACGCCGGCTTCGACGTCGAACGGGGCACGGGCGGCCTCGACACCGCGTTCAGCGCCACCCTCGGCTCCGGCGACCTCGTCGTGGCCATCTGCGTCGAGTACGACTGCCTCCCGGAAGTCGGCCACGCCTGCGGCCACAACCTGATCGCGGGTTCCACCCGTCGGCGCAGCCCTGGCCCTCGCGCCCTTCGTCGACGAGCTGGGCATCACGCTCAAGGCGATCGGCACCCCGGCCGAGGAGCACGGCGGCGGCAAGTCCCTCCTGCTGGACGCCGGCGCGTTCGACGGCGTCGGCCTCTCGCTCATGGCCCATCCCGGACCGGAGGGCCGCACCGCCAACCCGCTCGGCACCAGCTCCCAGGCCGTCGGACGCTTCCGCGCCACCTTCTCCGGCCAGGCCGCGCATGCTGCCGCGATGCCGCACCGTGGCATCAACGCCGCCGACGGCGCGGTGCTGAGTCAGGTGGCCATCGGCCTCCTGCGTCAGCAGCTTCCCGACGACCACCGGGTGGCGCTCTTCGTCCGCGAGGCCGGCGTGGCCACCAACATCATCCCGGACCACGCGGTCGTCGACTTCGAGTGCCGCGCCTTCACGCTCCCGGAGTACGAATCGCTCGTCTCCCGCGTGCAGAACTGCTTCGAGGGCGCAGCCCTGGCGACGGGCACGGATCTGAGCATCGAGGACATCGAACCGCTTTACGAGCCTCTGTTCCAGGACCCCCAGCTCTCCGCCCACTGGAGCGAAGCGTTCGGCTCCCGGGGGCACGACGTCACGCCCGCCAAGGACTCCTCCGGCGGCGGCTCCACGGACATGGGCAACATCAGCCAGGTGATCCCCAGCATTCACCCCATGTTCTCCATCCCCGGGGCGAGCTCCCCGATCCACTCCGCCGGCTTCACCGCCGCCGCCGACACCCCCCAGGCCTACGAGGCCATGTTCGACGCCGCCTATGCGATGGCCTCCACCGTGGCCGCCGCGGCGTCGGATCCCGAGCAGAAGGCGCGCTTCACCGCGGCCGCCTACCACCCCGTCACCACCGAGGCCATCGCATGACCACCACCACCTCTCCCCAGACCACCCGGACCAAGGCCCTTCCCCTCGCGGCCATGGCCCTCGCCGTCGCCATCACGGCGCAGCTCATCGGCCCGCTCAAAGTCAGCATCGGCGTCGGCGCGCTCCTGATCTTCCCCATGGTGTGGGGGCTGCTCATGGGGCTGGTCATCTCGGTCCAGAAGATCAAGCCGCTGCCCGTCAAGTACCAACGGCTCGCGGCAGCCCTGTCCGGCGTCGCCGTCCTGGTGCTCTGCGCCCGCCTGTCCGTGGACATCGGGCCGAACATCCCCACCATGCTCAAGGCCGGGCCGGCTCTCCTCCTGCAGGAGGTCGGGCACTTGCTCGGGACCATCGTGCTGGCGCTGCCGCTGGCGGTGCTGCTGAAGATGGGCCGCGCGACCGTGGGCGCCACGTTCTCCCTGGACCGCGAGCCCGCGTTCGCCATGGTCTCCGAGCGCTTCGGGCCCAACTCGGACGAGTACCGCGGCGTGCTGGCCATGTACGTCTTCGGCACGGTGTTCGGCACCGTGCACATCAGCCTGATCTCGTCCCTCGTGGCGAACTGGAAAATCTTCGACCCGCTGGCCCTCGCCATGGGCGCGGGCGTGGGGTCCGGTTCCATGATGGCGGCCTCGGCGGCGAGCATCATCGGCGCCTACCCGGATGACAAGACGGCCATCCTCGGCATGGCCGCCGTGTCCAACATGATCACGAGCCTGCTCGGCGTCTACGTCGGCATGTACATCGCACTGCCGCTCGCGGACCGCGTCTACCGCCTGCTCACCCGCACCCCTGCCGCCGTCGCCGTCGCCGGGCCCGCCGCCGTCGCACCTGCCACCGACGACGCCGGCAACGCCACCTTCCGCACCGAGGTCGCCGACGCGACGGCTCACACCGCCGTCCCCTCCCGGGTCGCGCTGCCGATCGTCGGAGGCCTGGGGCTCGTCACTGCCACCATGGCGGATCTCGCCGCAGGCAAGGGTTTCAGCGTCCTGACGGTCGTCGGCTACCTGGTCATCATCGCCATGCTGCTCGCCGCCTACGGCCTGGCCAAGCTCACCCGCAACAAGGTGCAGGCGGTCATCTGGCTGACCACCCTGGGAGCTCTGGCGTCGAGCCCGCTCATCCCTCCGCTGGCCTCCTTCATGCACAGCACGGTCGGCGCCGTGGACTTCCTGTCCATCACCACGATCGTGCTGACGCTCGCGGGCCTCTCCCTCGGCAAGGACATCGGATTGCTCCGCAAGATCGGCTGGCGGATCATCCCGGTGGGCCTCGTGGCCATCACGGCATCGTTCCTGTTCGCGACCCTGATCGCCGAGTTCTCCCTGGGGTTCTGGCACTGAGCCGCCCCCTCTTCGCGAGATGACAGTTGGCGCCCTCACCCGAGCCGGGTGAGGGCGCCAACTGTCATCTCGCGGGCGCGACCGTGCTCCAACCCTCCGGCTTCACGCTTCAGCAACCTCGGAAAAATCGTAGACACGTTGTATACACACAATCTACAGTGTGTGTACGGTCACATTCCCGGCCCGGGGATCACCGTTCCACCCTGGCTCCGCCGCCCTGACGCAGCGGCCCCGGCATCAACGAGGTTCACATGAGCACACCCACCGTCACCCGCCCGGAACGGCGCAAACACACCACCCTCCCGGCGGTCGCCGCCTCCAGCCTGGCCGGCACCGCCGTCGAGTGGTACGACTTCTTCCTGTACGGCACGGCCGCGGCCCTCGTCTTCAACAAGCTGTTCTTCCCCACGGGAGACCCCGTGGTGAGCACCATGCTGGCCATGGGCACGTTCGCGGCCGGGTTCCTGGCGCGGCCGCTGGGCGCGCTGGTCCTCGGCCACTACGGCGACAAGCACGGCCGCAAGACCACCCTGGTGGCCAGCCTTCTGCTGATGGGCATCGCGACCGCCCTGATCGCCGTCATCCCGTCCTACGCCTCGATCGGCGTCTGGGCTCCCCTGCTGCTGCTCTTCCTGCGTCTCGTACAGGGCTTCGCCCTCGGCGGCGAATGGGGCGGCGCGGTGCTTCTCGTCTCCGAGTACAGCGACGACAGCACCAAGCGCGCCTTCTGGGCCTCCTGGCCGAACGTCGGCCCTCCGCTCGGCAACCTTCTGGCCGCCGGCGTCCTGGCCATCCTCTCCGCCGTGCTGCCGCAGGCCGAGTTCCTCGCCTGGGGCTGGCGCATCGCCTTCGGCCTGTCCGCCGTGCTCGTGATCATCGGCCTCATCCTGCGGCTCTATGTGCAGGAGACGCCGCTCTTCAAGGCCTCTCAGGCACAGGCCGAGGCGCAGCACGGCACGGCGGCCAAGCAGCCGGTCTTCACCGTCTTCCGCAAGCACTG
The DNA here is from genome assembly GCF_030816155.1 of Arthrobacter woluwensis. Lineage (NCBI taxonomy): Bacteria > Bacillati > Actinomycetota > Actinomycetes > Micrococcales > Micrococcaceae > Arthrobacter > Arthrobacter woluwensis. Next base: position 3,481,751 of record NZ_JAUSXR010000001.1, on the reverse strand, counting down.
GCGGGAGATCCTCATCGCGGCGGGCAGCCGGATGGGCGAGAACGCCGGCTTCTACATCTACTCGCTGTTCATCATCACGTACGTCACGGAGATCCTGAAGCTCAACCGTCAGGTCGGCCTGAACGCCGTGATGATCGGCCAGGCCGTGGCCGTGGTGGCCATTCCATTGCTCGCGATCCTCGCGGACCGGATCGGCCGCAAGCCGGTGATGATCGCCGCGTCCGTGGCCACGGTCGCCTGGGGCTTCGCCTTCTTCGCCCTGCTGGACACCAGGAATCCCGGGATGATCATCCTCGCGGCCGTGGGCGGCCTCCTGATCTTCGCCGCCTACAGCTCGGTGATCGGCGCCTTCTTCTCGGAGCTCTTCCCGACGTCGGTGCGCTATTCGGGGACGTCGATCGCCTACAACCTCGCGTCCCTCGTGGCGGGCTCGCTCTCCCCGATCGTCGCCCTGGCGCTCTACCAGGCCTTCGGCAGCGGCCTGGCGATCGGCCTGTACCTGGCGCTCATGGGAGTCATCTCGATCATCGCGGTGGCCTGTGCCAAAGAGACGAAGGAACTCAGGCTGAGCGATCTGGACATCCCGCGGAGCTGAACACGGCCCGGAACGCCGGATAAATCAACGCCGGAGAAACGCAGGATGCCGCCGGACTCTCGCTCCGGCGGCATCCTTCGGGTGCATCAGGCGATGCGGAGGGATTCCCCTCGCGTCTGCGGTGTCAGGCCATCTGGGCGAGGCGGCTCGACCGCCGCACCCACACGGCGGGGCGCCCGTCCACCATGGGAAGCACGTGCCCCTCGGGGATGAACTGCTCCTTGGAGGGATCGCCCTCCGGGAACCAGTTGCCCGAGGCCGGGCAGTGAGCGCCGGTCTCCGCAGTGGAAACGGCACGTTCATGGACCAAGGCGATGCGCTTCATCGTTGAAACCCCTCGTTGTCTTGCTAGTTCTCTGAAAGCTTGTCTTCAAGCCTAGAAAATCGGTCTCGGGCGCCCCATGTGCAGGTGAACAACGATCGTTGGAATCTCTGTACTCGCCGCCGGTGCACAGACATCCCGAGAGGAGTATGTGTTGTCCATCACATACTCCGTGAGGCATCAATCCGGATCCCGCCCGCTCAGCCACGCGTCAAACGTCTGCCGGCCCAGGACCGCCCCCGGACCAGGCAGCAAGGACCCGTCCCGTTGCGCCCGGCCGAGTCCGCCGGGCAAGGAGATCACGGGGATCCAGGCGCCCGCCCCCTGTGCACGTGCATAGGCTCGCACCATCCGCTCCAGACTCTCCTCCTGCGGTCCGGCGAGGTCGGCCACCCGTCCGGCGGGACCGCTTTCGACAATCTCCACCAGACGATCCGCGACCTCCTCGGCACTGACCGGCTGGACCCGACCGCGGGGCGCCAGGTGCAGCGGGCCCAGCCGCGCGCCGTCGTACATCTGCCGGGCGAAGTCGTGGAACTGCGTGGCACGCTGGATGCTCCAGGGGACGTCGCCGGACTCCACGAGACGCTCCTGGGCCAGCTTGGCCGCGTAATACCCGTGCGGCGCGCGGTCCACTCCGACGATCGACAGCGTCACATGATGCCCGACGCCGGTCGCCTTCTCCACGTCCAGGAGAGCCGTGGTGGCGGCGGTGAAGAACTCCGTGGCGCGGTCGGTGTTCAAGGTGTTGATGTTCAGCACGTCGACGACGGCGTCCGCCCCCTCGAGCGCCCGGCGGACGGCGTCGGCGTCGCGGATGTCCGCGCCGGCCGCGCGCGACAGCACCACGGCCTCGTGCCCCCGCTCCCGGACGGCCCGTGTGACACGCTCGCCCACGGTGCCACTGCCTCCTGCGATGGCGATCCTCATGACTGCCTCCTTGCCGCGTGGCAGGATCGCCCGCGGGACGACCGATCCTTCTCGGATCCCCAGCCGGCGACCCTTCCGCCATTCTGCACCCGGGGCCCGCCTCCGGCACCCCCTGGCCGCAGGGCCTCTTCCCCATACTGAACTGCCCGGTATAGTATGCGGACATCCACCGCATCGCCCCCGAGCAGGAGAACCATGGGTACCGAACCTTCCGTCACGGCACTGTGCCACGTCCCCACCGCCGAACTGGTCCACGAGGCCCTCCCGGCCGAGCAGGTCCTGAGCGGCTCCCCCACCGCGGCCGTCCTGGAACTCGAGGACCTCGGCGGCTCGAGCGTGGGCGTCTGGGAGATGACTCCGGGCGTCGCCACGGACGTGGAGGCCGAAGAGGTGTTCGTCGTGCTCGGCGGCTCGGCCCGCATCGACTTCCAGGGAGAGGACGGCGAGGTCACGCACACTCTGGAGGTCGGGCCCGGGGACCTGGTGCGCCTCCGGGAGGGGCAGCACACCGTCTGGACCGTGCACGAGACACTGCGCAAGGTGTACGTCAGCGCCTGAGTCACCTGGACCCGGGCGGCACTAGACTTATCAGTCATGTCCTTCTCTTGCCGCGCCTCCGCCGCGCCCCGGATCAAGGCCCTCTGAGCGTGGCCAAGCTCTACTTCCGCTACGGCGCCATGAATTCGGGGAAGTCCACGGCCCTGCTGCAGGTGGCCTTCAACTATGAGGAGCGCGGCCAGCGGGTCCTGCTGGCCAAGCCCGGGATCGACACGAAGGGCGACACCTCGATCGTGTCCCGCCTCGGCGTGAAGCGTGAGGTCGACTTCGTGATCCCGCACGACGCCGACGTCCGTTCCCTGGTCCGCCAGCGCGCGGCCGGCGACGATCCGGAGGCGCTCCTGGAGCACGTCGACATGGCCCCGGTGGCCTGCCTTCTGGTGGACGAGGCGCAGTTCCTCACGCCCGAACAGGCGGACGGGCTGTTCCGGATCGCCGTCCTGGACGACATCCCGGTGCTGGCCTACGGCATCAGGACGGACTTCCGCACGCAGGCTTTCCCGGGCGCGGCGCGCCTCCTCGAGATCGCCCACTCGCTCGAGGAGCTCAAGACCATCTGCCGCTGCGGCCGCAAGGCGGTGTTCAACACCCGGATCGTCGGAGGCAAGTTCGTGTTCGACGGCGGCCAGGTCGCCATCGACGGGGAGGAAGTCCAGTACGAATCCCTGTGCGGCAGCTGCTACCTCCAGGAGACCGGCGGCACCCTCAACCCCTGAGGTCTGGCGACACGTGGTTCCGCGCACCCCTGTTCTGGGCCCGTCCCGTCAGCTCGCCGCGCAGTGCGCGAGGGCCGGGGAAGGGTTCGCATAACGCGTCCGGGAGATCTCCAGGATCAGGTCCGCGACACCCTGCGCGCCCCTGAGGTTCCGCAGCCGGAAGAAGCCCTCCTGCGCGAGAGCCAGGCGGGCCAGCGCGTCGTCCGGCGCACCCAGTCCCAGCAGGATCCGCCCTCCGAGGAAGGCGGCCTCCGACGAGAGCCGGTCCATGCGCTGACTGCGCTCCTCGAACGGGGCCAGCTGATCCAGCGCCTCGGCGTCCCGGCCCTGGGCATGCAGCCACGATGCCCGCAGCAACCTCAACTCGCGCCGCGGCTCCTCGCCCGAACCCAAAATGTCCTGCCCCAGGATGGCCTGCGCGGAGCCCGCACGGTCAAGACAGGCGAGCGTGCCGTCGTCCGCCACCCCGGCCTCCAGCCTGGCCCGGGCCGAACCCAGGTTGAAGGTGGCCCACTCCTTCAGGTCGACCTGGGGCCGCAGAAGCCCGGCAGCCCTCTCATGGCGTTCGATCCCCCGCTCCGCCTGCCCGCGGGCGAAAGCCACATCCCCGACCACCCAGGCCAGCCGCCCTCTCAGGTGGGAGGGCGCCCGCTCGGGGACGACGTCGTCGGACGCCAGCTCACAGTGCCGCCACGCCGCCTCCTTGTGCCCCTCGCCCAGCAGTGTGCGGATGACGAGATGCAGGGCGGACAGGCGCACCATGGAATCCTCGCTGAGGACGGCGCCCTGAGTCAGGCCCTCCTGCGCCTGAGCCGCCGCCCCGCGGAACGACCGCTCGGCCAGGGACATCCGGGCGGACAGCTGAAGCGCCTCGGATCGTAAACCCGCATTTCCCGATGTCAGCGTGTTGGCCAGCAGCAGATTCACCAGATTCCGGCCCTGTTCGTGACGGCCCAGCCGGGTCAGGCATTCGGCCCTTAGGAGATTCATCTCGCACACGGTCGCGTCCTTGCGGCTCTCGCGGGCGAACTGTGCCGCCACCAGGGCGTGCGAGGCGGCCGATTCATAGTCGCGGACGTCCCAGGCGCACCACGCGTGCAAGGCGGCCAGGGAGTACTCCTGGTCCTGCACCGTCGGCTGAAGCGCCCACTGTTCCAGCTCGCCGGGCGGCAGACCGAGGCGGCGGGCGAGCCCGCCGAGGATCTCCATGGACGGCTCCCGGACGCCTCTCTCCAGCAGGGAGACGTAGCTGTGCGAACATTCGGGCCCGCCCAATTGCTCCTGCGTCAGCCCTCGCGACAGACGTTCAGCGCGCAGGCGATTGCCGAATATGCGGCCCATCAGGCGTTCCCTTCCTCCGGCCTTCACGACGACGGCGGCCCCTCCGGAGCCGCCTCCGGGCACGGCGACAGGGCCTTCCCTCGTGGTCAGGACCCGTCGCGGCCCTCAGGCGTTAAGGTATCAGCAAATGTCGGACATTTGAAGACGATCGTCGCGGTCGCCTTCTGCGCTCGGCGACGCACCCGCGGCGCCGGCGCCGGACGTCCCCGCGAACGGGACTCGGACCACGTCCGCAATTCATCCGAAGAAGCGACATCAAAAAAGCCTCGGGAACACTTCTTCGCCCGTAATTCCCAGTGCCGCCATTCATCCCGCCGGACGTCCCGGGCGAAGCGCGGCGGCGAATTCCGTGAGGCTCACCACCCCGGCCGGTCACACCGCTCGGATTTACGCATTACCCACGCATTTCCGTGCTAAATGTCCTACTCTTATGGGGTGCATCACCTACAACCCACTGTCCGCAACGTTCCGCTGTCCGTCCAGATCGGAACGCAGTTGCGCGAGCAGATCATGAATGGAACCTGGCCCGTCGGGACCAAGGTTCCGGGTGAGCACGATCTGGTCCGGACCTTCGGCACCAGCCGCAACACGGTCCGCGAAGCATTGCGGGCCCTGGTCCACCTCGGATTGCTGGAATCCCGCCCCGGAGACGGCACCTATGTCCGCTCCACCAGTGAACTCGGCGCCGTCCTGGGCCGCCGCATCTCCGAGGAATCGGTCAACGAAGTGTTCGAGGTCCGCGAAGCCCTCGAGGTTCAGGCTGCCCGCCTCGCCGCCTCCCGGATCACGGAGAGCCAGATCGGGGAACTCCGCGAGCTCCTCCGCGAGCGCTACGCAGGCGAGACGCCCGCGGACCGCCTGCAGGCCGATGTGCGTTTTCACCAGGGCATCGTCGCCGCATCCGGCAATCCGCTGATCACCGAACTCCATCACGGCCTCGAGCCGGCGGTGATTCACGATGAAAGCAATTATTCGGGCCTGAACACCGAGGGCTTCCTCCTCGAAGAACATCAAGCCATTCTCGACGCGCTCGAAAGCCACGACCCGGACGGCGCGGTCGCGGCGACACTTCAATTACTCGACGGCGCCAACAGGCCCAGCGCGTCGAAATAACTCCCGCAAGAGCGCCGTCGGGGCATCCCGGACGGCGAAACGCACACTCGCGCACACATTCATTCAATTAAATGTCCAGCTGTCGTACAATTGCCGAGTGCGTTCCGAACACACTCCCCAGAAGACCCGGCCCGTCGCCTACGACTTCAGCAAGAAGCTCGAACACTGGATCGACTCGGGGGTCTGGCCTGAAGGCGGGCTGCTGCCCACCTGGGACGAGCTGGCACTGATCTTCGGCGCTTCCGAACTCGAACACGCCCATGAGGTCCTGGACGGCCTCCACCGCCGCGGCATCCTCACCGCCAGACCCGCGGACGGACGCCTGGTGATCGCGGTGAAGGGCGGTGCGCAGGACAGCTCCACCCTCGCCGCCACCCAGGGCTCACCGGAGCCGGACGGCGAACGCTGGCGGCTGGTGTCGGAGACCCGCAGAGCGCTCCTTACGCAGGCCGCACGGCTTGCGGCCACCCGCGCCTCGGCCGACGGGCTGGCCCGGCTGGACGCACTTCTCGCCGTCGACGTCGAGCCCTCCGGAGCGCCTGGCGAGGACTTCGAGCGGGAAGTGATCGTGGCTTCCGGCAATGAGCTCATGCTGCGCATCTATGACCGGCTCTCCCTCCTGGAAGACATGACCCGGACGGCCGACGACGCGCCGGCGGTCGACTTCCCACGGGTCCGGTTCGCGCGGGGCGAGCTCCTGAGGGCGATCACCGCTCGTCAGCCGACAGCGGCCGCCCTCCTGGCCGACCGCATCCCCTGACGCTTCACCCGGCCTCGTCGCCCGTGCGGCGAGGCGACGTTCAGTCCGCTGCGCCGGGCGCCAGCACTTTGGCGCGGACGTGAGCCAGCAGATGGTCGACGGCGCGGGCGCTGGCCTGCACGTCACGGGAGGCCAGCGCCTCGACCAGGTCCTCATGCTCGGCCTGGAGGGACTCCTCCGGGGAGACCTCCTTCATGCTGCTGAAGTCGAAGACTCTCCCCTGGTCGAGCCCTTCGTACATCTCGACCATGAGCGAATTGCCCGTGGCCGCCACGAGCAGACGGTGGAAGCGGATGTCCTCGCGCGCCACGGTCCCCAGATCCGAGGCGCTCCCCCGGGCCCTGAGCGTGGTGCGGAGTTCGGCCAGCTGAGCCTCGGAGATGCGGTGCGCGGCGAGCCGGACGGCATACGACTCGAGCGCCTCGCGCGCCTCCATCGCATGCAGCGTGAGCTCGTCCTTGACCCGCCCCACCAGGGCGCCGGGCAGCTCACTGACGGCCCTGACGAACGTGCCCTTCCCGGGCAGGGATTCCAGGACACCGGCGTGCACCAGGCACCGCACGGCCTCACGGACCGCGCTCTGCGGGGCCGACAGGATGCCCGCGAGCGCCGCGTCATTGGGGATCTTCGACCCCACAGGCCACTCCCCCGCCCTGAGCCGACGTCGCAGCAGGTCCACGGGTTCGTCGGGTGTGCTGACAGTGGGGGCCACGGGACGGATCACCTGCGTTCGGGGTCTGAGGTTCGGGGGCGGAGGTTCGGGTTCTGAGTACGGCGCGGAAACCAGTGACTGTGAGTGTACGCCCGGCGACGGCGCCCAGCCCGCTCCCGGATTCGCTTGATAAATGTAGAACAATCCGGTCCGGCCCTTCGCCGGACCGACGACGCCTCGCACCCGCCCCCAGGAACCCCCGCGTGAACCCCCTGAACCCGACCCGCACCCCCGCTCCCGCCTCAGACGACCGGACCCGCGCCGCCCGTCTCCGTCCGCGGGATCTGGTGCTGCTCGGCGCCGCGGCGGCGATCACGGCGGCCGCGTTCCTGCACCTGGTGCTCACGGGACCCGCCGGAACGTTCTTCGCGATCATCCTCCCGTGGCTCTGGATTCCGGCGCTGCTGTGCCTGGGCTTCATGCCCTGGGCACGACGGCGCGCCAGGGCCGCCCTCCTGATCCCGCTCCTGGCATGGGGGCTGATGGCCGCCCCCGCTCTGATCCCCCTCCAGTCCTCGGCCGTTCCTCAGGCGCAGTCCGGCGCGGACGACGGGCGGATCACCGTGGCGAGCCAGAACGTGCACGCCGGCAGCGGAGCGGACTCCACGGCACGGGCGGCGCGCGCACTCGCAGAACGGGGCGCCGGCGTCGTCGTCCTGGTGGAGCTCGACGACGCCGGACGCAGGGCCGCGCGGGAGGTTCTGGCGGAGCGCTATCCGCACGCGTACACCGTGGGAACGGTGGGCATCTGGAGCCGGTATCCGCTCAGCAACACCCGCGCGCTGGGCCTGGGGCTGGGCTGGAAGCGGGCCGTGGCGGCGGACGTCGAGGCGCCCGGCGGGACCCTGACCCTGTACGCCGTGCATGCCGCCTCGGTCCGGCCCGGGGAACAGGGCGCCCGGGACGAGATGCTCCGGGATCTGTCCCAGGTGATCGCGAAGGACGACGCGCCGCGGGCCGTGGCGGTGGGCGACTTCAACGCGGTGGCTCAGGACCCAGCCCTGGCAGGGATCCGCTCGACTTTGTCCGAACCGGCGCAGAACACCCCGTCCTTCGGGTTCAGCTGGCCGGCCGGGCTGCCGCTGGCCCGCATCGACCACGTCTTCCAGCGCGGGCTCGTGCCCCGGGAGAACACGATGCTGCGGGCCGGCGACAGCGACCATCTCGCCCTCGTCGCGTCCTTCGACAATCCGCTGTGACCCGGGCAGGCGGTCCGCGCGGGCGTCAGCGGTCCCGGGGAACCGACCGCACCGGAACGTCCTGCCCGTCGTGGGTCGTGGCCGGAAGCTCCCAGTGCCGGCTCCCGGGATTCCGGAGGTCCAGGTAGAAGAAGCGCCGGCCCGGGCCGCTCGCCAGATAGGACCGGGTGGCGTACACGGAGGTGAAGTCGAGGAAAGCGTCCGGGCCGGCCACCCGGAACCCGGACCGCCGCAGGAACTCCGGGAGCCAGGGGTCGGCCTCCGCTTCGATGACACCGTGGAGGAGCGGGGCCCCGGACAGCCTGCAGTGCCAGACGAGCGCGTCGAAAAGGGCCTTGCCGGTGCCCCGGCGCCGATGTGCGGGACTCACCGCGACGGCCACCAGTTGCGGGGTGTCCGCCAGGCCGCGGAGTGTGAGCTCCTCCCGGCGCGAGGGACTTCCGGCCACCGCATCCTGGATGGAGGCGGTGCTCGGGGCCACCACGCCGCCACCCACCACGATCCCCTCCTGGTCCACCGCCACGAGGACCGTGGTGGCGAGCATGAGCGCCGTTGGGGAGGACGGTTCGCCGGCGCCCTTGAGGATGACCTTCCGGAACGCCTTCATGCCGAGAGCCCGTCGTGGGACCGCATCCCCCAGCCGGGGGTCCCCCACGCCGTGCTCCGCCAGAAATCTCTCGCTCAGGCCCGCCTCGGCCATCACCCGCGCCAGCCCTGGGCGGTCTTCCGGCCCGGCCTCGCGGACGATCACCACGTCCTTGCCTGCTGAATTCATCCCCGCTCCATCCGTGTCCCCCATGCGCCCCTTGCACACGTCTTTCAGCATCATATGTCCTACATTTACAGGAGCTGAAGGGCAACGCGGATCTGTGGACAGGAGGCCGTGTCCTCACCGGCTCGCACCTCCCGCGCGCCGGTTAACGACGACGGCCCCGGAATCGTGAGATTCCGGGGCCGTTCCCGGTGGGCCCTGAGGGGATCGAACCCTCGACCTATGGATTAAAAGTCCACTGCTCTACCAACTGAGCTAAAGGCCCAACCGTCCCTAGGGACGTCACTACTCTACCGTAGGCGCGCAAGGGGTTCCGGCACGCGTCCCCGCACCCCAGGCGGCGTTCCGCGCAGGGCCTGCGGCAGCCGTCGTGCGGCTCCGCGCCACTCTGGCATGGCTCCCGCACCAGGCGTAGCGTAAGGGCATGAGCGAGAACCCGGGAGCAGCCCCACGGCACCACAAGCCGAAGCCCTTCGCACCCCTCGATTTCGAGCCGTTCGCAGGAGGCGCCGACCCCGCGCGCGTCTCCGAAGCGGCCCACCTCGCGGCGCATGCCCTGGTGAAACACGGCCGCGCCACGGACGACCCGGACGTGACGAAACGCCTGGTCAAGCTCGCTGACCGGCAGGGCATCGAAGTGATCGCCGAACTCTGGGCCGAGAGCCCGGCGCACTCCCTGCCCGGCGCCCTCTGGCGGCTCTACGCGCTGCGGGCCGCGGTCGTGAAGGATCCCGACCGGATGGCCCTGTACTTCAACGCCGGGAAGGAAGGCGCGCAGGTCTCCCACGTGGTGGCGGGGGCGGCCGAGCCTCCGGGCGCCGACGAGATCCGCCACATGTCCGACGCCATCCTCTCCGGAGCTTTCGACGGCGAGTTCGACGTCGCGCTGGAACGGTTCGCCGCGTTCTGCCGGGTGATCGCCCTGGGCCAGGCGCGCCTGGCCGACGCGGCCGAACTGGGCAACGAGGCGAACGCCACCCGCCTCACCCGCGACTCCCACCGACTGGTCCGCACGGCCGATGACCTCGAATTCGCCGCTGCGGCATGGCGCAACGGCCACCTGGACTGACCGCGCACTGAATCACTCATTCCGGAGCCTGTCAATGTTGACTCCGGGCCACGGAAGTAGAAAACTGAACTTGGTGTCGGGCCGCGAAACCCCCGGGCTTCAACAATTCGCCGCTTCGAGCGGCCTACCGCCGAGAGGCGTATCCGGTCCGGCACCATTCTCACGCTGAGGTCCGTGCCTCAAGATCTTTACGCCAGCCAAGGACACCGGTACGACGTGAAACTCAGCCTCTTCCCGCAGGAGACTGCAGGCCTCAAGCTCCTCACCCAGCTGGCCCGCCAATTGGTGCTCGGCACCGGGACCCTCTCCGAGCTCCTGGGAGCCCCCGCCGCGGATTTCGACCGTCTGGTCGAAGAGATGCATCAGCACGAGGGCGAGTCCATGAACCTGCATTACGCGCTCCTGACCCATATGCGCACCAGCTTCATCAACACCCTCCCGCGGGAAGACATGTTCAATCTGTCCCGGTACCTCAATGACGCCATGGAGAAGCTGGACGGGGCCGCCGAGCTGATCGGGCTCTACAAGCTCGAACGCCTTCCCACCCGCGCCGCTGATCAGCTGGAGATCATCACCCGGCAGGCGGAACTCACCGTGGAGGCGATGCGCCGGCTGGACGACCTGGATGAGCTCGAGGACTACTGGATCGAAGTGCTCCGGCTGGCCAAGCGTGCCGAGCGCAGCCACCGCGTCTGGGTGGCGGACATGCTCCGCGACATGAAGTTCGCCCAGTACACCCGCCACCGGGACGTCGCCAACCAGCTGGTGGAGGTCACCAAGGACATGCGCCGCGTCGCCACCTCCGTCGGGGCGATCATCGTCAAGGAATCATGAGTGATCGCCCTCTTTCTGGTCCTCACGGTCCTGCTGACGGTCACCTTCACCTTTCTCAACGGCTTCCGTGACGTCTCCTCCGCGATCGCGTTCGCGGTCCGCTCCCGGGCGCTGACCGCCAGTGTCGCCGTGGTGCTCGCGGCCTTCTTCAATCTGCTCGGCGTGGTCCTGGCGTTCCCTCTGGCCCTGGAGATCGGCGCCAACTGGCTGCACCTCCCCGAGGGGCTGAACGGACTCAGTCTGCTGGTCTCAGGTCTCGCCGCCGGCATCATCTGGAACATCTTCACGTGGTGGAAGGGCATCCCGTCCTCGTCGACGCACGCCCTGCTGAGCGGCTTGTTCGGAGCGGGCGCCGCCGCCATCCTCAAGGGCGGGACGGAGATCCCGGAAGCCTCCGCCACCCTGTGGAACTCGGTGGCGCTGCCCCTGCTCCTCTCCCCCGCGCTGGCCTTCGTGCTGTCCTACGTGCTGGTCTGGCCGACCACCTGGGTGGCCCGGAATCAGCCGCCCAACGTGGTGAACCGGCGGCTCCGCCGGGCCCAGGCGATCACGGCGGGTGCTGTGGCGTTCGGGCACGGGCTGCAGGACGGTCAGCGCACCTTCCTGGTCCTGCTCATGGCGTTCTTCGTGGCGGGCTACGACGACGGTCAGCAGCTCGCCTTCATGATGGTGACGCTCGTGGCCGCGGCCATGACGGCCGGCACGCTGTTCGGCGGCTGGCGCATCTCCTACACCCTGGGGCACCGGATGATCCGGGTGGACCCGCTCCGGGGCTTCGTCACCCAGGCGGTCGGGTTCGCCCTCCAGTTCGCCGGGGCCATCGCCCTCAGCTGGCCCATCTCCACCACCCACACGATGGCGGCGGGCATGTGGGGTGCGGGGACGAACCAGCGCTTCTCCCAGGCCAACCGGCCCCTGATCCTGAAGATCCTCGGCTACTGGGTGATCACCCCCGTGGCCACGGCAGCCCTGGCGTTCGTGTTCCAGATGGCGCTCTCCGCCCTGGCCTGAGGCGGCGTCTGTGGCGCCCTCACTTTCAGCGCTCTCACTTCCAGACGTACCGCCGCTCCGGCCGTCCGACACCCCCGTACCGCAGACGCACCACCGCGCGCCCCTCTTCGGCGAGGTACTCCAGGTACCGGCGAGCGCTCACCCGGGACGTGCCGAGGACCGCGGCCGCCTCCGTCGCGGAGACGTCGCCGTCGTGGTCCTTCAGGAGAGCCTCCACCATGCGCAGCGTCTCGACGCTGCACCCCTTGGGCAGCGGCCGTTCGCGGTGCGCGACGCCGAAGACGCGGTCCACATCGGCCTGGTCCGCCACGCTGCCGGACTCGGCGAGAGGGCGGTAGCTCTGCTGGTAGTGCACCAGCCGTTCCGCCAGGTCCTGAGCCGTGAAGGGCTTCATGAGATAGTGCACGATCCCGCCCCGCAGGGCCTTGCGCACCGTCTCCATCTCCCGGGCCGCGCTGATGACGAGGACGTCGAGCTCGGGCTGGAGCGTCCGCATCTCCTGCAGAAGCTCGAGCCCGCTCCGATCGGGCAGGTGGATGTCCAGGAGCACCAGATCCGGCCGGGTCCGCTCCACCTCTTGCAGAGCCTGCGACGCCGTGTGGGCCACCCCCACCACGCCGAACCCGGGAACCTGACGGACGAACCCCGCATGAACCTTGGCCACCATGAAGTCATCGTCGACGATCAGGACCTTGATCATGCCTGCGCCCTTTCCCTCTCCGGCGGCCCGTCCGCCGCCTCCACGCCCCGGCCGAGCACCGCCGTGAACACAGCGCCCCCGTCATTGAGGACCTCCACGTCCCCACCACGGCGCCGGCAGACCAGCTGGGTGATCGCCAGGCCGAAGCCGTGGCCGCCCTCGCCCAGCGCATCCTTGGTGGTGTACCCCTGCCGGAAGACCTCGCGGATCTTGTCCCCGGCCACGCCCGGTCCAGTATCCCGCACCCGCACGCCGACCCGGCCGCCGTCGTCGCTGATCTGTAGCGTCACCCGGGCGTCGGGGCGTCCAGCGACCGCGTCCAGCGCGTTGTCCACCAGATTCCCGACGACGGTGCACAGGTCCCGTGACAGCCCCTCGCCGACGCGGCCCAGCCGGGAGTCCGGGTCGAGATCCAGGGGCACGGCCCGCTCGGCCGCGAGGCTGGCTTTCGCGATGACCAGCGCGGCGACCGCGGGGTCCTGAAGGCGTTCGGTGACCTCGTCATAGAGCCGGGTCCTGCTCAGCCGGACGCCGTCCACGAAGCGGAGCACGTCGTCGTACTCGCCCAGCTGGATGAGGCCGGAGATGGTGTGCAGCTGGTTCGCGAACTCGTGGGTCTGGGCCCGCAGGGTGTCGGTGGCGCTGCGCGTCGCGCCGAGCTCCTGTTCCAGGGCGGCGAGCTCGGTCCGGTCCCGGAGCGTGGTGACGGAGCCGATCTCCCGGCCGCGGTTCACTACCGGGCGCCGGTTGAGGCTCACGAGCCGTTCGCCCGCCAGGACGATCCGGTCCTCCACGGCGTCGTCCCCCGCGAGGACCTCCCGGAGCCGCGGATCCACCCCGAGCTCCTCCAGGCTGTGGCCCTCGGCGGAGCGGGGCAATCCGAGCATGGCGCGGGCGCTCTCGTTGAGGAGGGTGATGCGCTGCTTCTGGTCGAGGGCCAGGACGCCCTCCTTCACCCCGTGCAGGATGGCCTCGCGGTGCTCCACGAGACCCACGATCTCCTCGGGTTCCAGGCCCAGCGTCTGGTTCTTGACTCTCCGCGAGAGCAGGACCGAGCCGGCCGCGCCCAGCGCGAGGGAGACCCCCAGGTACGTGACCAGATCGGGCAGCGCCTCACCCAGGCGGTCCAGCACGGACGGGTACTCCCGGCCCACGGCCACGAACCCCACGAGTTCGCCGCCGTCGCTCAGCACGGGCACATGCGCCACGAGCGCGTGGTGACCGGAGACATCGGCCGCGCCCGTCCACGCCCGGCCTTCCAGGACGTGGCTCTGGCCGAGGTCCAGCCGCGTTCCCAGCAGCGACGGATCGGGCGTGGTGAGGATGACGCGGTCCGGACGCACGAGCAGCACGAAATTCGAGCCGGAGACGGTCCGCGCGGACTCCGCCACGGCCGGGAGGGCGGCGCCGTGGCCGGGCTGGGCGCCGGGCAGGAGCGTGCGCACGGCGGGCATGGCCGCCACGGACTCGGCGGCGGACAGGGCGCGACGGCCCTCCACTCGTTCGAAGGTGTCCTCCGACTGCGCGAGGGACACCGCGATCACGCCCACCAGGACGGCCAGCACGATCAACAGCTGCAGCACCAGGTACTGGGCGGCCAGGGACATCCTGGCCCGTCGAGGCCACCAACGCGTCATGGGGCACTCACGGGACGGGTCCTTGTCCTTTCTTCCCGGGGACGGACGCCCCCGCATCCATCATGACAGCCCGAAAGGGTATGTGACCGAGAACACAATGAACACAACGATCTTTGAGAACTCAAGGGTGACCCACCTCACATCCCCGCATAGCGTGAAGCACGTTCTTTCCGGAACCCCCTCATGACAGCGACGTCATGCGAACAAAGGAAGTACCAATGCGTTCACTCAAAGCCGTCCGCCTCGCCGCCGCCGCGCTGGGCCTCGTTCTGGCCGCCACCGGCTGCGGCGTCACCGGCTCCGGCGGTTCGAACCCCCAGGGTTCGGCGTCGGGCGCCTCCAGCGAACCCCTCAAGGGCCTGCGCATCATGGTCCCCAACAGCCCCGGCGGCGGTTACGACACCACGGCCCGCACCGCCGCGAAGGTCATGGGCGAGACCAAGACCGCCACCAATGTGGAGGTCTTCAACCTGGCCGGCGCCGGCGGCACCGTGGGCCTGGCCCGCCTGGTCAACGAAAAGGGCAACAAGGACCTCACCATGCTCATGGGCCTGGGCGTGGTGGGCGCCAGCTACACCAACAAGTCCCCGGCCAAGCTCACCGAGACCGTGCCGCTCGCCCGCCTGATCCAGGAGCCCGGCGCCATCATGGTGCCCAAGAGCTCCCCTTACAAGACGATCAAGGACCTGGTGGACGCCTGGAAGGCCGACCCCTCCAAGCTCGCCGTCGGCGGCGGCTCCAACCCCGGCGGACCGGACCACCTCCTGCCGATGCAGCTGGCGCAGGCCGTGGGCATCGAGCCCAAGAAGGTCAACTTCGTCTCCTTCGACGGCGGCGGCGACCTCCTGCCCGCCATCCTCGGCAACAAGATCGGCTTCGCGGCCTCCGGCGCCGGCGAGTACATCGACCAGATCAAGTCGGGCGAGATCCGCGTCCTCGCGGTGAGCGGCGCCCAGCGGCTGGACGGCGTGGACGCCCCCACCTTCAAGGAATCCGGGATCGACCTCGAATTCACCAACTGGCGCGGCATCGTGGCCCCTCCCGGCATCTCCGACGCCGACCGCGACAAGGTGATCGCCACCCTCAAGAAGATGCACGACACGGACGAGTGGAAGGCCGCCCTCAAGACCCACGGCTGGACTGACGCGTTCATCACGGGCGACGAGTTCGGCGCCTACCTGAAGGACCAGGATCAGCGGGTCGCCGACGTCCTGAAGAAGCTGGGCCTGGCGTGAGCCATAGCGCCGCAGACGCCGGGGGTCACGCGGACCCCGGAGGCCTCGGCGCCGGGCACGACGACGGCGGCGAGCGCGCCGCGGTCGTCGCGCCCGGCCGCCGGAGCCGCGCCGAGCTGGGCATCGCCGCCCTGCTCGGCGTGGCCGGCGTCGTCGTGCTCTGGGACGCCTCACGCATCACGGTGCCCTACTCCGTCTCCGACGTGGTGGGACCGAAGACCATGCCGGTGATCATCGGATCGCTGCTCGTGGTCAGCGCCGTGCTCCTGGCCGTCAACGTCCTGCGGGGCGGCAGCGGCCAGGCCGAGGAGGGCGAGGATGTCGACCTCAGCCATCCCACCGACTGGAAGACCGTGCTGCCGCTGATCGGCTTCTTCATCCTGAACATCGTGCTGATCGACCCCCTCGGCTGGGTGATCTCCGGGACCATCATGTTCTGGGGCAGCGTCTGGTCCCTGGGCAGCCGCCACTATGTGCGGGACGGCATCGTCTCGCTCATCCTGGCCGTCGGCACCTTCTACGGTTTCTACCTCGGCCTCGGGATCCACCTCCCGGCCGGGATCCTGGCGGGAATTCTCTGACATGGACATCCTCAACAACCTCATGCACGGCTTCGCCACCGCCGCGACGCCCACCAATCTGCTCTTCGCCTGCATCGGCGTCCTCCTGGGCACCGCCGTGGGCGTGCTGCCGGGCATCGGTCCGGCCATGGCCCTGGCGCTCCTGCTGCCGGTGACCACCAATCTGGAACCGACCGGCGCCCTCATCATGTTCGCGGGCATCTACTACGGCGGCATGTACGGCGGGTCCACGACCTCGATCCTGCTCAACACCCCAGGCGAATCCTCCACCGTCGTCACCGCCATCGAAGGCCACAAGATGGCGAAAGCGGGCCGCGCGGCACAGGCCCTCGCCACGGCGGCGATCGGCTCCTTCGTGGCCGGCACCATCGGCACGGCCCTCCTGGCGGCGTTCGCGCCCGCCGTCGTGCAGTTCGCGGTCAGCCTGGGCCCCTCGAGTTACCTGGCGATCATGATCCTGGGTCTCCTGACCGTCACCGCGGTGCTGGGGTCCTCGAAGATCCGCGGCTTCGCCTCTCTGGGCCTCGGCCTGGCGATCGGCCTGATCGGGCTCGACCCGGTGAGCGGACAGCAGCGTCTGGTGTTCGGCATCCCGCTGCTGACGGACGGCCTGGACATCGTGGTGGTGGCGGTCGCCATCTTCGCGGTGGGCGAGGCCCTCTGGATCGCCGCCCACCTGCGCCGCAAGCGGATGGACACCATTCCGGTGGGTCAGCCGTGGATGGGCAAGGAGGACTGGAAGCGGTCTTGGAAGCCATGGCTGCGGGGCACCGCCCTGGGCTTCCCCTTCGGCGCCATGCCGGCCGGCGGCGCCGAGATCCCGACCTTCCTCTCCTACGTCACGGAGAAGAAACTGTCCAAGCACCCGGAGGAGTTCGGGCACGGCGCCATCGAGGGCGTCGCGGGTCCGGAGGCGGCCAACAACGCCTCCGCGGCGGGCACGCTGACGCCGGCCCTGGCGCTGGGCCTGCCGACCAACGCGACGGCGGCCATCATGCTGGCGGCCCTGACCCAGTTCAACATCCAGCCGGGTCCGCTGCTCTTCCAGAAGGAGCCGGATCTGGTGTGGGGCCTGATCGCGAGCCTCTTCATCGGGAACACGCTGCTGCTGGTGATCAACCTGCCGATGGCGCCTCTCTGGGCGAAGCTGCTGCAGATCCCGCGTCCGTACCTGTACGCCGGCATCCTGTTCTTCGCCTCGCTCGGGGCGTACGCGGTGAATCTGCAGGCGTTCGACCTGGTGATCCTCCTGGTGCTGGGCGCCCTCGGCTTCGCGATGCGGCGCTTCGGACTTCCCGTGCTGCCGCTGATCATCGGCCTGATCCTCGGACCGCGGATCGAGGGGCAGCTCCGCAAGGCACTCCAGCTGAGCGGCGGCGACCTCTCGGGCCTGTTCAACGAGCCGGTGGGCGTGACGGTGTACGTGATCGTCGCACTGATCGCCCTGGCCCCGCTCCTCATCGCGGCCTGGAAGCGGACCCGCGCCCCGAAGGCGGACGCGCTGGTCTGAGGGCGGGCGTCGGGGTCCGGCGCGCCCCCGCTGAGCCCCCGCTGAAACCGTGGGTTCCCGTCGAAACCGCGTGTTTAATACACGGTTTCGACGGGAACCCACGGTTTCGGCGTTCAAGGGATCGCCCAGGTCACCGGGGACAACCCGCACCCACGCCGCCGTCGCGGTCCGGAACCCAGGTCGGAAACCGCTCCGTCATACTCTTGACCAAGCCGGAGCGTCACCCTAGGGTTCTGATATATGAGTCATATGTCACACTCCCGCCGACGCCGGTCCGGGATCTGACCTCAGGGGCGCCGCGTGCGACCCGGAGGCCAGGAACCCGCAGGATCGGCTCAGCGGACCGTGATCCATGACGACGCCGGAGTCACCTCGTGCGTCCAGCGCGGCATCCCGGCTGGCAGCGGGCCCTACGGCTCGTCCATCCGCCGCACCGGACCACAGGTCACCCGCGCGTCCCGGACAAGGCGCTCTGGCGCCGTCAGCGGCCTCCGCTGAAGCCAGAAGGGAACTGCACTCCATGACCCAACCGACCGGTACGACGGCCTCCGTCTACCCCTCCACTGCGAAACCGACCGACTCCCGATTCAAGCGCCGGTTCATGGTGCGCCTCGTCGCCGTCTTCATCGGGGGCATGTTCCTCGACGGCTACATCCTCGGCATCATCGGTCCCGTCACGGGCCTCATGCGGGCGGACCTCCAGCTGGACGAGCTGTCCCTCGGGCTGATCGCGGCCGGACCGCTCGTCGGGATCTTCGTCGGATCGCCGCTCGCCGGCTGGGCCGCCGACAAATTCGGCCGCAAGCCCATGTTCCTCATCGACATGGGACTGTTCCTGCTCGCCTCGGCCGCGCAGTTCTTCGTGACCACCGGGGACGGGGCCGTGGTCCAGCTGGCTCTCATCCGCTTCTTCATGGGCGTCGCGATCGGCGGCGAGTACTCCATCGGCGGACCGCTGCTGTCCGAGTTCTCCCCGCCCAAACTCCGCGGGCGGCTCCTCGGACTGACGCTGATCGCCTGGTACATCGGCTTCATGATGGCGTTCATCATCGGAACCGCCCTGCACGACGCCGGCACCCCCTGGCGGATCGTGATCGGCACCAGCACGGTCCTCGCCCTCGTCCTGTTCCTGGCCCGCATCGGCCTTCCCGAGTCCCCGAGCTGGCTCATCACCAAGGGCCGCCGCGACGAAGCACTCGCGATCGCCCGCAAGTACGTCGAGTCCCCGCAGATGCACCACAGCATCACGGAGGAGATCGACCTGCGCGCGATCCAGGAAGCCCAGGCCGCCCGGGACAAGACCCCCCTCAAGAACGCCTCCTTCAAGATGCTGTTCTCCCCGCAGTACTGGCGGACCACCCTGTTCACCTCGGGCTTCTGGTTCTGTGCTGTCACCCCGTACTTCGCGATCGCCACGTTCGCCGACGACGTCCTCCACCAGTTCGGCTTCGGCGGCGGCTGGGCGGGCGGCGTGGGGCTGTCCGCGCTGGCGGCCGCGGGCGTCGTCACCACGGTGCTGCTGATCGACCGGCTCGGACGCCGCATCCTCACCGTGCCCGGCCAGTGGCTGTGCGCGGGCATCCTGCTCGTGATCGGAGTCTGGGCGGACGCCCCGGCGATCCTCGTGCTCGTGCTCTTCCTGGCGTTCTCGTTCTTCAACGCCGGCTACACCACGATGACCCAGGTCTACCCGGCCGAGGTGTTCCCGGGCCACCTGCGGGGCATCGGCATGGGCTTCGCGGCATCGTTCAGCCGCATCGGCGCCGCGCTCGGCACCTTCGCCCTGCCCTGGGCGATCACCAACATCGGCATGGGGCCCAGCATGGTGGTGGCCGCCGTCGTCGCGTTCCTGGGAGCGGCGCTCTCACAGTGGCTCGCGCCGGAGACGAAGGGCCGCACGCTCGCCGAGATCTCGGCGGACTTCACGCACTGACCGCACTGACGCCGGCCGGTTTCACCCCCGCCAACGCAGAAGACCCACGGACATTTCCGTGGGTCTTCTGCATCACCGGGGGTCGTCCGGAAGGATCACCCGAAGCGGCCGGAGACGTAGTCCTCGGTGGCCTTCTGGCTCGGGTTGTTGAAGATGGTGCTGGTGTCCGCGAATTCGATGAGCTTGCCCGGCTTGCCAGTGCCCGCGATGTTGAAGAACGCCGTCCTGTCAGAGACGCGGGCGGCCTGCTGCATGTTGTGGGTCACGATCACCACGGTGTAGGAGTCCTTGAGCTCATTGATGAGGTCCTCCACCGCGAGGGTCGAGATCGGGTCCAGAGCGGAACACGGCTCGTCCATGAGCAGCACGGCCGGTTCCACCGCGATCGCACGGGCGATGCAGAGACGCTGCTGCTGGCCACCCGAGAGGCCCGAACCGGGCTTGTCCAGACGGTCCTTGACCTCGTTCCAGAGGTTGGCGCCCTGCAGGGACTTCTCCACCAGGGCGTCGGCCTCGCCCTTGGAGATCCGCTTGTTGTTCAGCTTCACGCCGGCCAGGACGTTGTCCCGGATCGACATGGTGGGGAACGGGTTGGGGCGCTGGAACACCATGCCGATGTTCGTGCGGACGGTCACCGGATCGACGCCGGGGCCGTAGATGTCCGCGCCGTCCAGCAGGACCTCGCCTTCCACGTGTGCGCCCGGCAGCACCTCGTGCATGCGGTTCAGCGTGCGGAGGAAGGTCGACTTGCCGCAGCCGGACGGGCCGATGAAGGCCGTGACCGACTTGGCCTCGATGTTGATGTTGACACCCTCCACGGCCAGGAAGTTGCCGTAGTAGACGTTCAGGTCCTTGACGTCGATTCTCTTGCTCATTGCTGTGGTTCCTTCGGAATCTTCAGTGGGTGTCTCTAGCGGCCCTGCTTGGGCGCGAAGACCCGTGCGATCAGGCGGGCGATGAGGTTCAGCAGCATCACCAGGATAATCAGGACCAGGGCCGCGCCCCAGGCCCGCTGGTCCGACGGACCGGGGTTGGACGGCGACGTCGGGTTCAGGATCTGCGTGTAGATGTACGTCGGGAGCGAAGCCATCCACCCGCCGAACACGTTGTTGTTGATCGCGGTCGCGAAGCCGGCGGTGACGAGGATGGGCGCCGTCTCGCCGATGACGCGGGCGATCGCCAGGGTGACGCCGGACGCGATGCCGGAGATCGCCGTCGGGATGACGACCTTCACGATCGTGCGCCACTTGCGCACGCCCAGGGCGTAGGCGGCCTCGCGGAGCTCGTTCGGGACGATCTTGAGCATCTCCTCACTGGAGCGCACCACCACGGGGATCATGAGCACCGAGAGCGCGATCGCGGCGACCGCGCCGGTCTTGGTGCCGGGGCCCACCACGATGAAGAAGAACGCGGCCGCGAACAGACCGGCCACGATCGACGGGATGCCGGTCATGACGTCCACGAAGAAGGTGATGGCGCGGGCCAGGAAACGGTCGTTGCCGTACTCGACGAGGTAGACCGCCGTGAGAAGACCCACCGGCACGGAGATGACCGTGGCCAGGGCCGTGATCTGCAGGGTGCCGATCAGCGCGTGGTACACGCCGCCCAGGACCCTCGTGCCGTTCTCCACGGCCTTGTTGTCGGCCACACCGGTCACGCCGTTCATCGAGGTGCCGAGGAAGCCGGGGGTCATGAGGCCCGGGATGCCGTTCACCAGCGCCGTCCAGATGACCGAGATCAGCGGGAGGACCGCGATGATGAAGGAGCCGAACACCAGGCAGGTGGCGAGCTTGTCCTTCGCCTTGCGGGCGCCCTCCACGGAACCGCTCCAGGCCACGAGGCCCACGGTGAAGAGGATGGCGGAGATCAGGCCCCAGCCGAACGGGTTGAACCCGATGAGGTTCACGAGCGCCGCGCCGACGACGAGGGACGCGCCCAGCACGACCCACGGGGCGTACTTGGGCAGCTGCCCCTTGGTCAGCGCGGAGCGGCGGCGATTGGGTGTCAGGGTGGTGGTCATGTCAGTTGGCCCCCGAGAATTCCTTGTGCTTGGTGATGATCCACCGCGCGATCATGTTCACGCCGAGGGTGATGACGAAGAGGACCAGGCCGGCGGCGATCAGCGTGTTCACCTTGATGCCGGACGCCTCCGGGAAGTTCAGGGCGATCTCGGCGGCGATGGTCTGATTGCCGCTCTGGATCAGGCTGGCCGTCAGGGCGCCCGAGGAGAGCACCAGGGCGACCGCCATGGTCTCGCCGAGCGCACGGCCGAGGCCGAGCATGATGGCACTGATGATGCCGGGGCGGCCGAAGGGCAGGACGGCCATGCGGACCATCTCCCAACGCGTGGCGCCGAGGGCCAGTGCGGCCTCCTCGTGCAGCTTGGGCGTCTGGAGGAAGATCTCGCGGGAGAGGGACGTGATGATCGGCAGGACCATGACCGCCAGGACGATGCCGGCCGTGAGGATGGTCTTGCCCGTGGCCGAGGCGGGTCCGGCGAAGAGCGGGATCCAGCCCAGGTTGTCCGCCAGCCAGTCGTAGGCCGGGGAGATCTCCTTGGCCAGGAACGCCGCGCCCCAGGCGCCGTAGACCACGGACGGGATGGCCGCCAGGAGGTCGATGACGTACCCGAGGGCGGAGGCCAGGCGGCGCGGGGCGTAGTGCGAGATGAAGAGCGCGACGCCGATGGCCACCGGGGTCGCGATGACCAGGGCGATCGCGGCGGCGATCAGGGTGCCGATGATGATGGGCCAGATGTAGGCCCAGAATCCGGCACCGCCCTGGATGTCGGCCGGGTTGGCCACGAACGCGGGGATCGCCTGCGCGACCAGGAATGCGGCCACACCGAAGAGGACGAGGAGGATCAGGATCCCGGCGCCGAGAGTGGCTCCGGAGAAGACCTTGTCGCCGGCCCGTCCTGCGGCCGATGACTCGGTCATGGTGTTGCTGCTCACTTAACTGCCTTCCAGTCCAGTGCGGGTGTCCCGGCCCAGCCGGATTCCCCGATCGGGTGGGTAACGGCAAAGTTCCCTGTCCAGGCCTTCCGCGTCCCCGGGCCGTGGTCGCCGGGTGTGAAACCCGGTTCCCACGACGTCGGGGAGAATGCTCTGGACAGGGAACCCGTCATTCCCGGGCGGGGAATGCTAGCCCTTGACCTTGATCTGCTCGATCGCGGCCTTGGCCTTCTCCTGAAGGCTCTTGCTCAGCGGCGCGGACTTGGCGGCGTCGGCGGCGGCCTGCTGGCCGGCGTCGCTCACCACGTAGTTCTCGAACGCCTTGATCAGGTCCACGGTGGCCTGGTCCTTGTAGGTGGTGCACAGGATGTGGAACGAGGCCAGGGTCAGCGGGTAGGCCGCGGAGTCCGTGGTCTTGCGGTCGATCTTCAGGGAGAGGTCGCCCTGAGCGCGGCCTTCCACGGACTTGCCGGTCTCGACGGCCTTGGCGGCGCCCTCGGCGTTCGGCTTCACGAAGCTCTCGCCGACCTTGATGGAGGCCACGCCGAGCTTGCCGGAGACGGCGGAGTCATCCGCGTAGGTCACGGCGCCGGGGGTGTCGGTGACGGTCTTGACCACACCGGAGGTGCCCTTGGCGTTCTCACCCTTGAGCGAAGACGGCCACACGCCATCGGCCTTGTCGGTCCAGACCGACGGAGCCACGGCGGACAGGTAGTCCGTGAAGTTCTTGGTGGTGCCGGAGTCGTCCGAGCGGTTCACCGGGGTGACCTTGAGGTCGGGCAGGGTGACGCCCGGGTTCAGCTTGGCGATGGCCGCGTCGTTCCACTTGGAGACCTGGCCGCGGAAGATCTTGGCGGTGGTGTCGGCGTCGAGCTTGAGCTCCTTGACGTCCGGCAGGTTGAAGGCCACGGCGATCGGGGAGATGTACACCGGGATGTTGATGGCGCCGTTGGGGCCGCACTTCTCCTTGGAGGAGGCGTACTCCTCGTCCTTCAGGTAAGCGTCGGAACCCGCGAACTGGGCGGAGCCGTCCAGGAGGGCCTTACGGCCCGCGCCGGAGCCGTCCGGGGAGTACTGCACGCTGGCGCCCTGGTTGGCGCCGGCGAAGCCGGTCTTCCAGGCATCCATGGCCGCACCCTGCGAGGAGGCGCCGACGCCGGTCAGGGTGCCGGTGACCTTGGGACCGTTGTTGCTGGGGGCAGCCGTGGTGTTGCCGGTCGCGTTGTCCGAGCCGCAAGCGGTCAGCGCCAGAGCGCCTGCTGCGACGACTGCGAGTGCCGCATGGCGGCCGAAGCGGAGAGCCTTCACAATGTTCCCTTTCAGGGTCCTGATGTCGCGTCGGCCCGGACTCTGCCTTCCGCCCCGATCGGGTGCGTGACGGTCCTGCCGACGATGCGTACCTTTGTACCTTCAACGAAACTAAAGAGCCGAGGTAAAGGGATCCGCGGTTAAAGGTGAACGAGAGGTTAACCGGCCGTGGATAGTCCGTGACTTCTGGCCGGGCCGCATTGCGTTGGCCTGCCGCACGCCGTAAGGACACTTCCTGAACCACCGGCCACGGCGACGTGAACGGCCGGCCGCCGAGCGCCGTCGTCGGCTCCGCAATAGACTGAGCCCATGGTGCGCTTGGGCGGTGTGAAGCCGATCGGCAGGGAAGCGAAGGAGCGCGCCACGACGGGCGTCATCCGCATGCGTGAATCGCTCATCCCCGCACTGCAGATGACGTTCTGCGCGGTGGGGGCGTACACGTTCGCCGAGCTCGTTCTGGGGCATGTGGGGGCCGTTGTTCGCGGCGACGTCCTCGCTGATCGCTCTCGGTTTCGCCCGGGGCACGCGTCTACGCCGCGTGCTGGAAGTCGGCCTCGGGTGCACGCTGGGCATCGCGGTGGGAGACGTCCTGCTGCACTGGCTCGGTTCGGGGATCTGGCAGGCCGCCGTCGTGCTGCTCTTCTCGATCCTCTTGGCGCGCTTCCTGGACAGCGGCGCCATCTTCGCCACGCAGCTCGGCCTTCAATCGCTGCTGGTGGTGCTGCTCCCGGCCCCCGCGGGCGGGCCGTTCACCCGGAGCCTCGACGCCGTGGTGGGCGGGGTGTTCGCCCTGCTCGTGACGTTCCTGACCCCCCGGGATCCGCGCGAGGAGCCACGGCTGCAATTGCGCTCGACGCTCCAGCAGACCTCCGAAGTGCTGCGCGAATGCGGGAAGAGCCTCCTCGACAACGACTCGACCCTGGCCTGGCACGCCCTGGTGCGCGCGCGGAACTGCCAGCCCGGTCTGGACGCCCTGCGGATGACCTTGCGGGCCTCCGGCGAGGTCACGACCATGTCCCCGCTGTACCGGCGGCACCGCTCCGAGGTCTCCCAGCTCGGCGAGGCGGTCGAATACCTGGATCTCGCCCTGCGCAATTGCCGGGTGTTCGCCCGTCGCCTGACGAGCGCCATCAATCACACCGCGCTGAGTGATGAGGCAACGCAGAGCATCGCGGAGGTGCTGTTCGAGACCGCCGACGCGGTGGACCTCATGGCCGTGGGATATGCGGGCGACGACGGCCGCGGCCGCGACTCCGCGCTGCGGGACGCGCAGCAGGACCTGGCCTCGATCGCCACGCGCCTGCATCCCCGCCTGCTGGGTGTGAGCCGCCTGGAGGGCGAGACGGTGGTCATGCTGTTCCGCCCCCTCATGGTGGATCTCCTGGAGACCGCGGGCGTGGAGGCCAAGGAGGCCCGGGACTACCTGCCGGATCTCTGATCCCCGGGGTTTTCCACATCGGCCGCCCCGCGGCTTTCGTGTCAGTGCCCGCCGATAGGCTTGAGGGCATGGCAAGCAAGACCACCCGTGGCAGCAAGGCGCCGGGATACAAGTGCACCGAATGCGGCTGGACCACCATCAAGTGGGTGGGCCGCTGCGGTGAGTGCCAGGCGTGGGGCACGGTCGTGGAGACCGGCGCCACGGTCGCCCGCACGACGGCGGCCGCCACCGTCCTGGAGCCGGCGCTCCCGATCGCCTCGGTGGACGCCGCCGCGGCGGCGTTCCTGCCCACGGGCGTGAACGAGCTGGACCGGGTGCTCGGCGGGGGCCTCGTGCCGGGCGCCGTGATCCTCCTGGCCGGCGAGCCCGGTGTCGGCAAGTCGACCCTGCTCCTGGACGTCGCGGCACGCTTCGCCCGCACGGGCCAGGACGTCCTCTACGTGACCGGCGAGGAGTCTGCCGCGCAGGTGAAGCTCCGGGCCGAGCGGATCGACGCCGTGGCGGACACCCTGTACCTCTCCGCCGAGACGGACCTCTCGCAAGCTCTGGGCCAGGTCGAACGGGTGGAGCCGCGGCTTCTGGTGGTGGACTCCGTGCAGACCCTGAGCAGTCCGGAGGTGGAGGGATCCGCGGGCGGCGTCTCCCAGGTGCGGGAGGTGGCGGCGTCCCTCATCGCCGCGGCCAAGAAACGGAACATGACCACGCTCCTGGTGGGCCACGTGACCAAGGACGGCTCGATCGCCGGGCCGCGCCTCCTGGAACACCTCGTGGATGTGGTGTGCCAGTTCGAGGGCGAGCGTCACTCCCGGCTGCGGCTCATCCGCGCCGTGAAGAACCGCTACGGGCCCACGGATGAGGTGGGCTGTTTCGATCTGAACGAAGACGGCATCGAGGGTCTGGCGGACCCGAGCGGTCTGTTCGTCTCGCGGACCAAGGAGCCGGTGTCCGGGACCTGCATCACCGTGACTCTCGAGGGCCGCCGTCCTCTCGTGGCCGAAGTGCAGTCCCTTCTCGCCACCTCCCCCAACGCCCAGCCCCGCCGCGCGACGAGCGGCCTGGATTCCTCCCGGGTGTCGATGCTCCTGGCGGTGCTCCAGCAGCGCGCCGGTTGCCAGCTCCACAAGGACGATTCCTATGTGGCCACCGTGGGCGGCGTGAAACTCAGCGAACCCGCCACAGATCTGGCCGTCGCCCTCGCCGTGGCCTCCGCCAAGGCCGGCAAGGCCCTGTCCAGCCGCCTGATCGCGTTCGGCGAGGTGGGCCTGGCCGGCGAGGTCCGCCCCGTGCCCGGCATCAATAAGCGCATCCAAGAAGCGAGCAGGCTCGGCTTCACGCACGCCATCGTGCCGTCGAGCCCGAACGGCCCGGGCCCAGTGCCGGACGGCTTCACCGTGAAGGAAGTGGAGCACCTGGCGCAGGCGCTGGAGCTGCTGTTCCACGGGTGAGGGCGAGTGGGTATCCGGGCGCCAGTGGCTGAGACTATTCGGCCCTCTTGACTCCCTGGATCGAGGTCCCGGGTGGCAGGTCCAAGGTGCTGACGCGCAGTTGGCCCGTGTGGGACCAGTAGACCTCCAGGTCGGTGATCTCAAGATTCCGTTCCTCGTCCTGACCCCCGAGGAACAGCGGGATCCGATACCCCAAGCACTGATCGCGGCGCAGCGGCAGGGTGTCCGTGTTGGGAGCCGACCAGGTGTAGAAGAATTCGGAGGCCAATGCGGCTTCTGAATCGTCAACGACTTCTTCCTCATGGAATGCGGTGAACGACACGGGGATCCTCAGCGCCTCGCCTGTTCCCACGACGAAGAGGAGCACCTGAGGCTGCCCCTCCACGATTCGGCCGTAGTCAACGGCGAACTGATTTCCAAGCCAGTCATAGCCGAACGGGACGACGCGATGGGTGCATTCGGGAAAGGCATCCCCGATCAGTTCCATGGCCTGCGGACCAGAGATGTCGTCGTGGACCCGGTAGAGACCCCCATCGAACGTCGCCCCCGCGAACTCCGCGGCGAAATCGGTGTACCCCGGAACCGTGGTGAGCCGTTCGTGCAACCAAGCAGAACCCGCCGGACCTTCCTCCCGGAGCGGGGCATACAGTGCGCGGAAACGATCAAACATCCCAAGTCCTCTCGGCCGACCTTTCCCGCCATTATGCACGCGCCCGAAATGCAGCCTTCCGCGGCCCGCCGTCGTCGTCGCGCGCCCGGTCGTTGTGTGCTCAGTTGTTGCGTGCCCGCCGTTGTGTGCTCAGTTGTTGCGGGTTCGGGCGCCTGCGACCCGCAACAACTGAGCACACAAGCCTGCTGAAGGACTTGATATGTCGGATATTTCCGACATATCCTGGGGTCGTGCTTCCCGACGTCTTCGGCGCTCTCGCCAACCCTGCCCGGCGCAGGATGCTGGACGCCCTGCGCGTGGGACCGCTTACGGCCGGTGAGCTCACCGGGTTGCTCGCACTGAGCCGCTCGGCCGCCTCCGAACACCTCGCCGTGCTGCGCGAGACCGGCCTCGTCCGGGAGGAGCGCCGGGGCCGGAACCGCGTGTATCACCTGCGACCGGACGGGCTGGAGCAGGCGGGCGACTGGCTCAAGCCGTACGAGCACTACTGGAACCGCCGCCTCGACGACCTGGGATCCCTCCTCGACGCCGGGGCGCCCGCGGACACAGACCCCGCGCCGCACCGAGCAGCCCCCGCCCACGACACCCCTCACCACCCCACAGAACGGACCGATGATGACTGAGAACCCCGAGACCGCCGAGAACGCCATCCGTCTCGAACGCCACTTCCCGCACCCGATCGAGCGCGTCTGGGAAGCCATCACGACGCCGGAACGCCTCGCCCGCTGGTGGGCCGCGGGAGACATCGCGCCCGTCGTCGGCCACCGCTTCACGCTCGACATGGCTCACTGGGGCGAACAGCGCTGCGAAGTCCTCGCCGTCGAGCCCGGCCGGTCCCTCACGATCCTCTTCGCCGAGGGCGTCCTCGACACCACGATCACCTGGCGACTGGAAAGCGTGGCCGACGGAACCGTGCTGCACTTCGAGCACGCGGGCTTCCGCCTGGACACCCCGGCGGGCCGGCAGGCGCTCGACGGAATGGGCCACGGCTGGCCCGGCGTGCTCGGCCGGATCGAGACCGTGCTGGCCGAAACCGCCTGATCCGCACAGCGCCGAAAAGGCCACTTTCCGCGCTCCCGATGCAAGGCTCCACGGGGCACTTTCCGGCGTCCTGATGCGGAAGACGGCCCCTCTGGACCCTATGATGGTGTCAGCCGTGGAAGGTGCACTTTGTGTGCGCCGCGATGCAGATCGTCCAACGGCTCTTGGAGCCGGGCCGCAAAGCCCCGGCCCGGACGCCTGAAGGGAACTGTCAGCATGGCCCGCACACCAGAAGAGACGCTCACGGCGACACTGGCCCGCGTCGCACCCGGCACCGCCCTGCGTGACGGCCTGGAGCGCATCCTCCGCGGACGCACCGGCGCGCTGATCGTGCTGGGCTCGGACCGCACGGTCGACTCCATCTGTTCGGGCGGCTTCGAGATCGGGATCGAGTTCTCCCCCACCCGCCTGCGCGAGCTGGCGAAGATGGACGGCGCGATCGTCTGCGACAAGGACGCCCGCCACATCGTCCGCGCGGGGGTCCAGCTCGTCCCGGATTCGAGCATCGAGACCTCCGAATCGGGCACCCGGCACCGCACCGCCGAGCGGGTGGCCAAGCAGACGGGCTTCCCCGTGATCTCGGTCAGCCAGTCGATGCAGATCATCGCGTTGTACGTGAACGGCCTGCGCCACGTGCTGGAAGGTTCTGAAAAGGTCTCCGCCCGCGCCAACCAGGCCCTCGCCACGCTCGAACGCTACCGCTCCCGCCTGGACCAGGTGACCGCGGCCCTCTCCTCCCTGGAGATCGAAGCCATGGTGACCGTCCGGGACGTCGCGGTCACGCTGCAGCGCCAGGAGATGGTGCGCCGGATCTCCGAGGAGATCTCCCAGCTGGTCCTGGAGCTCGGCCTGGACGGACGCCTTCTGGCCCTGCAGCTCGACGAGCTCACCGCCGGCCGCGGCCCGGGCAGCGAGGTGATCCTGCGGGACTACGCCGGCTCCGACGCCTCCGCCGAGGACATCGAGCAGGCCGTCGCGGCGCTGCGCGAACTGAGCGCACAGGACCTCGTGGACCCGCACCGGATCGCGGCGATCATCGCCGGGGCGGGCGGCGAAGCGTCACCGGACGCCGTCGTCGAGCCGCGCGGTTATCGCCTGCTCTCCGGGCTGAAAGCGGTGCCCGGCGCCGTCGCCGACCGCCTCGTGGAGCACTTCGGCGGGCTGCAGTACCTCATGGCCGCCACGATCGAGGACCTCATGCAGGTGGACGGCATCGGTGAGCAGCGTGCCCGCAGCGTCCGCGAGGGCCTGTCCCGCATGGCCGAATCGAGCCTGCTGGACCGCTACATCTAGACCCGGACTGGAACCCGGCAGGGCCTCAGCCGAGCTGGAAGATGGCCTTGTCGCTGGTGCGCTGTCCCAGCGTCGCCTGGAAGACGTACGTGGCACCGCCCGCACCGGGCTTCGTCGTGATCAGCTGGCATCCCTCGACCGACCGGTTGCGCTGCCACACGAAGTTGGCGCTCTCACTCTTGCCGGGCGCCAGGGTCTTCTTCAGATCGTTCGGCTTGTCCATGCAGTCGCGGGAGTTGAAGATCCGGTCCTGACCGCTGGAGACGAGGAACTCCATCTGGGACGTGCCGATGTTGATGGGACACGCGACGGCGCCCTCGTTGGTGACCTTCAGGGTCAGCACCGGGTTCTCCTTGGGACCGTAGACCTTCTTGTCCGTGGTCGCGGTCACCTTTACGCGGCCCTCATCGCAGACCGGGGTTGCGGGTGCGGACGGACTGGCCGACGTCGCAGGCGGCGTGACCGCCGGCGTCTCGGTGCCGGTCGCCGCCACGGCGGGTCCGGCAGGGCCCTTCATGAGGGACATGAGTCCGAAAACACCCCAGGCCACGAGTGCCAGGACCACGATCAATGCGCCGAGGACCACCACGCGCCGTCGCCGGTACACGGCGGGACTGACCTTCCGCCGCGTCCCCTTGCCTGTGCTCACACCCTGCCGTGCCATACCTCCAAGCCTACCCAGTGAGCCTGGGTGCACGCCGCCGGGCCGCTCCGGGAACGCGAGGGCGATACAGTGGATTCCGCCATGACGACGTACCCCAGCGACAGCCTCAAGCGGAAGACCGCCCAGCTCATCGAGGACTGGTTCCTGGCGGCCGGCCGCGACCTCCCGTGGCGGACCGCCCTCCCTCACTCCCGGGGATGCAGCCCGTGGGGCATCATGGTCAGCGAGTTCATGCTCCAGCAGACCCCCGTGGTGCGCGTGCTCCCCGTCTGGGAGGCGTGGATGAAACGCTGGCCGACGCCTGCGGATCTGGCGGCCGAACCCGTCTCCGAAGCCGTCCGCGCCTGGGGCCGCCTCGGATACCCCCGCCGTGCGCAGCGGCTGCATGCGGCCGCCGTCGCGATCGTCGAGAAGCACGACGGCGCCGTGCCGGACACGCGCGAAGCCCTCCAGGCGCTCCCCGGCGTCGGCACGTACACCTCCGCGGCCATCGCCGCGTTCGCGTTCGGCCGGCGGGAGAGCGTCGTCGACACCAACATCCGCAGGGTCCACGCCCGCCTCTTCACCGGGTCCGCCCTGCCGGCCCCGGCGTTCACGGCGGCGGAAGCCCGGCTGGCGGAGCAGCTCCTGCCCGAAGACCGGGCCGAGTCGGTGACGTGGAACGCCGCCGTCATGGAGCTGGGCGCCCTGGTCTGCACCGCGAGGGCCCCTAAGTGCGAGGAGTGCCCCGTCGCCGCGGAATGCGCGTGGCTCGCGGCCGGCCGCCCCGAGCCCGAATACACCCCGAAAGGCCAGTCCTGGCACGGCACCGACCGGCAGGTCCGCGGCGCGATGATGGCCGTCCTGCGGGAAGCCGGGGCACCGGTGCCCCGTGAGCTCTTCCTGGCGCGACCGGAAGGCTGGGACGGGGATGCGGCGTCGGTCGACCTCGCATGGGGAGGCCCGGACGGCGTCTTCCGTAAGCTCGACGCCCTGCACCGTCTCCAGGCTCCGGCGGATCAGCTGGAGCGCTGCCTGGCGGGCCTGCTCAAGGACCGTCTGGCCACCGAAAGCGACGCGGGCGTCACCCTTTAGCTCGTCGGCTTAACCCGTCGACTTAACCCATCGACTGCTCCATAGGATGCTCTCTTCCCCCGAAATCGACGGGAAACAGCATCCTATGGAGCAGTCGATGGAAAGGGGTACAGCGTCAGAGCTCGCCGAAACCCGTCCGGCACTGTTCGGCGATGAAATCCATGGCACGGCGGGCGTCGGGGCCGCTCGCGCGCACGTGCAGCACCGTTCCCTGACCCGCGGCGAGGGTCATGAGCATCATGACGGACTGGCCGTCGGCGCCGTTGATGTCGACCTCCACGTCCAGGCCGCCGAGGTACCCGGCGAGCACCGCGGCGGGGCGGGCGTGCAGACCGAGCTGGTTGAGCACCTCGAAGTCCTCGACGATCGCTCCGCCCACGGACACAGCCTCGTCGGCGTCCTCGGCGACGGCGCGGGGGCGTACGGGAGGCGCGGTGCTGTCGTCGATGCGGGCCTGGACCTGCTGCGCCAGCGCGGACTCGGCGGCGGCCTTGACCGCGGCCACTCCGGCACCGCCCTGAGCCGCGACCGACGCGGCGACCAGGCCTTCGATGAGCGGAGCGTCGGCCAGCGAGACGTCCTGCGGCGTGCCGAGGAATTCCACGGCGCTCTCGGCCACCATGACGGCCGAGCCCAGATCGCAGAGGATCACCACACCCTCGCCGGAATTCGCCGCCTCGACCGCGGACATCACTTTCTCCAGGCTGGTGCCCAGCCCGCCGTCGTCGGTGCCGCCGGCCGCCTCGAGACGCACCGACGGGGCCATCTGAGCGGCCAGCTCACACGCCCCCTCCGCGATCTTGATGCTGTGGGAGACGACGACGATTCCGACAGTCATGGGGACCCTTCCGGCGTGACGAGCGAGGTGGACCTGGTCCCGGAGGGCGCCAGGGAGCGGCGCGCCGAGGCGGGCCGCAGGCTTGATTCTAACCGTCCGGACCATGTCTGGAACGGCTCGGGTCCGGAACGGCTCGGGTCCGGAACGGCTCGGGTCCGGAACGGCTCGGGTCCGCGGACCTCAGCGAGGAGCGGTCAGGACGCGGCGGCCGCGGCGTCAGCGGCCGCCCGGAGCAGAAGAGCCGTCGACTGCGAGCCGGGGTCACGATGGCCCGCGCTCCGTTCGCCCAGATAGCTGGCCCGGCCCTTGCGCGCCACGAGCGGCTCCGTGGCGGCGGCGCCCTGCTCGGCGGCGGTCGCGGCACGGTCCAGGAGCTCGGCGGGACTCTCCCCCACTGCGGCCTGAGCGGCCTCGACGGCGGGCGTCCAGGCGTCGATCATGGTCTTGTCCCCCGGTTCGGCCTTGCCTCGCGCCACGATCCCGTCGCGAGCGGCCGCCAGTGCGGCGGCCAGAGCCTCGGAGTCGAGTTCCTCCGCGTCGCCCAGGGCCGTGGCCGCACGCAGGAACGCCGTCCCGTAGAGGGGGCCGGCGGCGCCGCCCACCTTGGACATGAGGGACATGGCCACCGACTTCAGGGCAGCGCCGGGAGTCGCCGGGGGTTGCTCCTCCAGCTTGGCCAGGGCCGCCGTGAATCCACGGTCCATGTTCTCCCCGTGATCGGCGTCCCCGATGGCCCGGTCCAGTTCGATGAGCGCCATGCGGTTCTCCGCGAGCACGGCGCCCGAGCGGCGCAGCCAGTCGAGGGCCCAGGCGAGGTCGAGCGTCTGCGTCACGGTCAGACCCCCCACCGGAGTGCCGCGGTGTGCACGGGCGCATCCCAGAGTTCCACCATCTCCTCGTCCAGTTTCAGGACGGAGATGGAGCAGCCCTGCATTTCGAGCGCCGTGATGTAGTTCCCCACCAGGCTGCGCTGCACCTCGAGCCCGGCGTCCGCGAGGATCTGGGAAGCGGCCCGGAAGACGATGTAGAGCTCGCTCTGCGGGGTGCCGCCCATACCGTTCACGAACAGCAGGACCTTCTGGCCCGGC
This sequence comes from Arthrobacter woluwensis, assembly GCF_030816155.1. Classification (NCBI taxonomy): domain Bacteria; kingdom Bacillati; phylum Actinomycetota; class Actinomycetes; order Micrococcales; family Micrococcaceae; genus Arthrobacter; species Arthrobacter woluwensis. Next base: position 3,448,410 of record NZ_JAUSXR010000001.1, on the reverse strand, counting down.
GCGGCCTGGAGGTCCTCCAGGACCGGGGACAACAGCCGTGCGGTGATGGCGTCGGCGTTCTCGAGCGGGATGCGGTGCCGGCCGGGCTCGCCGTGGATGCCGATGCCGATCTCGATCTCGTCCTCGGCCAGGTCGAAGCTCGGAACCCCGGCGTGCGGGACGGTGCAGGCGCTGAGAGCGACGCCCATGGTGCGGACGTTGTGGTTGACGCGGTTGGCGATCTCCTCGACGGCGTCCAGTGAGTCGCCCCGCTCCGCGGCGGCGCCGGCGATCTTCTCCACCAGCACCGTGCCGCCGACACCACGGCGGCCGGCGGTGTAGAGCGAGTCCTCGACCGCGACGTCGTCGTTCACCAGGACCGAGCGCACATCCACGCCCTCCGCCTGGGCGAGCTCGGCGGCGGTCTCGAAGTTCAGCACAGTCACCGGTGTAGTTCTTGACGATCTGCACGACGCCGGCGCCCGAGTTCACGGCGAGGGTCGCCGGGAGGATCTGGTCCGGGGTGGGGCTGGTGAAGACGGCGCCCGGAACGGCGGCGTCCAGCATCCCGAGTCCGACGAATCCCGCGTGCAGCGGTTCGTGCCCGCTGCCGCCGCCGGAGACGAGTCCCACCTTGCCGGCCACCGGCGCGTCCTTGCGGGTGATGAAGAGCGGGTCCGCGGTCACGGTCACCAGATCGGGGTGGGCCAGGCCGAATCCTTCGACGGCCTCCTCCACCACTGCGCGCGGGTCATTGATGAGCTTTTTCATGGGACTACCTGCCTTGTCTCGGAGCGCCTCTTTGTGACCCTACTACCAGTGCCCGGGGCACGGTAGAGGGGCGGGCCGGAACCCCCCTGGGGGTTGTCCGTGAAGGTCAGAGGCGGCGGATCATGCGGGTGTTGCCCAGGGTGTTGGGCTTGACCCTGGCGAGGTCCAGGAACTCGGCGACGCCCTCGTCATGGGAGCGCAGCAGCTCCGCGTAGACGGCCGGATCGACGGCGCTCTGATCCGCCATGACCTCGAATCCGTGGCGCTGGAAGAAGTCGACCTCGAAGGTCAGGCAGAACACGCGGCTGACCCCGAGCGCACGGGCCTCGTCCAGGAGGCGTTTGACGAGAGCGTGGCCCACTCCCCTGCCCCGCCAGCTGTCCGCGGCGGCGAGGGTGCGGATCTCCGCGAGGTCCTCCCACATGACGTGGAGTGCGCCGCAGCCGATCAGCTCCCCTTCGGAGGACTCGGCGACGCGCAGTTCCTGGATGCCCTCGTAGTAGGCGACCGTCTCCTTGGCCATGAGGATGCGCTCCTCAGCCAGCGGCGCCACGAGTCGCTTGATCCCCGGGACGTCGGAGGTGCGGGCGGGGCGGAGCGTGAAGTCGGCTGCTGGCATTCCTCCATCGTAGGGCTTGCCCCCGGCTCGGGTTGAACGTGCGACGCAGGGTGGACACCGCCGCCCGCAGCCGTTCTTCGGGGCCGAGTCCGCTATGGAGGTGGTGAGTCCGCTACATGATGTAGCGGACTCACCACCTCCATAGCGGACTCACGAGGGAAGAGGTGGACATCCGGGCATGCGAAAGGCCGGCGACGGCGGGTCTCCCCGCCGTCGCCGGCCTTCAGTCACACACGGCCTTCAGTCACACACGGTGCTGCGAGCCTCAGGCGGCTCCGCTGCCCAGCTCCCCGGCGCTGCTGTCGCCATGGGCGCTCGGAGCGAGCTCCGGGACCGTGGGCTTGGCGGTGCCGGCGAAGGTGAACTTCGCCTCGTCGCCTTCGCCCTCGACGTCCACCAGGACGATGTCCCCGGCCTTGAGCTCCCCGAAGAGGATCTTCTCGCTGAGCTGGTCCTCGATCTCGCGCTGGATGGTCCGGCGGAGCGGACGGGCACCCATCGCGGGGTCGTAGCCGCGGGTGGCCAGCAGGACCTTGGCGGCGGGCGTGAGCTCGATGCCCATGTCCCGGTCCTTCAGACGGCTCTCCAGGCGGGTGACGAACAGGTCGACGATCTCGATGATCTCCTCCTGCGTCAGCTGCGGGAAGACCACGACGTCATCGACACGGTTCAGGAACTCGGGGCGGAAGTGCTGCTTGAGCTCCTCCGTGACCCGCGCCCGCATCCGGTCGTAGCCCGTCTTGGTGTCCGTGCCGGACTGGAAGCCCGTCATGACGCCCTTGGAGATGTCCCGGGTGCCGAGGTTCGTGGTCATGATGATCACGGTGTTCTTGAAGTCCACCACGCGGCCCTGCGAGTCGGTCAGGCGACCGTCCTCCAGGATTTGCAGGAGCGAGTTGAAGAGATCGGCGTGGGCCTTCTCCACCTCGTCGAACAGCACCACGGAGAACGGACGGCGACGGACCTTCTCCGTCAGCTGGCCACCCTCTTCGTAGCCCACGTATCCGGGAGGCGCTCCGAAGAGCCGCGACACGGTGTGCTTCTCCGAGTACTCGGACATGTCCAGCGTGATGAGGGCGTCCTCGTCACCGAACAGGAACTCCGCGAGAGCCTTGGCCAGCTCGGTCTTGCCGACGCCGGTGGGGCCGGCGAAGATGAACGAGCCACCCGGGCGCTTCGGATCCTTGAGGCCGGCACGGGTGCGGCGGATGGCCTGGGACAGCGCCTTGATGGCGTCGTCCTGACCGACCACACGCTTGTGCAGCTCGTCCTCCATCTTGAGCAGACGGCTGGACTCCTCCTGCGTCAGCTTGAAGACCGGGATGCCCGTGGAGTTGGCCAGCACTTCGGCGATGAGTTCCTCATCCACCTCGGCGATCTCATCCGGACCGCCGTTGCGCCAGGCCTCTTCCTTCTCGTGACGCTCGGTCACGAGCTTCTGCTCACGGTCACGCAGTGCCGCGGCGCCCTCGAAGTCCTGGGCGTCGATCGCGGATTCCTTCTCCCGCTTGACCGCCTCGATGGCGACGTCCATCTCCTTGAGCTCGGCAGGAGGCGTCATGCGGCGGATGCGCAGACGGGCTCCGGCCTCGTCGATCAGGTCGATGGCCTTGTCCGGCAGGAAGCGGTCCGAGATGTAGCGCTGCGCGAGCGTGGCGGCGGCCTCGAGGGCGCCGTCGGTGATGCTCACGCGGTGGTGCGCCTCGTAGCGGTCGCGCAGGCCCTTCAGGATCTGGACGGCGTGCTCCACGCTCGGCTCCGCCACCTGGATGGGCTGGAAGCGGCGCTCGAGTGCGGCGTCCTTCTCGATGTGCTTGCGGTACTCGTCCAGCGTGGTGGCGCCGATGGTCTGGAGTTCACCACGGGCCAGCATCGGCTTCAGGATCGAGGCGGCATCGATCGCGCCCTCGGCGGCACCCGCACCCACCAGGGTGTGGATCTCGTCGATGAACAGGATGATGTCGCCACGGGTGCGGATCTCCTTGAGGACCTTCTTCAGGCGCTCCTCGAAATCACCGCGGTACCGCGAGCCCGCCACCAGGGACCCGAGATCCAGGGTGTAGAGCTGCTTGTTCTTGATGGTCTCCGGCACGTCCCCGCGGACGATCGCCTGGGCGAGACCCTCGACGACGGCGGTCTTGCCGACGCCGGGCTCACCGATCAGCACCGGGTTGTTCTTGGTGCGGCGCGAGAGGACCTGCATGACGCGTTCCATCTCGTGCTCGCGGCCGATCACCGGATCGAGCTTGTTCTCCCGCGCGGCCTGGGTCAGGTTGCGGCCGAACTGGTCCAGCACCACGGAACCGGCCGGGGTGCCTTCCTGCTGGCCCGAGCCCACGCCGGCGCCGGCGGTCTCCTTGCCACCCTGGTAACCCGTCAGGAGCTGGTTGACCTGCTGGCGGACCTTGGAGAGGTCCGCGCCCAGCTTGACCAGCACCTGCGCGGCGACGCCTTCACCCTCGCGGATGAGGCCCAGCAGGATGTGCTCGGTGCCGATGTAGTTGTGGCCGAGCTGGAGGGCCTCACGCAGAGACAGCTCCAGGACCTTCTTGGCACGCGGGGTGAAGGGGATGTGACCCGACGGCGCCTGCTGGCCCTGGCCGATGATCTCCTGGACCTGCTCGCGGACGCCGTCAAGCGAGATTCCCAGGGACTCGAGCGCTTTCGCGGCGATGCCGTCACCCTCGTGGATGAGGCCCAGCAGGATGTGCTCGGTCCCGATGTAATTGTGGTTGAGCAGCCGGGCTTCTTCCTGTGCAAGGACGACTACCCGGCGAGCTCTGTCCGTGAATCTCTCAAACATTTCGCCACACTCCTCAGATACGACGTAATTAGATGCTACGTGCGGACCAGCGGCTTGTGGGGCGTGTTCGCCAGAGGGGGAATCACCCGTCTTGCGCGGACACGGAAACGGCCGGCCCGGGACTGGGAAGTCCGGACCGGCCGCGAAACCGTAGCTCTCCTGAAATCAGCTGTTGGCCTTGTGGTACGCCTCAATGATGTCGGCGTGCACGCGGCCGCGGGAGCTGACCTTGTAGCCGTTCTCCTGAGCCCACTTGCGGATCTGGGCGGTGTCCTGCCCCTTCGCCGCGGCGCGCTTCGGAGTGCGGGTGGTGCTGGTCACCCGACGGGCGACAGTGATGTATTCCTCAAAAGCGCCCCGGAACTTCTGAGCATTTTCAGCGGAGAGATCAATCTCATAGTTGTTTCCATCCAGCCCGAAGCGGATGGTTTCATCGGCTACGCCGCCGTCGACGTCGTCGACAAGAATGATTTTGACTCGCTGTGCCATGGAGTATGGCTCCCATCGTGTGGTGGTTTAAGCAGGTCTTACGACCCGTATTGGCTGCGCCCCCGCACTAGAGTATGTCCGAATCGTTTCACCGAGTCAATAATCCGGATTAGTCAGTACCCGAATTATTCCCGGTCCCACCGGATTCACCGTTGTTATTCTTTGCCTTGGCGTCCCACTCTTCTTCCGCCTTGGCCAGCGCCTCACGCTCGGAACGGTCCGCATTCAGCAATGCGCGGATCGCGAACCAGAACAGCAGCCCGACCACGAGGGACGGGAGAAGAACGGCGATGTATTCCATATCAGTTCGCCTCAGGCTTGAGGAGGGGGAAGAGAATCGTCTCGCGGATTCCGGCTCCCGTGAAAAGCATCACCAGGCGGTCCACACCGAGACCGATGCCGCCCATGGGCGGGGCGCCGTACTCGAGGGCACGGAGGAAGTCCTCATCCAGCTGCATGGCCTCGTCGTCGCCGGCCGCGGCCAGACGGGACTGCTCCGTCAGGCGCTCACGCTGGATGACGGGGTCGATCAATTCGGAGAACGCGGTGCCGCGTTCCATGCCGCCGATGATCAGATCCCAGGCCTCGATCAGCCGGCCGTCCTCGCGGTGCGGACGGGCCAGGGGCTGGGCCGACGGCGGGTAATCGTAGACGAAAGTCGGATTCAGCAGAGTCGGTTCCACGATCTCCCCGAAAAGCTCCACCACGAGTTTTTCCGCACCCCACGCGGGGTCGATCTTCACGCCGTGCTTTTCGGCGATAGCGCGCAGTTCTTCTTCCGTGGTGTCCGGGGTGATTTCCTGACCGACGGCGCTGGAGAGACCCGGATACACACCGAGCCACGCCCATTCACCGCCGAGGTCGATTTCACCGGCCTCCGTCTGGATCACCCGGCCGGCGCCAATTGCGTCCGCGGCGTCCAGGATGATCTCTTTCATGCGCTCCGCCATGACGAATTGATCCGCCCAGGCCTCATAGCATTCCAGAGTGGTGAATTCCGGGCTGTGCGTGGAATCGACGCCCTCATTCCGGAAGACACGTCCCATGTCATAGACACGTTCGATACCGCCGACCACGGCACGCTTCAAATACAGCTCCGTGGCGATACGCAGGGTCATCTTCTGATCGAAGGCATTGAGGTGCGTCTCGAACGGACGGGCCGAGGCGCCGCCGTGGACCAGGTTGAGGATCGGGGTCTCCACCTCCACGTAGCCGTGGCGGTTGAGCGTCTCGCGGATGGACCGCGTGATGGACGCCCGGGTGTAGACCATCTGACGCGCCTCGTCGCGGACCAGGAGGTCGACGTACCGCTGACGGACGCGGGTCTCCTCGTTCAGGCCGGCGTGCAGCACGGGCAGCGGGCGCAGGGCCTTGGAGGCCATCTGCCAGGACTCGGCCATGATCGACAGCTCACCGCGGCGGGAGGAGATGACCTCGCCCTTGATGAAGACGTGATCGCCCAGGTCCACGAGGGACTTCCACTGCGAGAGGGCTTCCTCACCGACCACGGCCAGGCTCAGCATGGCCTGGAGGCGGACGCCGTTGCCGTCCTGGAGGGTGGCGAAGCAGAGCTTTCCGGTGTTGCGCACGAACACCACGCGGCCGGTGACGCCCACGACGTCGCCGGTGGTCTCATCGGCCACCAGGTGGGCGTACTTCTCGCGGATCTCGTCCAGCGAGTGAGTGCGCTCCACCCCTACCGGGTAAGCCTCCATGCCGAGCTCGAGCAGCTTCTGGCGCTTCTCCTGGCGAACCCGCATCTGCTCGTTCGCGTCGGAGGCCTCGGAATGGGGGGTGGGGTTTTCAGCAGTCACAGTCCCCTAGTTTACGTGACGCAGAGCGTGCCCACCTGGACGCTAGCATGGGGTCGTGAAGTTCCGGAAGGTCCTGGAAGTTCCCCGCACCGAATCCATCGTCCGTGCCGGGGACGGGGCGGAGTTGGCGATGGACAGTTATGGCGAGTCGGACGCGGACCGGAGCCTCGTCGTCGTCGGCGGGGCGTTCCTCACCGCGGCGCTCTACCGTCCTTTCGCGCAGGCGTTCGTGACCGCCCTCGAATCCGAGGACGACGGCCGCAGCTGGTCCGTCCACGTGTACGACCGCCGCGGCCACGGCCAGTCCCCCGAACAGGGCCCCGAGTACGGCATGGATCTGGAGATCGCGGACCTGGAGGCCGTGCTGCGGCACACCGGGGCGAAGCACGTGCTGGGACACTCGCTGGGAGGGGCCGTGGTGCTGAACGCGGCACGGCACAGCGGCTCCGGGCTCGGCGTCTCCCGCCTCTCCGTCTACGACCCGGCCGTCAACATCGACGGCAGCACTCCCGTGGACTGGCTGCCCGCCTTCTCCCAGGCGGTGAACGACGGCGACGTCCCCCGCGCCATGGCGCGCATGCGGCGGGGCATGCTGCCGGGCACCGCCCTCTCCCGGGCGCCCGAACCGATCCTCGGCCTGCTCTTCGGAGCCGTCGGCCGGACCAAGGCGAACAGGATGTTCGCGGAACTCATGCCCGCCGCCGTCGGCGAGCTGAAAGCGGCCCTGGAAGAGGAGGCCCACGCCGAGGACTTCGCCGGCATCGCGCAGGAGTGCTGCATCTTCTACGGCGCCCGCAGCCCCGAGTACTTCAAGCAGACGGCGCGCCTCCTCCACAGCTCCGTGCCGGGTCCGCTGCGCCAGGTGCCGCGCTGCGTGCACGGCTCCGTCCCGGCCGTCGGTAAGCGGCTCGTCACCGCCCTCGCCGAGTTCCACGTGCACGGCGCGCCGTGAGGAACAGCACCGCGGACGGAAGCGGAAGCCGGCGCAGCGGGGGACGGCGGACGCCGCCGCCTGACGGGTTCATGACTCGTCCAGACTGCTCCGCTAGGCTCTTGTCATGAAGCGTGAGTTGGTGCGCACCTCTGACGGTGCCGAGCTGGAACTGAACACCTACGCCGGGGGCGAGGACGCCGCGGGGCCGGGCGTCGTCGTGGTGATCGGATCACTGGTCACCGCCGCCGATTACGCCAAATTCGCCAAGGCCCTCTCCGAGGCGCTGAAGCGGCCGATCCACGTGCTGAACCGCCGTGGCCAGGGCAAGTCGACCCCGCAGACCGACTCCTACTCGCTCGAGCAGGACGTCGAGGATCTGAAGGCCGTGCTGGACCACACCGGCACACGCGATCTCTTCGGCCACAGTTTCGGCGGGGCTCTCGTGCTGCACGCGGCCCGCAGCATCCCCGTGGATCACCTGGCCGTCTATGACCCGGCCGTCTCGATCGACGGCAGCGTCCAGGCGCCCTGGATCGGCGAGTACGAGGCCGCCCGCGCCGCCGGCGACACCGAAAAGGCCCTGGCGATCGTGATGCGAGGCCTGGAACCGCACGGCGCCCTGTCCCGCATGCCACTGCACATGCTGACGCTCGGCAACAAGCTCACCGCCACCACGGGTTTCGGCAAGGAGATGCGCGAACAGCTCCCCAACGGCGTCCGCGAGATCAAGGCCATGATCGCCGCGGACATGTCCGCCGAGCCGTTCCTGGAACTGCCGCTCGAGACGCTCATCATGGTCGGCGAGAAGAGCCCGGCGTACTTCGGGGTGGCCTGCGGCCGTCTGCACGAGGTCCTGTCCGGCTCCGCGTACAGCGTGATCCCCGGCCTCGGCCACGACGGCGTGAACCGCGCCCCCGCCCGTCTGATCGAGCCTCTCGCGGAGTTCTTCGCCGGCTGACGCCCGCTTCTGCCTGACCTGTCAAACGGACCGGCCGTGTCCCCTCAGCTTGAGGGGACACGGCCGGTCCTGCGTCACGCCTGCGGTCGGCGCCGGTCAGTGGTGACCGGCGCCTTCCGTCCTGCGCATCATGGCGGAGAGCACGACGGCGAACACCGCCACACCGGCCGCCGTCAGGAACGCGATCCGCGTGCCGTCCAACAGATCACCGTGGAGGGCGGTCCCCGCCGCGAACAGTGCCACGAGCAGCGCGGTTCCGGCCGCGCCGGCCACCTGCTGGAGCGTGCCCAGAATGGCGGAGCCGTGCGAGTACAGCTGCGGCGGCAGCGGGTTCAGGCCGTTGGTGAACGCCGGGGTGAACAGCAGCGCCAACGAGAAGTTGAGCACCGTCTGGATGACCGTGACGTACCAGATCGGCGTCGACGCGTTCATCATGGCGAACTGCCACAGGCACAGCACCATGAGGGCTGAACCGGTGACCGTCAGCGGCCGGGGTCCGATCTTGTCGTACATCCGGCCGATGAAGGGACCGGAGAGTCCCATCGCCAGGCCACCGGGCAGCATCACCAGACCGGTCACCAGGGGCTCCGCGCCCAGCACCTTCTGCAGGAACAGCGGGAGCAGGATCACGGTGCCGAACAGGGCCACCATGGCCACCACCAGGAGCAGCACGGAGACCGTGAACATCCGGTGGTTGAACGCCCGCAGGTCCAGGAGCGGTGCGCCGGTCCGCTGGAGGACCAGCTGGCGCCAGACGAACAGGCCCAGCGAGACCACGCCCACGGCCAGCGCCACGACGGCGCCGGAGCTGGGGCCCGCCTGACCACCGTGGCCGCCGCCGATCTGACTGAGGCCGTAGACCACGCCACCGAACGCCGGGATGGTCAGGAGGACCGAGAGCATGTCCAGACGCTGACGGCCCGGCTCACCCACGTTCACGAGGTACTTCGCGCCGACCAGCAGTGCCACGATGGCCACCGGCAGCACGAAGATGAACATGAAGCGCCACTCGAAGTGCTCCAGGATCAGGCCCGAGACGGTCGGGCCGAGTGCCGGCGCCACCGACATCGCGATGGTGATGTTGCCCATCACCATGCCGCGCTTGTTCATCGGGACCAGGGTCAGGATGGTGGTCATGAGCAGCGGCATCATGATGGCCGTGCCGGTGGCCTGCACCACGCGGCCCAGCAGCAGCACCCCGAAGCCCGGGGCGACCGCGGCGATCACGGTGCCCAGGGTGAACAGCCCCATCGCCAGGAAGTACGCCTGCCGTGTGCGGAGCCGTTCCAGGATGAAGCCCGTGGTCGGGATGACCACGGCCATGGTCAGCATGAAGCCGGTGGAGAGCCACTGGACCGTGCTCTCGGAGACGTCCAGCGCGGTCATGAGGCGCGGCAGGGCCACGTTCATGATGGTCTCGTTCAGGAAGACCGTGAACGTGGAGACCAGGAGGACGCTGATGATCACGACGACTTCGCGGGAGAGCTTCTCCGGCGCACCCGTCTCGGGCGCGGTCAGGGTGGCCTCGGGCGGTGAGTCGTACGCGGCGGGCGCGTCGAGCGGCCCGCCGGAGGGGTTCTTGATGTCGGAGGTCATGTCACGTCCTTGCGAGTGAATCAAAGGGGAGCGAGATGCCGCCGGACCGCCGGCGTCGGGGAACGACGGGCTGCGGGACCGGCAACGGTGGTTTCCCGGACGGAAGAGGGGACAGGACAGGCCTGGCACCAGAGCTCTTCCGAGCGGGAGGGATAGCGGAAACGGCGATCAGGGCACGGCGAAGCCGGGCCGCGGAAGCCGGCACACCGCATGGCGCACTCCGAGCATTTCCAGGGAGTCCCTGACAGAGGACTCCGGGAGGAAGGCTGGGTTTCGCCTAGGCAGAAAGCGGTGTGTTATCGATCAGACGCACAGAACTAAGTTTAGCCGCAATGATGGCCAGTGCGTCACCCCTGAACGGGGTGAATTTGCAGTTCTCCGCCAGCGGCTCGAGCGTGCGCGGGTCCACCACTTCGAAGTAATCGAGTTCGACGCCGGGCGCGGAACGCACCAGGTCGGCTGCGGACTCGAGGTCGAGGGGCTCGTGGGCGGCGGCCCGGGTCTCCAGGAGCCGCAGCGCCCGCGAGAGCACCAGAGCGGATTCGCGCTGCTCGGGCGACAGGAAGCGGTTGCGGGAGGACAGGGCCAGCCCGTCGGCGTCCCGGACGATCGGCACGGGCACGATCCGCACGTCGAAATCGAGATCGGCGACCATCTGCTGCACCAGGGCGAGCTGCTGCGCGTCCTTCTGGCCGAAGTACGCGCGGTTCACCGGCACGGGGGCGTGCGCCAGGTGCAGGAGCTTCGACACCACGGTGAGCGCGCCGTCGAAGTGCCCGGGGCGGGAGGCCCCCTCCCACTTGCCGCCGAGCGGGCCCGCCGTCACCCGGACCCCCGGCTCCCCCAGCGGATACATCTCCTCGACCTCGGGGGCGAAGACGAGCTGCACGCCGGCCTCCTCCAGCAGGGCGAGGTCGGCGTCGAGGGTGCGCGGGTAGCGCTCCAGGTCCACGGCCTCGCCGAATTGCAGCGGGTTCACGAAGATGCTGACGAGGGCGAAGTCGTTCTCCCGGGCCGCCTGACGCGCGAGCGTGGCATGACCCTGGTGCAGGGCGCCCATGGTCGGCACGAACCCGGCCGAGGAGACCCCCGACGCCGCCGCCTCCGCCAGGCGGGCACGGAGTGCGGCCTTGGTGGTGACCAGTTCGATGCTCATGAGGACCTCTTCTTCGGCCTGCTCCGGCGCAGGGCCGGATCAGGGATGTGACGTGCTGCGGGCTCCCTCAGCCCAGGACATCACCCAGCGCCGCGGCCTGGCCCGCCCGGAGGCGATCCTGGCGGACGGCGCGCTGAAGAGTGGCACGGGCCATGGAGAGATAGGAGTCCAGGATATCGTCGCCCGGGACCGCGTACTGATCCTCCCCGCGGCCCGGGGCGTTCCGGAGCAGACGGTCGCGGCCGGTCAGCGCCTCGCGGTGGGAGGCCACGGTGCCGGCGTCGCCGCGCGAGACCGGCCCGCGGTGAGCGCGGACTCCCCGGAGACGAGGGCGTTGTCCAGGGAGGCACGGAGCAGCGGACCGAGCAGGCGCTCCGGATCGGCGACGCCGATCTCCCGCAGCACCTGCGCCGCCTGGGAGGCCAGGGTGACGAGATGGTTGGAACCGTGCGCCAGGGCCGCGTGATACAGCACGCGCTGCTCCTCGGGGATGACCACGGATTCGCCGCCCATCTCGATCACGAGCGCCTGGGCGATCGGGAGCATGGCCGGGTCGGCGCTCACCCCGAAGACACAGTCCTGAAGCCGGCCGAGATCCAGGCTGAGGCCAGAGAACGCCATGGCCGGGTGGATGGCCAGCGGAATGGCGCCGGCCGCCCGGACCGGATCCAGCACGCCGACGCCGAAGCGGCCGGACGTGTGCGCCACGAGCTGTCCCGGCCGCCACGCCCCGAGCGAGGCCAGGCCCGAGACCAGCTCGCCGAGCACGTCGTCCGGGACGGCCAGGAGCACCAGGTCACTTCCGGCGACGATCTCGCCGGGTTCCAGCACCGGGACGCCCGGCAGCAGGTTCTCGGCCCGTTCCCGGCTCGCCTCGGACACCGCCGCCACCCCGGAGACCTGATGTTCCGCCGAGCGCAGGGCGGCCCCGAGCACCGCACCGACCTTCCCGGCGCCGATCACTCCGACGCGCAGGCGTCCGGCGCGCGAGCTGCCGCCACCGGCGCCGTTCGACGCCGGCCCGTTCACCGGCTCAGGCATACTCACCCTCGGTCCCCTTGTCCTTGCCACTGTCCGCGCCGCCGTCGTCCTCCGGAGGGATGCGGCAGAAGCGCTCCACGATCAACCCCACCACCAGCATGACCACCCCGCCGCCGGCCATGACGGCGGCCGTGATGACATGGTCCACGGCGCTGGAGTACTGCAGGAACTGCAGCTGCTCCAGCAGGATGCCCACATGCCAGCCGAACAGCACGGTGCCCGCGTACGCTCCGGCCTGCGCCAGGATCAGGGTCCGGGCGGCCAGGATCGGGTCGAGCTGCTTCTTGACCTTGGCGGTCTTCCAGCGGTGCACGCGCCAGCCCAGCAGGAACGTCAGCAGCGCGATCGCGAGCATGCTGAACACCGCGGCGAGCGGGAGCAGCGGCACCGGCAGACCGTACCGCTGCACGATCATCGAGACCAGGAGTCCCACCACCAGGAAGGCAAGGGCCAGCCCGGCGAGCTGGACGGGTCGCATCAGGCGCATGATCAGTACTCGTCGTACTCGTCGACGTCGGGGTAGTCGGCCGCGGCGACGGCCAGCTCACGGACCGGGGCGCCGTTCAGGGTGGCCTCGGGATCCATCGCCGCCCACGGGACCAGGACGAACGCGCGCTCGGCGGCCCGCGGGTGCGGCAGGGTCAGGACGGGATCGTCACTCTGGACGTCACTGAAGACGATCACGTCCACATCCAGCGTGCGCGGCCCCCAGCGGACCTCCCGCACCCGGTGATGCATCTGCTCCACGGCCTGGCAGTGGGCCAGGAGGTCCAGCGGTTCGAGTTCAGTGTCGACGGCCAGGACCATGTTCAGGTAGTCGGGCTGGTCCTCGGGACCGCCCACGGCCTTGGTCTGGATGACCGGCGAGATGTCCACCAGGTGCACGGCCGGGTGATTCACCAGATCGGCGACGGCGGCGGACAGGGTGCCCTGACGCTCGCCGAGGTTGCTTCCGAGGGCCAGGATGGCTCGGGCGCGGCTCATGCGGAACCTCCTTCGAGTCCGGGGAAATCGGCACGGGAACGGGACACCACGACGGCGACGTCCCCGAACGGCACCTCGATGGGCGCCTTGGGCTTGTGCACCGTGACCTCGACGGACTCCACATCGAAGCCCGCCAGGACGGCGCGGGCGATCAGGACGGCCAGCTTCTCGATGAGGTTCACGGCGGGCCCCTCGATCACGGCCGTCACGGCTTCGGCCACGAGCCCGTAGTGGGCCGTGTCCTCGACGTCGTCGGTCTCGGCCGCACGGCGGAAGTCCCGGTGCATCACGAGGTCCACCACGAACGGCTGACCCTCGCGGCGTTCGAAGTCGAAGACCCCGTGGTAGCCGGTGGCGGTGACTCCGCGGAGTTCGATCCGGTCCAGCGTGCGCACGCCGCCGGTCCCCGCCGCGCTCATGCCGCTCACGCCGCCCAGCGCGCGGCGACCTTCACCGCGTCGAGGTTCGGGCCGACGTCGTGCACGCGGACGGCCCAGGCGCCCTTCCCGGCGGAGAGGGCGGTGATGGCCAGCGTGGCGGCGTCGCGCTCCACGGGAGCGGCGGCCTTGCCGGCCGAGGTGAGCAGCTCGCCGAGGAAGCGCTTCCGGGACGCGCCCACCAGGACGCGGTGGCCCAGGTCCTGCAGACGGCCCAGGCCGCGGAGGAGTTCCCAGTTCTGCTCGCCCTGCTTGGCGAAGCCGAGGCCGGGGTCGAGGATGAGGCGCTCATCGGCGTGGCCGGCGCTCCGGAAGCGGGCGCGCAGCTCCTCGAGCTCGGCGACCACCTCGGACACGACGTCCGTGTAGTCGGCCAGGGAGTCCATGGTCCGCGAGTCGCCCCGGGAATGGGTGAGGATGTACGGCACGCGGCGGGAGGCCACGAGCTGGATCATCTCGTCACTGACCCGCTGGCCGGAGACGTCGTTGACGATGGAGGCGCCCACGTCCAGCGCGGCCGCGGCCGTGGAGGCGTTGACGGTGTCGATGCTGACGAGGGCCCCGGCTTTCACGAGCGTCGCGACCACGGGGAGCACGCGGCGCTGCTCCTCCTCAGGGCTCACGGCTTCCGCACCCGGACGGGTGGATTCGCCCCCGACGTCCAGGATGTCGGCTCCGCCGTAGAACATGCGGAGCCCGTACGCGATCGCGGAGTCCGCGTTCGTGTGCTGGCCCCCGTCACTGAAGGAATCCGGCGTCACATTCAGCACACCCATGACCAGCGTGCGGTCCTGGGGGAGGTCTTCGAATCGGGCTGCTGCTTTGGCTTTCCGGATCACGGGCAAAGGATTGGTGGCCGGGCCGGTTCCCGGTGCTGCGGCAAGCGAGTCCATAGGGTATTACCTTCCGAGTATCAGGCTCATGGCTTCAGCTCGTGTGGCTGGGTCGTGCAGCTGCCCGCGGACCGCGCTGGTGACGGTCTTGGCGCCGGGCTTGCGGATGCCCCGCATCGACATGCACATGTGTTCGCATTCCACGACGGCGATGGCGCCGCGCGGCTTGAGGTGGGTCACGAGGGCTTCCACGATCTGCGTGGTGAGCCGTTCCTGCACCTGCGGCCTGCGGGCGATGATGTCCACGAGGCGCGCCAGCTTGCTCAGCCCCGTCACCATGCCGTCGTGCGAGGGGATGTACCCCACATGCGCGACGCCGTGGAACGGGACCAGGTGGTGCTCACAGGTCGAGTAGAACGGGATGTCCTTGACCAGCACGAGTTCCTCGTGGTCCATGTCGAACATGGTCTGGAGGACCGATCCCGGGTCCTGGTGGATGCCCGAGAACATCTCGGCGTAGGCACGCGCCACCCGGGCGGGGGTGTCGGCCAGGCCGGAGCGGTCCGGGTCCTCCCCCACGGCGATCAGGATCTCCCGGACCGCCGCCTCGATGCGCGGCAGGTCCATGGGGCTGTCCGCTGAGGCGGCGCCCGAGGCAGTGCTGGGGACGTCGTCGTCGATGTGAGTCACCTAAGCATCCTAGCCGTCCGGCTCAGAGACCCTGCGGGCCTTCGGGCTGTCCGTCATCTTCGATCACATGCGGTGCGGAGTCCGACTCGGCCGAGGCCGGGACCTGCTGAGCGGCCAGCTGGGCCTTTTCGCGGCTGGACTGCACCGGCGCGATGTGCTGCACCGGGCGGGACTCCTTGGAGAGCCAGATCGGACGCTGGACGGGCTTGCGCACGCCTGCCGTCAGACGCTCCACATCGGCCTGGTTGATGGTCTCCTTCTCGAGGAGCTCCAGCGCCATGGCGTCCAGGATGTCCCGGTTCTCGGTCAGCACGGAGTACGCCTCGTCATGGGCGTCGTCCAGGAGCCGGCGCACCTCTTCGTCGACCAGAGCCGCGAGTTCGTTGGAGATGGTGACTCCGCTGTCATCGCCGCCGCGGCCGGCGCCCATGACGTTGGAGACGCCGCCGGCGACCTTGATGGCGCCGACCTTCTCGCTCATGCCGAGCTCGGTGACCATGCGGCGGGCCGTGGTGGTGGCCTGCTCGATGTCGTTGGAGGCGCCCGTGGTGGGGTCGTGGAACACGATCTCCTCGGCCACGCGGCCGCCCATGGCCCAGGCCATGCGGTCCAGGAGTTCGTTGCGGGTGTAGCCCTGCGGATCGTCGTCCGGCACCACCAGGGTGTAGCCGCCGGCGCGGCCGCGCGGCAGGATGGTCACCTTGGTGACGGGCGGGGCGTTGTGCAGGGCCGCCGCCACCAGGGCGTGGCCGCCCTCGTGGTACGCGGTGATCTTGCGGTCATGTTCCTTCTGCGTGCGGCTGCGGCGCTGCGGGCCGCCCATCACGCGGTCCACGCCCTCGTCCAGGGCACGGTCGTCGATCAGGTCCGCGTTGGAGCGGGCCGTGAGCAGCGCGGCCTCGTTCAGCACGTTGGCCAGGTCGGCGCCGGTGTAGCCCGGGGTCTTCTTGGCGACGGCGTTGAGGTCGACGCCGGGCGCCAACGGCTTGCCCTTGGCGTGCACCTTGAGGATGTCCTCGCGACCCTTGCGGTCCGGGGCGTCCACCGGGACCTGGCGGTCGAAGCGGCCGGGACGCAGCAGGGCGGGGTCCAGGATGTCGGGGCGGTTGGTCGCCGCGATCATGATGACGTTGGTCTTGGCGTCGAAGCCGTCCATCTCCACGAGCATCTGGTTGAGGGTCTGCTCGCGCTCGTCATTGCCGCCGCCGATGCCGACGCCGCGGTGACGGCCGACGGCGTCGATCTCATCCACGAAGATGATGGCCGGGCTGTTGGCCTTGGCCTGCTCGAACAGGTCACGGACACGCGAGGCGCCCACGCCGACGAACATCTCGACGAAGTCCGAGCCCGAGATGGAGAAGAAGGGGACCCCGGCCTCGCCGGCGACGGCGCGGGCCAGCAGGGTCTTGCCGGTGCCGGGAGGGCCGTAGAGCAGCACGCCCTTCGGGATCTTGGCGCCGAGGGCCTGGAACTTGCCGGGCTCGCGCAGGAACTCCTTGATCTCGTGGAGCTCCTCCACCGCCTCATCGGCGCCGGCGACGTCCGCGAAGGTCACCTGCGGCATGTCCTTGCTGAGCATCTTGGCCCGGGACTTGCCGAACTGCATGACCTTGGAGCCGCCGCCCTGCATCCGGGACATGAGGAACCAGAAGAGGAGGACGAGCAGCAGCACGGGCAGCAGCAGGGACAGCAGACCGGAGAACCAGTTGCTCTCGACCGGCTGGTCCTGGAAGCCCTTGGACGGCTTGGCGTCGTTCACCGCGGTGACGACGTCCTTGGCGCGGGCGTCCACGTACTTGAAGTAGACGTCCTTGCCCTTATCCTGGCCGTCGACGCTGAGGGAGTCCTTGAGGGTGAGGCTCACCCGGTTCTCGCCGTCGATGATCTTGGCCTGGTCCACCTTGCCCGACTGCGACAGCAGCTCGAGACCCTTGTTGGTGTCGATCTGCGCGGGTCCACCCGGCGCGAAGGTGGCGAAGGCGAGGAGCATGATGGCCACCGCGACGACGATCCAGATCCAGGGACCCTTGGCGATATTTTTGAGTTTCATCTACCGGGGCGTGTGCCCCATCCCTCCTGCGAATGCTTGGCCCGAGCACGGCGCTGGACCCACTTCTCTGGAATCTAGCTTTACACCGTCTCCACCATCAGACGCACATCGGATGCGAAAAGTTCCCTCAGGGCGAAAGTGGGGCGCCTGCGGGTGCCGTCGGGCGGTACCGTCCGTCAGCTCAGGCGGTCGACCTCCAGCGACTCCAGGACCGCGCCCGCGCCGCCCACGAGCGAGGCGCCGACCTGGTCGGACTCGCGGAACACCAGATCCGTCAGGGCCACGAGGCCGTCCTGGGCGAAGATCTCCACCGAGCAGCGGTCCAGGATGAGGTCGAGCCGCAGAACCCCGTCGCGCAGCGCAACGGGTACCCGTTCCACCGACGCGAACTTCTCGTGGAAGGCGACGTCGCCGCTGTTCCGGCGGTCCAGGCTCAGCACCCCGTCCTCCGGCGAGTAGCGGACGACGGCGGCCCGCTCGCCGTCGTCGAACAGCCGGAGGGTGAGCGGGGCGGTGCCCGGCCGGACCGCCAGGCGGATGCGCTGCGCCGCGTCGTCGGGGAAGTCCGCCAACGCGAAGGGTTCGCCCGGTTCGAGAGCGACGTCGCGGGCCTCCTGAACACGCCGCCCCGCACCGGGCTCGGGAAGGACCGGCCGCTGAGCGAGCCGCAGGCCGTCCGGCGTGGACACCAGGGTGGCCCGCCGGGCGAGCGTCATTCCGGAGCGCCACGGGTCCGTGGGCGTCTGGACGGCGTAGTCCCAGTTGCTCATCCACCCGATCAGCACACGGCCCTCACCGGGAGCGCTGTCGAAGGAGACGGTCGCGTAGCAGTCGCGACCGTGGTCCAGCCAGAGGCAGTCCGCGAGGAGTCGCGCCGGGGACGCGTCCGAGGCGGGGCCGTCCGCATCCACAGGGCCCGCGGCCAGGAGCGAGCCGGGATCCGGGGTGAAACGCACGCCGTCGAAGTCGCCCACGAAGTACTGGCCGCCGGAGCCTCCCGCCACGCCACCGGGGTTCAGGTTCACGAGGAGGACCCACTTCTCCCGGCCCGGCCGCTCGGGATCCGGCAGCGGGAAGAGGTCGGGGCACTCCCAGACGCCGCCGATGGCGTTGGCCGGGCCGAAGTCGCTCAGGAACTCCCAGTCCCGCAGGTTGTCCGAACGATAGAGGACCACTTTCCTCTCGAGCGCCTCGACGGCCACGAGGAGCCAGAAGTCACCGGCGGGATCCTGGCAGCGGATGACCTTGGGGTCCCGGAAGTCGCTGGAAGCCCGGTCCAGTACGGGGTTGCCGGCGAACTTGATCCAGGTGAAGCCGCCGTCGAGGCTGTAGGCCAACGACTGCGCCTGCCGCCCGGCCAGCGGGTGGGGCGCCTCGTAGGCGCTCGTGTAGATCGCGACCAGGGGCGGTCGCTCAGCGGTGCCGAGGCCGCTCGTGTTCCGCGCGTCGAACACGGCGCTGCCGGAGAAGATGGCCTCCCCGTCCTCGCACGGAATGGCGACGTCGTGCTCCTCCCAGTGCACCAGATCGACGGACGTGGCGTGGCCCCAGGACATGTTGCCCCAGACGTTCCCGAACGGGTTGTTCTGGTAGTAGAGGTGGTAGAGCCCATGGTGGAAGATCAGGCCGTTGGGGTCGTTGAGCCAGGTCTTCTCCGCCGTGTAGTGCAGGACGGGACGGCGGTCGGGAGTCTCCGGCCTCACACGTGTTAGGTCCAGGGTGTCGAGAGAGGCGCAAGGGTTGTGGGGCATGGAGACATTAAACGGCATCCGGCTCTGGAACGGTAGCCGGGCAGGTCCGCGCCTTCCGGTGCCCGACCATCGTTCCGGTGCGGCAATTGCGGCACCGGAACTAAATTCGGGCACCGGAATCGGCGAGCAGCGCCTCACCTGGCCTCGGGCCTCGCCAAGCCCCGGGCAGCACGGAACCCCGCCCGGAACACCACCTGCTGAGTCAGCACGGGCGGCGTCCGGACGGGGTTCCGGAAGGGGTGTCTACTCGTAGACGTGCGGGGCCAGGCTGCCCACGAAGTCCAGGTTGCGGTACTTCTCGGCGTAGTCGAGGCCGTAGCCCACCACGAACTCGTTGGGGATGTCCTTGCCGACGTACTTGACGTCGATCTCGACCTTGGCGGCATCCGGCTTACGCAGCATGGTGCAGATCTCCACGCTCGCGGGGCCGCGGGATTCCAGGTTGGCCTTGAGCCAGGAGAGGGTCAGACCGGAGTCGATGATGTCCTCGACGATCAGGACGTGCTTGCCCAGCAGGTCCGTCTCGAGGTCCTTGATGATGCGGACGACGCCGGAGGACTGTGTGCCGGAGCCGTAGGACGACACGGCCATCCAGTCCATGGTCACGTGGCTGTGCAGTGCCCTCGCCAGGTCCGCCATGACCATGACGGCGCCCTTCAGCACGCCCACGATCAGCAGATCGCGGCCTTCGTAATCCTTGTCGATCTGAGCGGCGAGTTCCGTGATGCGCTGCTGGATCTCCTCCTTGGTCAGAAGAATTTCCTTGAGATCTGCCTGGACGTCCTGCGAATCCACCCTGACTCCTGTTGTGTCTAGCCTTGGCCTGTCAGTCCCGCGTCTGCCGCGCGACCCCCGGTACTCCTGAGCACCAGTTTCCCATACTCCCCGCTGCCCCTGCGCGCCCCTTTGGGCCTCGGCAGGCGATGCACGCTCACCTTGCCCGGCAACTGGACAGGACCCGCACTCCCCTGCCGTTTCAGGAGCGCGACGGCGGCCTGGAGCCTCTCGTAGCTCGGCGAGCCGCCCAGCGCGGTCACCGCGAGTGCGACGACTCTCACACGCAGCGCCTCCGGAAGGTCACGGAGCCCCTGCTCGGGAAGCTCGATGACGCCGTCCTCACGGGTCACGGCGAGTGCGGCGAAGTGCCGTTCGGACTCGGCGTCCAGGAAGGCGGCGTCGGCCGCGAGGATGTGAGCCGAGCGGTGCAACGAGGCGGCGACACCGGGGCCGAGCTGCTGTTCCAGGAACGGCATCACCACGGTCCGCACGCGGGACCGGGCGAAGGCGGGATCGGCGTTGCTCGGGTCCTGCCAGGGCTCCAGCCCCTCCGCCTCACACACGGCTTCCGTGTCCTCACGGCGCAGGTCCAGGAACGGCCTCAGGTAAGCACCGTCAGGGAAGTCCCGCCGGCGGGGGATGCCTGACAGCGCGCGAGTCCCGGAACCGCGGGCGAGGGCGAGGAGGACCTGTTCGGCCTGGTCGTCCAGGGTGTGGCCGAGCAGGACCGCCTGGGCTCCGGCGTCGCGGGCGGCCGCCTCCAGGGCCGCGTGCCGCACGATCCGGGCGGACGCCTCCGGACCGTCACCCGTGTCGGGGACCGTCACGGTGACCACCTGGACCGGGTCCAGTCCGAGGTCCCGGGCCTGTTCCGCGGCTCGTCGGGCAACCTCCGCGGAGCCCTCCTGCAGCTGGTGATCCACCACCACGGCACCGGCCTCGAACATGCCGCCCCGGGCATAGAACGCGGTGGTGGCGGCCAGGGCCAAGGAATCCGGGCCTCCGCTCAGAGCCACGAGCACTCTCAACGGACCTTCACCCGACGAATTCAGCGCCCGCTCACCGCGAGCCATATTCCGAGGCAGGTATCCTTCGTCCTCGAGCGCCTGGCGCAGGTGCAGCCGCGCCGTGCCCAGGACCGGGGCGAGCCTCCCCTTGCTGCGGCGTCCGCGGGGCCGCCCGTCGGGGCCGGGTGCGGGATCGGCGGCGTCCACTGAGCCGGGCACCGCGGGTGTCACGCCGTCCGCGGAAGCCCCCGGAACGTCCGCCTCAGACACCGCCGGCGAGCCCCATACGCACGAGCCAGGTGTCGGCGTCGTGGATCTCGGCCTCGGTGGGGAGGTTCTCGGGACGTTCCCAGACCTTGTTGAAGCCCTCCATCCCGACGCTGTCCACCACGGCGCGGACGAAGCGCGCGCCGTCCGTGTACTGCCGCATCTTGGCGTCCAGCCCGAGCAGGCGCCGGAAGAACTTCTCCACCACGCCGCGGTCCTTGCCGCGCGCGCTGAACCGCTGCCGGATGGTGCGGACACTGGGCACGACGTCGGCGTCCACCGCGTCCATGACCACGTTCGCGTGCCCTTCGAGCAGGCTCATGATGCCGGTGAGCCGCGACATGATCGCCTTCTCCTCCGGGCCCTGCAGCAGATCCGTGATGGAACCCTTGGGAGCGTCCGGGTCCTGGCGTTCCTCCTTCAGGGACACGACGGCGCGGGAGGCCCGTTCGAGGAAGGAGCCGGCGTTGTCCACCAGGGAGCCGCTCAGCTGCCCGATCTGCTCCATCATGAAGCCGGCGAGCCAGGGGGCCGCGGCGAACTGCACGCGGTGGGTCTGTTCGTGCAGGCAGACCCAGAGCCGGAAGTCGTCCGGGTCCACGCCGAGCTGCCGCTCGATCTCCACGATGTTCGGAGCGACCAGGAGAAGACGCCCCGCCTGGCCCTCGCCCTGGTTCAGGTGGGCGGAGAACGGCTCGTACTGGCCGAGCACCTTGCTGGAGAGGAAGGCCAGCACCGAGCCCATCTGCGCGCCGGTGATCGCCCCGCCCACCTTGGCGCTGCCCGAGGTCATGTCCTTGGCCAGGCGTTCCCGGAAGGCGTGGAGGGCGGGCGTCATCATGGCAGCGAAACCCTGGGTGTTCGCCTTCGCCCAGCCGGCCCGGTCCACCACGAGGACCTGGGAGTCCCGCAGGTCACGGGCGGCTTCCAGGCCGGTGATCCGGTGCACATGCTCCACCGAGGCGTCAGCCTTGGCCCGGATGTCCTGCACCGCGGCCGCGATCTCTGCCGGGCGCAATCGGGGTCCCGCCGGGGCGAGCCGTGCCGCGGTGGCCGCGGCCAGATTCCAGTCGATGAGTGCTGGTGTGGACTGAGAGCTCATGTCACCATCCTGCCCTACCGGGCTGACAGTTCACCGGGCTTTCGGTCCGGATGTGGCGGAGCGTCTCAACGGCAGCCGCAGCCGGCGAGCACCGTCGCCGAATCGTCGAGGGCGGCCTTGTTGCCTGCCGCGCCCGGCGTGAGGCCGTTCCCGATGAAGGAGAAGACCAGGAGCCGTCCGTCCGCGTCCACCACATAGCCCGAAAGACTGAGCACGGTGTTGAGCGTGCCGGTCTTCGCGCGGACCAGGCCCGCACCGCCCTTGCTGGAGGCGTCTCCGTAGCGGGCGTTGAGCGTTCCGCTGAGCCCCGCCACCGGGAAGCCGTCCAGCGCGGCCCGCAGCGCGGCGTTGGACCCGGTGGTCATGAGCCGGATCAGCGCGGCGAACTGGGCGGGGCTGACCCGGTTGGCCGCCGAGAGACCGCTCAGGTCGGCGATCACCATGCCCCGGGTGTCCAGTCCGAGCTGGTCGAGTTCGCTCCGGACGGCTGCGATGGCGCCGGCATAGCTTCCGGGCCGGCCGGACTTCACAGCGACCATCCGGCCCAGGACATCGGTCAGGAAGTTGTCCGAGTGCTGGAGCATCCAGGACACCTGTTCGGTGACCGTGGCGGAGTCCACGCCGGCCAGGACGTCGCCCGGCCCGGCCTTGCCGCCGGCCACGAAGGTCAGAGGGCTCCCGCCGGTCGCGCCCGCCGTGGTGAGCGCGGCCAGGAACGCCTTGACCACGGTGGCCGTCTGATCCTGCGGACGGGGTCCGGTGAGCACGTCGGGGTCCGTGCGCGCGGAGTTCAGCGCCATCGGCGCGACGGGCGCGGTCTCCCCCGCGGCGACGTCACCCGGGTCGACGGCCGGGTTCAGTGCCGGACCGCTGAACAGCCCGGCGTCCCCCGCGACCGTCACCTTGCCCTTCACCCCGGCGGTCCGCAGCTGCGCGACCGTGCGGGCGGCGAGCGTCGCCAGCCCGGCGTGCCCCATCACCTCGTCCGGCTGCGAGGCGCCCGCGGTGAGCAGGACGTCTCCCCCGCCCCGGATCGCCAGGGAGGACGGACCCGTGCGGATGACCTCGGTCGTGAAGCGGCTGTCCGGGCCGAGCGACTGGAGCGCCGCGGCGGCGGTCAGCAGCTTCATATTGGAGGCCGGAGTGCGTGCGTCGTCAGCGGTGCGCGAGTACAGGACCGCTCCCGACGCCGCGTCCACGACCTGGGCGGCGAAGCTTCCGTCGCCGTCGGGCACCAGGGTCTTGCCGAGCAGCGCGGACAGCGCCGACGGAGACGGTTGCGGGGCCCTGGAACGCAGGCCGCCGCTCTGCAGGGCCGGTGCGGAGGGCGGCAGCTGCCACGGCGGGGTGCTCACGGCGGGCCCGGGGCGAGGCGGAGAACGAGGCCCCGGACCAGCGGATCCCCAGGGGGACGATCAGGGCCAGCAGCACCAGGACCAGGAGTGCCGAACCCGCGGCGCGCGCCACCCTACTCATGTGCGTGAATCCCCTGTCACCGTCCCGGCCCGGCGGCGTCATCGGCCTGCTGCGGGCTGCCCGGCCGGGGAAAATCCCAGGCCGTGGCTATATCCTCAATAGTAGTCGGCGGCAGGGTCACCAGCCTGCCGCTCAGTACCTCACGCCGCGAGGCGGCACGACAAGCTACGGAGTTCCCATGAAGCACGACGTCACGATCGAGATCCCGCGCGGCTCCCGCGTCAAGTACGAAGTGGACCACGAGACCGGCCGCGTCCGCCTGGACCGCGTCCTCTTCACCTCGATGCAGTACCCCACCCACTACGGTTTCTTCGACGACACCCTGGGTGAGGACGGCGACCCGCTGGACGCCCTGGTGTTCTACCCGGATGTGGACCTGTTCCCCGGCATCGTCATGGAAGCCCGCCCGATCGCCATCTTCAACATGGAGGACGAGGCCGGCGGCGACGCCAAGGTCGTCTGCGTGCCGGCCGACAAGCGCTTCGACCACCTGCAGGAGATCGGCGATCTGGACGAATTCCTGATCAAGGAGATCGAGCACTTCTTCACCCGTTACAAGGACCTCGAGCCGGGCAAGTGGGTCAAGGCCGCCGGCTGGTCGGACCGCGCCGCCGCCGAGGCCGAGCTCCAGGCCTCCATCGAGCGTTTCCAGGCCCAGGGCCACTGATCCCCGCCGGGGCACGCCCCGGACGCACGACGACGGCGACCCGCCGCGCGACTGTCACTGACGGTCCGCGGCGGGTCGCCGTCGTCGTGGGGAAACACCCGCCGGAACCCAGCCATTACAGTTGCAGGGAGGCCGGGAACGCGGCCCGGACCTGGGACCGTCGGAGGGACGAACGGATGAGCGGGAACACCGCGGAGCGCACCGGCTTCGTCGATGCCGTCACGGGACGGCCCGTGCTGCGGCACCCCCGGACCGGACAGCTCTACGTCGCCAAGAAGGGGTGGCCGCACTTCTGGGGCCGGACCCTGGACGCGGTGGCGGTGCTGGTGGTCGCCGGGTCGCTGATCGCGGTCTTCAACGCCCTGGTCCAGAGTTACGCGCTGGGATCCCTGTCGATCACGTTCCAGACGAGTTTCTGGGCCTACGCCGGAGTCGCCGCGGCGATCTGGTTCCTGGTGGTCTTCCTATACGGGATGATCTGCGGCCGGGTCGGCGGTCTGGGCGACCTCGCGGCCGGCATGCGAGGGGTCCGGATCAGCGACGGCTCGCGCGCGGGCGCCTGGCTGGGCGGCTGGCGGGCGCTGTGCTGGTCGTTCGCGCCGCTGTGGGTCGCGCTCCTGATCCTGTCCCTCTTCGAAGGTCACACCAGCGGCGGCGACGGCTACACGGCGAAGTTCACCGCCGTCGACCTCCGCTCCGGGCTGGCGCTCGCCATGCCGCCCGTCCCCGACCCGGCCGCGGATCCCACGACCGTCCCCGGAGGTTTCCGCTCATGAACAGTTACGCCGTCTGCTTCCGTGCCGCCCGGATGACCCCGGACGCGACCGACGCGCTGCAAGCCCTCGGGGCCCGGAAGACCGAAGCGTCACCGACCTGGTGGCTGACCACGCAGAACGCCGACGACGCCGTGCGCGCGGCTCTGCTGGCGCCCCGCCATCCGGGACTGCTCGCCGCGGTCGGGGCGGCCCACGGCGTGGACGACACCTCGGCGCGCTTCGCCCGGGACCTGGCCACGGGCGCCATGGTGGCGCTGGAGAAGGGGCAGGTTCGTTATGCCGTGGCGGTCGCCGGTGAATCACCGGACGCCGCGCTGGACGCGGAGGGCGCCCTGCGGCTCGTCGCCCGGACCGTGGCGGCCCGTTCCGAAGCCGAGTGGCGCGTGGTGGACCTGCTCACACCCGGCGTCCGCGGCCAGTACAAGACCGTGGCCTCGGCGCTCGGGATCACGACCCAGGCGGTCAGCAAAGCCCTGGGCCGGACGGGGTGGCACGAGGAGCTCCTCGGGCGCGGACTGGCGACCCGGCTGCTCCGGGGAGCGGCCGGTGCCGGCGACTGAGGCGGACCCGGCCCCTACGCGAGGAGGGAACGCAGGACGCGTGCCGCGCCGTCGTCGTCCACGGAGGCCGTGATCTCGTCCGCCACGGCCCGGACCTCGTCGGGGGCCTGGCCCATGGCGACGCCGCGGGCGGCCCAGGCGAGCATCTCGACGTCGTTGCGGCCGTCGCCCATGGCGAGCGTGCGCGTGGCATCCCATCCGAGGGAATCCCGGAGCCGTTCGAGGGCGCTGGCCTTGGTGACGCCGGCCGCGGCGATGTCCAGCCACGCCGTCCAGCCGACCGAGTAGGTGACGCCGCTCAGACCGATGCCGACGATCGCCTCGGTGAAGTCCTCGGAGGTGTTCTCGGAGCTGAAGACCACCACGCGCACGGCTTCCGCCTCCAGCATTTCGTGGAAGTCGACCGCGGTGGCCTCGACGCCGAAGCTCGCGTCCTGGAAGCGTTCGGTGGAGAGGAAACGGCCCTCGGAATCCTCCAGGGCGTACTTCGCGACGGGCAGGCGCTTGCGGAGCGCGGTGAGGGCCGGAGCGGGGTCGAAGGTCTCGCGGTGGATGACTTCGTAGCCATCGGCCAGGGTGGGGTCGAGGCGGAGCGTGACGCCGCCGTTGCAGCACACCACATAGCCTTCGGTGAGGCCGATGAGCTCGACGATCGGAAGGGTGGCGTTCAGGGAACGGCCGGTCGCGATGATCACCTGGTGACCTGCGGCGACGACGGCCTGAGCGGCTTCACGGACGCCGGGCGACATGTGGCCGTCGTGGTCCACGAGGGTGCCGTCGACGTCCAGGGCGATGAGGTGGGCGGTGGGATTCTGCTGCTGATCTTCGATGTCAGCGACTGCATGTTCAGTCAAAATGGTCATGATTCAGTGAAGCACTCCGCGGCGCGCCGGGCCAAGGAGCCAGGTCACAGCGTGGCGTGAATTCAGTGTGAACAGCCGGGCGCGGAGGTTAATACTCACAGCCTTGCGCACAGTGTGGATGTTCGCCTGGGTGGGCGGCGGTCCGGGCTCCACGTACAGTACAGACCGGTGGGCACACGGCCCGCGGACAGGGGGCGAGAGGGCGCGATGCCGAGGAAACGGCCGGCCGCAGCGACGGCGGAGAAGGGTCTGTGGCCAAGGGTCAAGGGCTGGTTCTACACCGCTCTTATGATCGCGATCCTGCTGGTCGGGCCCGCGTTCGCCGTGGCCGGCTTCGTGATGGTCGCCCACGACGACGACCTCCTCGCCCACGGGGCCCGGACGCCCGGCGTCGTGGTCAGGGTGGAGGACGGCCAGAAGGCGAGCAATCGCCAGATCACCGTGTCCTACTCCGATGACGCAGGCGAACCGCTGACCGTCCGGGCCCTCATCCCCACCGAACTCCATCCGGCAGAAGGCGACCCGGTGACCGTGGTGCACGAACCCGGCAACCCGTCCCGCGCCGTCGTGGAGGGGTACGAGACCTGGGGGATCTTCTTCCGAGGCGTGGGTCTGTTCGTGACGTTCCTGCTGCTGATCCCGGTGGTGCTGGTGTTCCTGGTGAAGGGGATCCGGCGGCTCCGGGGGCGTGGGCGTGGCCGGAAAGCGACCGCCTGAGGCCCACGCTCGGACCACCCACGGTTTATTGGATCACCCCTGGAAATTTCCGTGGGTCGACAACGTTGGCGTGGGTGGTTGGCGTGGGAGTTTGTCCACATCCAGCAAAGGCCCCACGCGGGACGGTCGCGAATCCCGAATCGTGGAGGGATGAAGTTCCCACCGGCCCATTTCGTGACGTCCCCCTCCGGTCTGCGGTCCGGCCCGACGCCCTGGCGGCTCCACCACGACTTCCGCCAGGGACGGCTCGTCCGGCTGCGCAGGGGCGTCTACCTGCCCACGGCCGAGTGGCTTACCGGCACCGCGTGGGACCGTTACGCCCTGACGATCGCGTCGCTGGCAGTGACCGGTCATTCACCGGTCTTCTGCCGCGAGACGGGACTGGCACTCTGGGGTCTCGGGCTGCGCCAGGTCCCTCTGACGGTCGACTTCCTGACCCCGCTCCCCCAGAAGCTGGGGCGCCGTCCGCTTCCGGAACTGTACGGTGACCGCGGCCCGGCCGCTGAGGCGTGGGCCGGCGTCGTCCGGGAGAGCACTCCGCCGGGCCCGCTCCCGCCCGGATTCCGGGACGCGCTCAGGCTGGGCTCCGCCGACGGAAGCCTTCGGCTGCGGGTTCCGATCCTCGGACTCGACCTCCGAGTCCAGGCGTTCGATGATCTGCTCTTCGACACCATTCACCGCCTGACCTTCGACGACGCCGTCGTGGTGCTGGATCAAGTGCTGTCGGGATGCGGGTCGGCGGGAGCCACCAGGACACGGGAGGAACTGCTGCGGATCTGCGGGAGACTGCCCTCGAACGCCGCACGACGCAGGATGTCGGAGGCGCTCGCCCTGGCTGATCCGCGGTCCGAATCGGTCGGGGAGTCGTGGAGCAGGGCCCTCATCCACCGGCTCGGCTTCGAGACACCCGAACTCCAGCACCGGATCTCCGGACCGCAGGGCGAGATCGCGCGGACGGACTTCTTCTGGCCTGGGACGCGACTCGTGGGCGAATTCGACGGCCTGGTGAAATACGTACGGTCGCAGGACCTCAGGGGGACGGATCCGGCCAGGGTGGTCGTGGAGGAAAAGCGCCGGGAGGACCGGATCCGGGCGGAGGGCTACGGCGTGGTCCGCTGGGTCTGGGACGATCTGCGGCGACCCGAGCGGTTCGCGGCACTCCTGCTCAGGGCGGGTGTTCCGCTCCGTGCCCGATGATTCCGGCGACACCCCCGGAAACGTTGATGACCCACGGAAATTTCCGTGGGTCATCAACAAAACCGTGGGGGAAGCGCAGCCCCTAGAGGACCGGGAACACCTCGAGGCCCGCCCAGGTACGGACGGAGCGCGGCCGGGACCGTGACGGAGCCGTCCGCGTTCTGGTGGTGCTCCAGGATGGCGACGATCCAGCGGGTCGTGGCCAGGGTGCCGTTCAGGGTCGCGACGGCGCGCGTGCCCTTGGGCGTCCCGTCCTCCGCGAACACCCGCTCGCGGATGTTCAGGCGGCGGGCCTGGTAGCCGGTGCAGTTGGAGGTGGAGGTCAGCTCGCGGTAGGCGCCCTGCGTGGGGACCCAGGCCTCGCAGTCGAACTTCCGTGCGGCGGAGGAGCCCAGATCACCGGCGGCGGTGTCGATCACGCGGTACGGGAGCTCGCACTTGGCCAGCATCTCCTCTTCCCAGGCCAGCAGACGCTCGTGCTCGGCGGCCGCCTCCTCCTGGGTCGTGTAGATGAACATCTCCACCTTGTTGAACTGGTGGACGCGGATGATGCCGCGGGTGTCCTTGCCGTGCGAACCGGCCTCACGGCGGTAGCAGGAGCTCTGGCCCGCGTAGCGGATGGGACCGTCGGACAGGTCCAGAATCTCATCGCCGTGGTAACCGGCCAGGGCCACCTCGGAGGTGCCCACCAGGTAGAGGTCGTCCTCGGCCAGACGGTAGATCTCGGCGTCGTGCTTCACGTCGAAGCCGGTGCCCTGCATGGTCTCCGGACGCACGAGCGTGGGGGTGATCATCGGGACGAAGCCGTTGGCGATCGCCTGGTCCATGGCCATCTGCAGCAGCGCCATCTCCAGACGGGCGCCCACACCCCGGAGGAAGTAGAAGCGCGAACCGGAGACCTTGGCGCCGCGTTCCATGTCGATGGCGCCGATCAGCTCGCCGATCTCCAGGTGATCGCGGGGTTCGAAATCGGTGAATTTGCGCGGTTCGCCCACGGTCTTCACGACCACGTAGTCGTCCTCGCCGCCCTCCGGAACGCCGTCCAGCACGAGGTTGGGGATCACGCGGAGCAGTTCATCCTGCGTGGTCTGAGCCGTGTCGGCCTCGGCTGCCGCGGCCTTGACGTTGGCCGCGAGCTCCTTGACCTCGGCCAAGAGTGCCTGCTTCTCCTCGCCCTTCGCCTGGGCGACGCGCTTGCCGAACGCGTTCTGCTCGGCGCGGAGGTTTTCGTACCGGGTCAGGGCGGACCGACGTGTGGCATCCGCGGCGACCAGCTGGTCCACCAGAGACTCGTCCGCACCACGCGCACGCTGGCTGGCCCGGAACTTCTCAGGATTCTCAATGAGTTCTTTAACGTCGATCACGGTCCAAGGGTATCGAATAGGGCTCAGTCCCTGCTAAGTGGCGGGATCGAGAGGGCCGGGGCTGCTACCCCATTCCTCGCTTCGCTCGGACGGGGCCCCTCGCAGGTACGCTTAGGAGCACTATGGGGAAGACTGGTCAGTACGTTCTCTTCGCGGGTGGCGCGGCCGCTTTCACCGCGTCCGCCGTGGCCGGCTGGTGGGGCGCCCGGCGCCTCAAAGCGATCCATCGCCGCAGCTCGGTGGCCGGGCCCGTCAGTGCGCCGATCAGCGGTCCGCAGCGGATCGCCGTCGTGATCAATCCGGTGAAGAACAACGCCACCGGCGCCCGCGAACAGATCCGCCACGCCATCCAGACCGCGGGCTGGCCCGAGCCGGTCTTCCTGGAGACGACCGTCGAGGACCCCGGTTACGGTCAGGCGCGAACCGCCCTCGAGGAGGGGTACGACGCCGTGCTCGCGGCGGGCGGCGACGGCACCGTCCGCGCCGTGGCCGAAGTCCTGGCCGGCAGTGACGTGCCGCTCGGGCTCATCCCACTCGGCACCGGGAACCTCCTGGCCCGGAATCTCCAGATGAACGTCACCGATCTCCGCGGCTGCGTCGGCGCGGCGCTGTTCGGCTGGGAACGGCGGATCGACACCGCGACGGCGGAACTCCAGAATGCGGTGGACGGAACCGTCACGCGGCACGGTTTCCTGGTCATGGCCGGGATCGGCATGGACGCCGAGGTGCTCGTCGACACCCGGGACGACCTCAAGAAGACCATCGGCTGGATGGCCTACACCGCCGCGGGCCTGCGGCATCTGAGCGGGCGGCGCAAAGCGGTCACGATCAGCCTCGACGGCGCGCACCCTCAGAAGCGCAAGATCCGCAGCATCCTCTTCGCCAACTGCGGCCAGATGCCGGGCGGTCTCGACTTCCTGCCGGACGCCATGGTCGACGACGGCCTGCTCGACGCCGTCGTGATCAGCCCGCGCAGTGTGGCCGGCTGGATCCTCATGTACCTGAAGGTGCTGTTCAAGCACAACGGCGTCCTGCCGATCATGCGCTCCTACGCCGTGAACCGGATGACGGTGTGGAGCCCCGAGCCGATGGAGACACAGCTCGACGGCGATCCGTCCGGGCCAGCCACTCGCATCAGCGTGGAGATCTGGCCGCAGTCCCTGTCCGTGCGGGTGCGCCCGGAGCAGTGAGGTCCGCGGGGTGACGTCCGCAGCGTGAGGTCTTCGGGGTGACCCGCGCGGCTACTTGGCCTCGCCGGACTCCTCGTCAGCCTGCTGCTGGGCGCGGCGGAGGGCGTCATCCTGGTGATGGTGCTCCGACTGCTCCTTGATCATCGCCTGCTCCTCGGCGAAGCGCAGGCGGTCGGCACGATCGGCCTCGTCGCCGTCCCAGTCCTGGTTGTCGCTGTCGGGCACGGGGTTGACGATCATCCCCTGGCCATCGTTCTCGCTCATGGTGCCTCCCTGACTCGGTTCGGGCGCAAACCGGCGTGCCTGGCGAGGCCCGCCTTTTCCGCCGGAACGCTGAGACCCGGCGCGCACTGGAAATGTTCAGGTAAGCATACGCGCCCGGGCATCCGTCAGATAGAGGCACGCCGCCGGAGCGGCCTGGACGCTCATTCGGCGGCGACAGACCAGGCAGCGACTACCCCGCCGCGCCGTCCTCCAGGATCCCGGCCACCCACTGATCCGCGGCGGCGAAGGCGGCGTCCGAATTGTGCGGCGCGACCACGGGCGACTGCGCATCGGCCCGTGCGTACGAGCCGAGGAAGCGCGTGGCGGGGCTGATGCGGTGCAGGCCCGCGAGCGCCTGCTGGACCCGGGCCTCGTGAGCGTGGCCGTCGGCGTCGATGCTGAAGAAGTAGTGGCCCAGGTACTGGCCGGTGGGGCGCGATTCGATCCGGCTCAGGTTCACGCCCCGGCTGGCGAACTGTTCCAGGATCTCCATGAGCGCGCCCGGGTGGTCCTCGGGCAGCGGCACCACGAGCGTGGTCTTGTCCGCCCCGGTCGGGCGTGGCATCGAACCCGGCCGCGACACGAGGATGAAGCGGGTGACGGCATCCGGGTTGTCGCCGATGTTCTCCGCGAGCACCTCGAGCTCGGGGTGGCTGCGCGCCACGATCGGCGCGCAGACGGCGGCCTGGTGCTGCGGGTCCTTCTCCAGGAGCGCGACGGCGGCGGCCGCCGTCGACGGCGCGGTCAGGTACTCGACGCCGGGGCGGTGCTCGTCGAACCATTCGCGGGTCTGCGCCCAGGCATGGCCGTGGGTGGAGACGACGCGGATGTCCTCGAGCGCGGTCCCCTTCAGTGCGACCAGCTGGAAGTTCACCGGCACCAGCACCTCGCGGATGATCCGGAGCTCGCTGCCCGTGGCGATGGCGTCCAGCGTGGCGGGAACGCCGCCCTCCACCGAGTTCTCAATGGGGATCATCGCGGCGTCGGCGTCACCCAGACGCACCTTCTCGAGCGCCACCTTGGCGTTGCTGACGGGGATGCGGATGGCCTCGGAGGCGCCGGGCACCTGGAGGAGCGCGGCCTCGGTGAAGGTGCCTTCCGGGCCCAGGTAGGTGTAGCGGGGCGTTGCAGCGCTCATGGGGTGCTCGGTTCTTCCGGTGTTCTGCGGGCGGGTGGTTACAGGACGCGCGGGGTCTCGGACCCCTCGGCCACCATGGGGCGGCCGGCCTCGAACCACTCGTCCATGCCACCCGCCACGTTGATGGCGGAGTAGCCCTGGCCCACGAGCCACTGGCTGGCCTGCCAGGAGCGTCCACCGGTGCGACAGATGATGTAGAGGTCCTCGTCCGGGTCGAGCTCCTCGAAACGCAGGGGCAAGGTGTTCAGCGGAACGTGCACCGCACCCTCCACATGGCCGGCTTCCCACTCGTAGTCCTCACGGACATCGACGATGGTGGCGCCTTCCGGAATGTCCTGGACCCGTACGGTCTCAACCTCGCTCACGCTGCGTCTTCTCCTCTGCCTCCGGCCCGGCGAGCAACGCCAGGACAACTGCACCCAGACTATCCTGCGAGCGCTCCTGTGCGACTTCCACAACGCGTCATCCTGGAGTTGTCCACATTCCCACTCCGGGATGATGCCAGGCCTCCGAACCCCAGGTGAGAATGAGAGCGTGGACGCACTTTTCTGGTTCGGGGGCCTCGTGGAAGTCCTCCTCACGCTCATCTTCTTCCTCGTCCAGACGTGGTTCCTGGCGTCGGTCTCCCGGAGGCTTCTCGGTGTGCCTGTGGGCTGGCCGCGTTCGATTCTGGTCGCTTTCGCATTGACCCTCTTCTTCTCCGCCACGGTCCTGCTGTTCCTGGGCGCCGCCGGCCTGGACAGCCAGGAGAGCGTGAGCCGGGATCCGCTGGCGGCGGTCCTGGTCGCGGGCCTGTCGGCCCTCTGGACGTTCGCCCTGGGGGTGGCGGTCCTGATGGCCTTCGAGATCATGGTCCCCACGGGCACCCTGCCCAACCCCTTCTCCTGGCTGCGGTCCGCCCGGACCCATTCCCGGCAGGCCGGCCGGTATACGGAGGTGGTCCGGATCGCCAGCCGCCACGGCCTGGCCCTCGGATTCCGGGGTCTTTCCCGGCACGCACGGGACCGGGAAGACCGGACCGCGCGGGCCTTACGGCAGACCCTGGAGGAGGCCGGGGTGACCTTCGTGAAGCTGGGTCAGATGCTGTCCACCCGGAGCGATCTGCTGCCCGCCGCCTATATCCGGGAGCTCTCCCGGCTCCAGAGCGAGGTGCAGCCCGAGCCCTGGGACCGCATCCGGCAGGCTCTCGACCGCGAACTCGGCAGGCCCGCCGCGGAGGTGTTCAGCCACGTCGACCACGTGCCCCTCGCCGCAGCGTCCGTGGCGCAGGTGCACACCGCGACACTCGGCCCCGTCGAACCGGATCACACCCGGCCGGACGTGGTGCTCAAGATTCAGCGGCCCTCGGCGCTGCAGCAAGTGAGCCTGGACATCTCCATCATCGAGCAGCTGGCGCGCTGGCTGGAACGGACGGCCCCGTGGGCCCGGCGGCTGGGCGCCGTGGCGCTCGCCCGCGGCTTTGCCGACTCCTTGACGGAGGAGCTGGACTACCGGGTGGAGGCGGAGAACACGCGGGCCCTCGCCCACGCCAACCGCGGGGAGGAACTCCGGGTTCCACAGGTCCACGAGGAGCTCAGCACCGAGCGGCTTCTGGTCATGGAGCGCCTTCACGGGGTCCCCCTGGGCCGGGCCGGGGAACAGCTGGCGGCCCTGAACCCCGCGACGCGGCGATCCCTGGCACGGACCCTGCTGCGCGCCACCATCAGCCAGCTCACCGTGGACGGTGTCTTCCACGCCGATCTTCATCCCGGGAATGTCCTGCTCTGCGAGGATGGCCGGCTCGCCCTTCTGGATTTCGGGTCGGTCGGGCGCCTGGAGAGCGGCAGCCGGCGCGCCCTCGCCTCCCTGCTCTTCGCGATCGACGCCGACGACGAGCGCCTGGCCTGTGACGCCCTGCTCGAACTCCTCGACCCGCCCACCCGGCTGGACGAACGGCGCCTGACGCGCGAGCTCGGCCAGCTCATGGTCCGCTTCCGCGGAGGCTTCGGCCCCCAGGGCGGCGCGGCCCTGTTCGGCAAGCTCTTCACGCTGGTCCTCGATCACGGGTTCGCCGTCCCGCCCCAGATCGCCGCAGCCTTCCGCGCACTGGCCGCGCTCGAGGGCACTCTTCGGCTGCTCGATCCCGGCTTCGATGTGATCGCGGAAGCCCGCGAACTCGGTTCGGAACAGCTGGAGCAGGAGTTCACCCCCGAACGGCTCAGGACCGAACTGAGCCGGCAAGCCCTCACGCTCCTGCCCACGCTCGCCCGGCTGCCCCGGCGAGTGGACCGCCTGGCCGACGCTCTGGAACAGGGAACTCTCACGGCGCGGGTCCGGGTGCTGGCCGACGACGGCGACCGGGGCTTCCTCACACGCCTGTTCCAGCAGCTGATCGTGGCGGTGCTCGCTGCCGCGGCGACCATCGGCGCCGTCCTGCTGATCCTGGACGACTCTGGGCCCTCTCTCACGGCTTCCCTGTCCTGGCACTCGTTCTTCGGCTTCACCCTGCTCTTCGCCGGGTTCGTGCTGGCTCTCCGTGCTGTGACGCTCGCCTTCCGCGGCTCGGACGGCCCCGGCCCGGCCAACGCCAGAGAACGTGACCGGGGCCACTAAAGATGACTTAACTCACATGCCGCTGGGAGCATGGATGAAATGAACCCCGTACAGACCGAGCCGGGCACCACCGTGTCCACGGACAAAGGCTTCTTCGGTCACCCCCGACTGCTGGCCAACCTCTTCACCGTCGAGATGTGGGAACGCTTCTCCTTCTACGGCATGCAGGGCATCCTGGCCTACTACATGTACTACACGGCCACGGACGGCGGCCTGGGCCTCGACAAGGCCCTCTCCCTGAGTCTGGTCGGCGCTTACGGCGGTGGCGTGTACCTCTCCACCATCCTGGGCGCGTGGCTCGCGGACCGCCTGCTCGGCTCCGAGCGGGTGCTGTTCTTCTCGGCCTGCGTGATCATGGCGGGCCACGTCGCCCTCGCCCTCCTGCCGGGCGTGCTGGGCCTGGTGATCGGCCTGGTGCTGGTCGCCTTCGGCTCCGGTGGTCTCAAGGCCAACGCCACGGCTCTGGTCGGCACCCTGTACGCGGAGAAGGACGAGCGCCGCGACGCCGGGTTCTCCCTCTTCTACATGGGCGTCAACCTGGGCGGCCTGCTGGGCCCGCTCGTCACCGGCTTCCTGCAGAGCCGCGCCGGATTCCACTGGGGCTTCGGCGCCGCCGCCGTGGGCATGGCCCTCGGCCTCATCGTCTACAGCCTCAAGCGCAAGGACATGCCGGAGAGCGCCCACCATGTGGCGAACCCCCTGGCCCCGGGCGAGCGGAAGAAGTACACGCTGATCTTCGGCGCCGTCGTCGTCCTGATCGTGTCCCTGCTCCTGACCCACCTGGTGACCGCGCAGAACCTGGCCACCTGGATGGCGTACGTGGCGATCGGCGCCTCCGTGGCGTACTTCCTCATCCTGCTGGGCAGCAGCAAGACCCAGCCGGTGGAGCGCAAGCGCGTGTTCGCGTTCATCCCCCTCTACATCGCGTCGGCCGCATTCTGGGCGCTGTTCCAGCAGCAGTTCACGTTCATCGCGGTCTACTCGGACGAGAAGCTGGACCGCCACCTGTTCGGCTGGGAGATGCCGGCGGCCTGGGTGCAGTCGATCAACCCGGTGTTCATCGTGATCTTCGCGGGTGTGCTCGCGGCCCTGTGGACCCGCCTCGGCGAGAAGCAGCCCAGCTCCCCCGTGAAGTTCTCCCTGGGTCTGGTCCTCATGGGCCTGGCGTTCCTGGCGTTCCTGCCGCTGGCCGGCTCTGAGAAGACCCCGCTCCTGGCGCTGGTCGGCATCCTGCTGCTGTTCACGCTGGCCGAGCTGTGCCTGTCCCCGATCGGGCTGTCCGTCTCCACGAAGCTGGCCCCGGCCGCCTTCCAGGCGCAGATGGTCGCGCTGTTCTTCCTGTCCGTGTCGCTCGGCACCACGCTGGCCGGCATCCTGGCGGGCTACTACGACCCGTCCAATGAGACGCCGTACTTCCTCGGCATCGGCAGCGTGGCCGTGGTGCTGGGCCTGGCCCTGCTGGCCGGCGCACCGGCCATCCGCAAGCTCATGAGCGGCGTGCGCTGAGGCCCGTTCCGTCTCATGACGACGTCTCCTGTCCGGAGGCCCGGACACCGTCAGGTGTCCGGGCCTCCGGCGCATTCCAGCGGTTCCGCGGGCGCCGGGCCCCTCGAACAGGAGTTGTATATTACGTGTATACCGTAATGTTCCCGGAAGCCTTCTGAGCTGCCAGAAGCGCGGGTAAGGTCATGCGCAAGGCCGTCAGGGCCGGCCGGACTGCAATGGGGCAGTCCCGGATTTCTCGATGTGAGGCCGAGGGACAGTAATGACGTTCGCACCAACAGCCGGGGGACGGTGGGGCGCCGAGATCGGCACCCCCGAAAGCGCATGGCGCACCCGGAAGGACACCTGGGAGTACCTCGGGTACGCCCTCTCCGGAATCCTGCAGCAGCGCCGCATGGGGCAGCTCGAAACGGGCAGCTCCGCGTCCTTCACCGGCATCCTTCAGCTCCTCGAATCGCTCGAGCCCTACTGGGCGCTCCCGGGCCTGCAGGCCGTCAAGGACATCTCCGAACTGATCAGCCTGGGGCGCTACTCCGAAGCCATGAGCCGCGTGGAAAGCGTCAATGACATGCTGCGGACCGGCTTCCATGTCAGCGAGGACGGCGCCCCGGGCGAAGGCCTCTCCCCCGACCCCGACGGGCCCACCCCCTCCCGCCCCGCCCCGCACATCGAGGTGCTCGTGGTGGACTCCGGCCCGTCCGAGGAACTGGAGCGCTTCACCAAGGAACTGCGGGACCAGCGCCGTGGCCTGGACAAGTTCACCTATCACGTCAATGTGGTGCCGAGCTTCGTGGACGCCCTGGTCGCCCTCGTGATCAACCCCGGCATCCAGGCCGTCATCCTGACGCCGCGCATCTCCGCCCACTCCCAGCAGCGCCTCAGCAGCTCGCTCCGCCGCTTCGTCGAGCGGCGCGCCGGGAGCCGCCTTCAGGAGACGCGATCCATCCGACGGATCATCCACCTCGCGGACGCCGTGGCGGAGATCCGCCCGGAACTGGACGTCTTCCTCATGGCCGGCGTCGCCCTGGAATCCCTCGCCGGATCAGTCAACGGCCGCGCTTCCGCCGGGTCTTCTCCCGGACCGACGCCATGGACCTGCACCTGTCCATCCTCGGCGGCATCACGGAACGCTTCGAGACGCCGTTCTTCGACGCCATCCAGGAGTACAGCCGCCGCCCCGGAGGGGTGTTCCACGCCCTGCCCGTCTCGCGCGGCGGCTCCGTGCTGGCTTCGCCCTGGATCGAGGACATGGCCGATTTCTACGGCATGAACCTCCTCCTGGCCGAGACGTCCGCGACGTCGGGCGGCCTGGATTCGCTGCTGGATCCCCACGGCGCCATCAAGGAGGCCCAGGAACTCGCGGCCCGCGCCTTCGGCAGCCACCGCAGCTACTTCGCCACCAACGGCACCTCCACGGCCAACAAGATCGTGCACCAGTCGATCGTCGGCCCCGGCGATATCGTCCTGGTCGACCGGAACTGCCACAAGTCCCATCACTACGCCCTGGTCCTGGCGGGCGCCTCGGTCAGCTACCTCGACGCCTACCCCCTGGACGAGCACTCCCTCTACGGCGCGGTGCCCCTCGAAAGCATCAAGCGGCGGCTGCTGGCCATCCGCGACGCCGGGCAGCTGGACCGGGTGAAGATGATCACCCTGACCAACTGCACCTTCGATGGCATCGTCTACGACCCCCGCCGCGTCATGGAGGAATGCCTCGCGATCAAACCGGATCTCGTGTTCCTCTGGGACGAGGCCTGGTTCGCCTTCGCCGGATTCCACCCCGTGTACCGCCAGCGGACGGCCATGCATGCCGCCGCGGTCCTCGAACAGGACTTCACGACGGCGGACTACGGCCGCCGCTTCGAAGAGCAGAAGGCGCTGCTGGCAGGAGCCGACACGGAGACTCTGGTGCGCACCCGCCTGCTCGCCGACCCGACGTCGACCCGCCTCCGCGTGTACGCCACGCAGTCGACGCACAAGACCCTGACCTCGCTCCGCCAGGGCTCCATGATCCACGTCTTCGACCAGGACTTCGCCGAACTGAACGAGGAGTCCTTCCTGGAGGCGTTCATGACGCACACCTCCACCTCCCCCAACTACCAGATCCTGGCGTCCCTGGACATCGGCCGACGCCAGGTGGAGCTGGAGGGCTATGCCCTGGTGCAGCGCCAGGCCGACCTCGCTATGAGCATCCGGCGGACCGTGGGCCGGCACGCCCTTCTGCGGAAGTACTTCCGGGTCCTTTACACCTCGGACCTCGTCCCGGACGCCTACCGCGTCTCGACCAGTCCGAACCCGGCCAAGGACGGCCTCGCCTCCTGGGATCAGGCGTGGGCCGAGGACGAGTTCGTGGTGGACCCGTGCCGCATCACCCTGGACATCACGGCCACGGGCGTGGACGGTGACACCTTCAAGCACGACTACCTCATGGACGGCCACCGCATCCAGGTCAACAAGACCAGCCGCTCCAACGTCCTGATCATGACCACCATCGGCACCACCCGCAGCTCCGTCGCGTACCTGATCGAGGTCCTGGTCAAGATCGCCGAGGACCTGGACCGCAAGCGGGCCCTTTCCCGCGTGAAGACCCGCGCCCTGCCACCCGGACCGGACAGCATCCCGTCGATCCCGCTCCCGGATTTCAGCCGTTTCGCCCCCGCCTTCCTCACCGCCGACGGCGCCTCAGGCGACATGCGCTCCGCCTACTACCTCAGCTACCGCAAGGGCACCACGGAGCACCTCTCCTCCGCGGAGATCCGCGACCGGCTGGCGATGGGCGATGTGGTCTCGGCGAGTTTCGTCACGCCGTACCCGCCCGGCTTCCCGGTGCTCGTGCCGGGCCAGTGCTTCTCCGCGGACATCCTGGACTACATGGACGTGCTGGACACCCGCGAGATCCACGGCTACGACAAGGAGCTCGGGTACCTCGTCTTCCGCCCGGAGGCCCTGCACCCGGTGTACTGAGGATCCGATGCGCTGAGCGCACGGTGTGCTGGCGGGCGTCCGCTCCGGCGGGACGCTGCGCCGCGACGACGACGGCGGCCCCGCCCACGGCCGCGGCGAGCAGGCGGCGGGGCGAGGGAGGCTGTGGTTCAGGACCCGCCGTCGTCGTCCGGGGCGGCCGTGACGCTGAGCCCTGCCGCGAGGGTCCGCGCGAGGAAGCCGAAGCGGTCGCTGCGGTCCTGAGCGGCGGCCTCCTGTGCCCGCACGAGACTCGGGAAGTCCGCCCGGCGATGGGCGGGCACCTGCCACGCGTCCTCCATGGCCTGCGTGTCCAGGGCGGCGCCGATCGCGGCGCTGTCGATGGCCTCGATGGTCGGCAGGACCAGCCGGTCCGGGACCCCCGCCTCGCGGAGGGCCGTGGCGATCCGTTCGTAGATCCCCAGCACCTCGGGGTTGGTCACGGGCTGCACCAGGATGAGGGGCAGGAGCGCGGGGACGCCCTGATAGGTCTTCAGGAGCGACTCGAAGAGCTCCACCACCAGGACGTCGAGCCGCCGGGAGAGCTTCCCGAAGACGGTCCGCTCGGCCAGGACCCCCCGCGCCAGTTCGATGATGTCCGCGCGGCTGGAGACGTGCTTGTAAAACGCCGATTGGCGGACGCCCAGGCGCTCCGCCAATCGGGGCAGGGAGAGGATGCCCTCCTCCTCGAGGAGCGCGAGGGCCTCCTGCCCGATCTTGTCCACGGTGAGCCGTGGCACGCTGGGGCGGCCGAGCCGGTGGACCCGGCCGCCCTCTGGTTCCGCTGCCTGCGGTGGGTTCATTCGGAATGTCCGATCCGTCCGAAGACTTCTGGCCTGTTCTTCTTCAGCCACCACGCTACGGCAAGGCCCAGCACGAACGTCACCGGGGCGATCACGAGCAGGGTGGTGTTGACGGGGTCGCCCGCCGGGATGCCCGTGAGGTACTGGATGTTGGTCACGCTGAGCCAGATCACCACGACCATGACCGCGGTGGCCAGCACCGTGGAGGGGATGACGTACCAGCGGGTGTTCAGGCCGCGGTTCCGGACGAAGAACATCACGACGCCGACGCCCATGAGCGCTTGCAGCGCCAGGATCCCGATGATGCCCGGGGAGTTCAGCCACACCACGAACTGGGTGAAGGGATCGAGCGCGAGCACTGCGCCGACGATCACGCAGATCGCACTCAGGACGGTCTGAAGGACGCCCGCGTTGCCGGGGGTGAGGTGGCGGCTGACCCGGGCCATGCGGGCGGGGAAGATCCCTTCGCGGCCGAGGGAGAGCGTGTACCGGTTGATGGTGTTGTGGAAGGCCAGCTGCGAGGCGAAGATGCTCGTCACGATCAGCACGCTCATGAGGTTCACGAGCCAGTCGCCCGCGAAGGTCCCCGCCAGGACGTAGGCGGTGTCACCCGTGTCGAGGTGCTGGCCCGCGAAGGCCTGGATCGCGCCGAAGCCGCCGGCCTGGACCAGGATCCACACCGCGAAGGCGTAGAAGGCGCCGATGAACGCGATGGAGATGTACGTGGCCCGCGGGACGGTGCGGTCGGGGTTGCGGGCCTCCTCCCGGTACAGCGCACCGGACTCGAAGCCCATGAAGGCGGAGAAGCCCATGCTCAGCACGGCGGCCATGCCCGGGGTGAAGATCGCGTCCGGCGTGAAGGAGTCCAGGCTGATGCCGTTCGCCCCGCCGTGGGCCAGGACGGCGACGGCGAGGATCACCACGATCACGGTCTCCAGGGTGAGCAGCACGCCCACGACCTTGGCGCCGACGTCGATGCCGCGCCAGCCCAGGTAGTGCACCGCGGCGATCGAGACGAGGGCGTAGACCCACCAGGGCAGGTCGACCCCGGTGAACTGCTTGACGGCCAGATTCGCCTGGATGCCGAGGAGCCCGTAGAGGCCGATCTGGATGCCGTTGTAGCTGAGCCAGGCGGTGAATCCGGCGCCGAGACCGGTCACGCGGCCCAGGGTCTTGGCGATGTAGCCGTAGAACCCGCTGTAGGACAGGATGTGCCGGGTCAGGGCCATGAAGCCGACGGCGAAGAGGGAGAGCCCCAGCGCCGCGGCGATGTAGATGACGGGGGCGCCCGGGCCACCGACGGCGAGGGCGAGCGGGGAGACGCCCACCACGATGGTGAGCGGCGCGGCGGCGGAGACCAGCATGAAGACGATGTCACGCGTGCCGAGGGAGTTCTTCTTGAGGCCGGCCGGGGAGGGACCGGACGCGTGCGGCTGGGGGTCCGCAGCGGATTTAGTGAAAGCCATACACTTAAATGTGAGGCTCGCCACATCGGCCGTCAAGAGGTTTCGCGGATGAATATCGAACGTTTTTCACCGGGGTTCCGGAGGCCGTTTCAGGGCACGACGGAAGGGCCCGGGACCAGGGGTCGCGGGCCCTTCCGGGGCGCTTGCGGGGGCGGTTCAGCTGCGCAGCCGGGCGGCTGGCCGGCGGGTCGGCGGCCGACCCGGCCAGCCGGCCAGCCGGGAGGCTTCAGCGGCTCAGTAGAACCACGGCACGGCGTC
Source organism: Arthrobacter woluwensis (assembly GCF_030816155.1). Lineage (NCBI taxonomy): Bacteria > Bacillati > Actinomycetota > Actinomycetes > Micrococcales > Micrococcaceae > Arthrobacter > Arthrobacter woluwensis. The sequence continues at coordinate 3,406,557 of NZ_JAUSXR010000001.1, read as the reverse complement.
GTGGTTGAAGTCGCGGAAGTCGCCGAACTTGCCCGAGTAGAAGGCCAGGGGCTCGCCGTCGCGGTACCGGGCGGACTTCACCTCGCCGAAAAAGACCTGATGGTCCCCCACGACGTGGCTCTGCACCACCTCGCACTCGGCCTGGGACAGCGCCCCCGCCACCACGGGCAGGCCCGCGGGGGTGAGGTCGAAGACGCCGTCCTCGAAGCGCTTCCCGCCCCGGACCGCGAACTGCCGGGCCACCCCTTCCTGCTTCGCGCCCAGGATCGAGACACCGAACCGGCCGCTCGCCAGGAGGGCGTCACCGGTGCGGGTGTCGAAGTTGAGCGAGATCATCAGGATGGGCGGCTCCAGGCTGATCGACGTGAGCGAGCTGATGGTCATGCCCACCTTCTCGCCGTCGTGCTCCGCGGTCACCACGGCCACCCCGGTGAGGAAGCGGCCCAGGGTGCGCCGCATTCCGGAGGCGTCGGGGGTGGCGAAAGCCGGGGCCGCCATCTCAGGCCTCGTCCCGCGGGTAGTAGCGCACCTCGAACATCCGGGCGCCCTCCTCGGAGATCCACGGTCCGTGTTCCATGCCCGGCGGGCGCGTGGCCCAGTCCCCGGCCTTGAACACCTGGTTCAGGCGCAGATCCCGCATGGAGCCCTCGAAGATGAAGACCTCTTCCCAGAAGTCGTGCCGCAGGGCGCCATTGGGCGAGGTGTCGGTGCCCGGTTCGAACTTCAGGATGCGCGTCACGGCGTCGCTGCGGTCATCCCGGGCGAGGATCGCCTCAGACAGGCCCTCGATGTGGGGGTTGCAGTCGGTGAACTCCACCCGGTCCACCGGGCCGAACTCGAATTCCGGCTTGGCCATGGCTCAGGCCTCCTCTCCGGCGCCCACGAGCGCCTGACCGGACGGCACGCGGCCGTCCACGGTGTAACCGGCCAGGAACTCGTCCAGCTCGGCCACGTGCTTCTCGTATCCGAAGTTGCGGTAGGTGTAGACGCCCTTCACCACGAAGGGAGCCCCCGCATAGAACAGCTCGTACTGCTGGTGGCGGCCGGCGAACTCGGTGCCGATGATGTCCCAGGCCAGGCGGAAGAGCTTGATGCGCTCCTCGCTGCTGACGTTCGGGGACGCCACGTACTTCTCGACGTCGGCGGCCGTGACATCGCTCTTCATGTCCGCGACGCCGGAGGGCAGCTGGAGCACACCGCCGCCGGCCAGATCGCGCAGGATCTGGATGACGCGCGGGTACGTCTCGGACTGCAGGCCCATGATGCCGTACAGGGCGCGGCGGCCGGGGACCATCATGCCGTTCGCGTCCGGCTCGGCGCTGTACTCGGCGGCCAGGAGCGCGGACTCCACGGAGGACACGACGGCGGCCAGCTCACCCAGGCGCTCCTGCACCCCGGGGATGCGGTCGGTGCCGTTGACGGCGGCGATCTTGCGGGCCACTGCGGCGATGAACTGGAGCTTGACCGTCAGGCGGGTCTGAGCCTGCCAGTTGCCCAGGGCGTGGGCGCCGGTGTCGAAGAACTGGCGGCGCAGGGTCTCCACGTTGCGGTTGATGAAGACGCGGTCCCAGGGCACGAGGACGTCGTCGAAGATGACCAGGGCGTCCGGCTCGTCGTAGCGGCTGGTGAGCGGGTAGTCGAACTCGCTCGTGGCCGCGGTGGCGTACGGGCGGCGGCAGAGGAACTTCAGGCCCTCCGTGGCGGCCGGCAAGGCGAAGGAGACGGCGAAGTCCACATCGTCCGGGCCCAGGGGCTTGATGCAGGTGACGAACACTTCGTCGCTGATCGCCCCGCCGGTGGCGAGCATCTGCGAGCCGCGGACGATCAGGCCCTCCTCGGTCTCCCCCACGACGCCCACCTGGATGAAGTCGCCCTCCCAGCCGGACGCCGTCGTCGCCCGCGAATACTGCGGCGGGATGATCGCGTAGGAGACGTAGAGGTTCTCGCGCAGGATGCGTTCGTAGTAGCGGGTGAGGTTCCCGGCGTAGTCGCGCTCTTCGGAGGCGAACACCTCGGGGTGCGCGGCGAAGGCGGCGAAGAAGGTGCCGACGTGGTCGGGGCTGCGGCCCACCCAGCCGTGGGTGTGCTTGGCCCAGCGCTCGACGGCGGATCGGCGTCGTTTCAGGTCCTCCGGCGAGCGCGGGATGCCGAACACGAGGTTCGCCGGCCCACCGATCTCGGGGCAGTCGTACTGCATGCCGTTGGCGGGGTCGGCGGCGATGTCGAACAGTTCGGCGACCGTCTCCACCACCTTGCTGAACGCGGGGTGCTCGGCGACGTTCCCCGCCACCTGACCGTCGATCAGGACGGTCCGGCCGTCGTTGAGGGAATTGATGTACTCGGCTCCGGTCCTCATGACTGTGCTCCTTGGGAGATGGTGTAGCGGTGGCTGATGGTGGCGCCGTCGGGGAAGCTCAGCTCGAGTTCCCAGTCGGCGCCGTAGACGAAGGTGCCGCCCAGCAGCGGGAGGGTCCCGCCCAGGCAGATGAAGTCGCCGTCGCCGGGGTCGCGGCGCTCCAGGAAGAGGCCGACGACGTCGGCCGGCGTGCGGAGGTTGCTCAGAGTCCCCTCCTGGTAGAGCTCGCCGTCCACTCGGCTGCGGGCGGTGCACTCGTCCAGGGAGAGGGACGCGAGGTCCTCGACGGGGATGACCGTCCCGGCCACCGGCTTGGGGCAGGCCCGCTTGGACTCCCCGATGTCCTCGGTCTCCAGGAGGCGGTCCGTGTGGTCCGACGCGATGCCCAGGTAGTACCGGCCCGCATGGCGGATGTAGAGGGGTTCGATCTCGCCGGACGTCTGCGCCCCGGCCACCCGGAACGCGGGGGCCGTGCTGACGGTCTCCGCCTCCACGGGGTAGAACATGGGCACCTCCGGCGGCGGGGCGACGCCGATCGCGGCGAGCTCGTCGATGTGGTGCTGGACGGCCGCGGCGTCGCGGCCCGTGTACCCGGCGACGACGGCGGTGAACTCGGTGAGCTCGATCCGCTCGCCGGTTCCGGACACGGCAAAGCTGAGGGCAGGGGTCATGAGGGTTCCGTTCGATCTGGGATCGGGTGTGGGAGCGGACGACGGGGCGTGGTCCGTGAAAGCCTGCCGCGTGAGGCGGGCGGGTGTGGGGCGTCGCCCGCTGGGTCGCGGGCGGCTCGGCTCAGTGAGCGGGTCGGCTCAGTGGCTGGATCGGGTCAGTGGCTCAGCCCGGCGTAGTCGTCCAGGCGGTCGGTGATGACCGGGAACTCGCGGCGGACGGCCTCGATCTGAGCGGGGTCGATCGTGGCGCGGAGGACGTCCTCCTCGGCGCCGGCCTCGGCGAGCAGCCGGCCCGTGGGGTCCACCACGCGGCTCGTGCCCCCGAGTTCCACGCCTTCCTGCACACCAGTGGCGTTGCAGGCGAGGACGAACATCTGGTGTTCGACCGCGCGGGCCGAAGTGAGGAGCCTCCAGTGCTCCCGGCGCGCGGCGGGCCAGGCGGCGGGGACCACCACGATCCCCGCACCGCGAGTGCTCAGTTCGGACCAGATGCCGGGGAAGCGGAGGTCATAACAGGTGATGCCGGCCATGGTCCCGAAGGGTGTCCGGGCCACTGGCAGGCTGGTCCCGGGGGTGAGGAGTTCGGCCTCCAGGGACTGGTACCCGAAGACGTGGATCTTCGAGTACTGGTGGACGATGCTCCCGTCCGGACCCAGCAGCACCGAGGTGTTGCGGAGCCGGTCCGCGGAGATCCGTTCGACAATGCTGCCCAGGTGCACATGGGTCTTCAGATCCCGCGCCACCGCCGCACACATGGTGGCCGTGGGGCCGTCCAGGGTCTCGGCGAGGTCCGGGTACTGGCCGAAGTGGAAGTACCCGGCGCTCCAGAGTTCGGGGAGGACCACCAGGTCCGCCCCCTCCTGGGCGCGGATCAGGCTTTCCGCACGGTCGATGCGGTCCGCCTGGCTTTCAGCGTCCGGACTGGACAGCTGGATCAGTGAGATCTCCATTGACGCTCCTGGGTTTCTGCACCGGTCTGCTCAGGAGGGCAGGCCGGGGACGTGGGGCACGTTGAGTGCCGAAAGAGTGGACTCCAGGTGGGCCCGGGAGGCGGCGGCCGCCTGGTCCGGGTCACCGCTCAGCAGGGCCTGAACGATCGCGCGATGCTCCTCCACCACGCGGCGGCTGCGTCCTTCGCTGTCCAGGACGGCCTTGAGGCCCATCCGGAGCTGCTTGAAACGCTGGGCCTCGTAGACCCCCGCGAGGATCGGGTTGCCCGCGGCGGAGACGATCCTCTGGTGGAACTGGATGTCGCATTCGATGAAGGCGACGGGGTCCTGGACTGCGGCTTCCTGCCGGTCCAGGATCTCGTGGAGTTCCGCTGCGGGGACGGCGCCCTGGGCGACCTTGCGGACCGCCCAGTCCCCGATCACGCGGCGGACTTCCACCATGTCATCGATGTCCCGCCCGGTCAGGGCGGGGACGAACGCCCCCTTGTGAGCGACGCGCTTGATCAGGCCCGACGCCTCGAGCCGGAGGAGCGCTTCCCGCACCGGGGTGCGGGAGACTCCGGAGGCCTCGGCGATGGATCCTTCGCTCAGGAAGATCTCCTGGTCCCAGGGCAGGGTGGAGATCTCCTGACGCAGCCATTGGTAGGCGACTTCAGGCGCCGTCGGAGCGGGCTTGTGATAGATCGACATGTTGGCAGCCTAGAGGATCGGGGCGATATCACCGGTTGTGGTGATACTCACACTGTAGACCACCTGTATACAGCTTGTCTACAACCTGTTTTTGCGAACCATCCAGGGACGCTGGGCGGCCCGGAAACGACTGGTCCCAGCCGGAGGAGCTAGTCCCAGCTCGATGAGGAGGAGAAGGCGAAGAGCAGCACCAGCCCGTAGGCGAGCGAGATCGCGACCATGAGATAACCCAGGACCAGGCCGGTGATGGCCATGCCCTTGACCGAGGGCTCCTTCTTCAGACCGATGTGGCCGAAGACCACGGCGAGGATCTGCGGAATGATGAACCACCCTCCGGAGATCACCCCGACGATGCCGAGCACCAGCGCCGCGATGCTCATCCCCTTCGGCTGGGACGGGGCCAGGCCGGAGTAGTACGGCTGTCCGTAGGGCTGCTGTCCGTAAGGCTGCGGAGGCGTCTGCGCGTAAGGCTGCTGCCCGTACGGCTGGACGGGCCGGTTGCCGGGCGCGGCCGGGTACGGCTGCTGCGGGAACTGCCCCGGCCCCTGAACGGGGGCCGCTGGGTACTGCGGAGGAGCGGCCTGCGGCGCTCCGGGATAGCTCGCAGCGGCGAAACCTCCCTGCGGCGCCGGGGGCACGGGTGGGACCATACGGCCCGACGACGGCCGGGGCGCCTGCCCGGGAACCGGGCCGGGAAGAGCGCCGGGCGGCAGAGCCTGAGGGGGCTGCGAGGCGCCTGGCCCCGCCCACTGGCCGTGCTGTCCAGGCTGCGCTGGGGGTGTGGCGAACGGCGGACCGGGCCGCGGCGCCGTCGTCGGCTCTCCAGGCGCACGGTACTGCGGCGCGCCTTGCCCTGATGCACCCCGACCCGATGCGCCGCGGGACTCCTGTTCGCCCTGCTCGGGCGTGTGATCGCTCATGATCCCCCTCACGATTGCTGACCTCCTTCTCCAGGTTACCTGCCGGTACCGCGGCCGTCCCGGGGCTGCTCCGCGTCACAGCGGCGTAACCCTGGCCAAGGCATAGAAGACCGGGGGCTTCTCTGGCATGCTGGCCCCATGGCTAACCGCGCGGGCACCGTGGCCCTTCCCGAAGACCTTGTCGATCTCACCGCACTCCTGGACGCGTATTTCGACGTGCAGCCGGACCCCACGGATCCGGGACAGCGCGTGGCATTCGGCACCTCGGGGCACCGCGGCTCGAGCCTCAAGGCGAGCTTCAACGAGCGGCACATCGCGGCGATCACCCAGGCGATCGTCGAATACCGTGCGGCTCAGGGCATCGCCGGTCCCCTGTTCCTCGCCAAGGACACCCACGCGCTGAGCGAGCCCGCACAGAACACCGCCCTCGAGGTCCTGGCGGCCAACGGAGTCACGGTCCTGCTGGACGCCCGCCACGCGTACACCCCCACCCCGGCCCTCAGCCACGCGATCCTCAGCTACAACAACGCGGGGCACCCGGACCAGGCGGACGGGATCGTCGTCACCCCCAGCCACAACCCGCCCGCGGACGGCGGCTTCAAGTACAACCCTCCGCACGGCGGACCGGCGGACACGGACGCCACGGGCTGGATCGCGAACCGCGCCAACGAGTACCTCGAGAACGGCCTCAACGGCGTGCGCCGCCTCCCGCTGACCGAGGCGCTGAAAGCCGAGAACGTCGGCACCTTCGACTACCTGAGCAGCTACGTCGACTCCCTGCCCTCCGTGCTGGACCTCGACGCCATCCGCGAGGCGGGCGTGCGGATCGGAGCGGATCCCATGGGCGGTGCGAGCGTCGACTACTGGGGCGAGATCGGCGAGCGCCACCACCTCGACCTCACCGTGGTCAACCCGACCGTGGATCCGCAGTGGGCGTTCATGACCCTGGACTGGGACGAGAAGATCCGCATGGACTGCTCCTCCCCCTCGGCGATGGCCTCGCTGATCGGCCGCATGAAGAGCGACGACGGCGCGGCGCCCTTCGACATCGCCACCGGCAACGACGCGGATGCGGACCGCCACGGCATCGTCACGCCCGACGGCGGGCTCATGAACCCGAACCACTACCTCGCCGTCGCGATCGACTACCTCTACCGCAACCGCAGCGGCTGGAACCCGGCCTCCGTGGTCGGCAAGACCCTGGTGTCCTCGTCGATCATCGACCGCGTTGCCGCCGGGCTCGGGCGCAAGCTCGTGGAGGTCCCGGTGGGCTTCAAATGGTTCGTGCCGGGACTGCTGTCCGGCGAGGGCGCGTTCGGCGGCGAGGAGTCCGCGGGCGCCGCCTTCAACCGTAAGGACGGCTCCGTCTGGACCACGGACAAGGACGGCATCCTGCTGGCGCTGCTGGCCAGCGAGATCACGGCCGTCACGGGGTCGAGCCCGTCCGAGCTGTACCGCGGCCTGACGGACCAGTTCGGCGCCCCGGTGTACGCCCGCATCGACGCCGCCGCGAACCGCGAGCAGAAGGCCAAGCTGGGCAAGCTCTCCTCGGACGACGTCACCGCCACGGAACTGGCCGGCGAGACCATCACCGCGAAGCTGACCGAGGCCCCCGGCAACGGCGCGGCGATCGGCGGCCTCAAGGTGGTCACGGAGAACGCCTGGTTCGCGGCCCGGCCGTCCGGCACCGAGGACGTCTACAAGATCTACGCCGAGTCCTTCAAGGGCGCGGATCACCTCCAGCAGGTCCAGGCCGAAGCCAAGTCCCTCGTGGACTCGGTCATCGGCTGACCCACCGACTCCCCAGGCTCGCACCCGCCAGGCGCACTCGCACCGAAGAGGAGCACCCGCACCCCTGCCGCCGCCCCGGAACCGTCCGGGGCGGCGGTGTTTAACGCAATGGTGTTTAACGCGGCGGTGGCTAACGCGGCGCCCGGCCCGCCGCCGTCGTCGCGCCCCCTCATCGACTGCTCCATAGGATGCCGAAATCCCCGAAATCCGGCCCAGAACGACATCGTATGGAGCAGTCGATAGGGAGGGCGTGACCGTGAGACCGGCCACTCCTCATGTACTTAACTTCGCTAATTAGCTATGCTAAATAACGATGAACACCCCACCCGACCTTCAGGACCTGGCCTCCGAACTGCGCGTCGCGCTCATGCGCACGTCGCGGGTGCTGCGCTCCCAGGCCAGCAGTGACGCCGTCACCCCTGGTCAGAACACCGTCCTGGCCCTGCTGCACAAGCACGGACCGCAGACCATGGGCCAGCTGGCCGAAGCCGAACATGTCCAGGCGCCCAGCATGACCCGCACGGTGAACGCCCTCGCGGACAAAGGCCTCATCCGCCGCGAGGCCCGGCCCGAGGACGGACGGCAGGTGCTCATCTCCCTGACCAGCGAGGGGAACGCGATCCTCGAGGAGTCCCGCAGGCTCCGCTCCGCCTGGCTCGCCGAACGGCTCGAGGGCCTCGGCGAGCGCGAGCGGGAGACCCTGCACGACGCCGCGCTCCTACTCCTGGACATGACCCGCACCGACCCCAGGAGGAATCCAGCCACCGCATGAGCAGCCGCATGTTCCAGTCACTGAAGAACCCCAACTACCGCCTCTGGGCGGCAGGAGCGCTGGTGTCCAACATCGGCACCTGGATGCAGAGGGTGGCGCAGGACTGGCTGGTCCTGACGCAGCTCACGGACCACGACGGCGCCGCGGTCGGCCTCACCACCGGCCTCCAGTTCCTCCCGATCCTTCTCCTCGGCCCCTACGCGGGACTGCTCGGCGACCGCCTGGACAAGCGCAAGATCCTCCTGACGACCCAGTCCGCCATGGGACTGCTGGCCCTGCTGCAGGCCGTCCTCGTCCTCACCGGCACCGCCCAGCTCTGGCACATCTACGTCATCGCCCTCGCCCTGGGTGTCGCGAGCGCCTTCGACGCCCCGCCGCGCCAGGCCTTCGTCTCCGAGATCGTCGGCCGGGACAGCGTGGCCAACGCCGTCGCGCTCAACAGCGCGTCCTTCAACCTGGCGCGCCTGGCGGGCCCCGGCATAGCGGGACTCCTGATCGGCCTGATCGGCACCGGCTGGGTCTTCCTGCTCAACGCGGCGAGCTTCGCGGCGGTGCTGATCGGGATCCTGCGCATGAACACGGCGACCCTCTACCGCACCGACCCCGTGCCCCGCAGCCGCGGGCAGCTCAAGGACGGCGTGAAGTACGTCCTCGCCCGGCCACGGGCCCTGCTGGTCATGATCCTCGCGGGCCTGGTGGGGACCTTCACCCTGAACTTCCAGCTCACCAATGCGGTCATGGCCGCTTCAGTGTTCGACGCCGGCCCCGACGCCTACGGCCTGCTGGGCTCCGTCATGGCGGTCGGCACCCTCGCCGGGGCGCTGCTCGCGGCCCGGCGCGCGGCTCCGCGGCTGCGGTACCTCGTGATGGGTGCGATCGGGCTGGGTGTCACGACCTGCGTGGCCGCCTTCATGCCCGGGTACACGCTCTACGCGATCATGCTGGTGCTCGTGGGACTCTGCGCCCTGACGTTCCTGAACAGCGCGAACACCTTGCTGCAAATGCGGACCGAGCCCGCCTACCGGGGCCGCGTCCTGGCACTGTACATGACCGTCATCCAGGGCGGAACGCCGATCGGCGGGCCGCTCGTGGGGTGGATCGCCAACGAGTTCGGTCCCCGCTGGGCGGTGTTCGGCGGCGGGGCGGTCGCGCTCCTCGCGGGGCTCGCGGGACTCCTCCTGGTCAGCCGCTGGGGCGAGGGGACCGTGAGGAAGCAGCTCCGGCACGTCTGGGCGGAACACCGCGAGCTGAGGGAGCAGAACGCCCGCGAGCGCGGCAGCGGGGAACCGTCCCCCACGCAGAAGGCCGTCGGCGCGGAGGGCTGAGCCCGGCGTCGTCGTGCGGCAAGTGAGTCAGGCGCAACGCGCACTGGGCGCTCCCGCCCCCGGATTCGTTGTTCACCCACCGAAATTTCAGGGGGTGGACTACAAATCCGTGGGTCTGACGGCACGGTCACCCTCGACCCGGCCGCCCAGGAACGACGAAGGCCCCGGCTCCCACAGGGGAGCCGGGGCCTTCGGGCATCCGGACGGATCAGAGGACGGTGACGGCCTCGTCGAAACCGAACTTCGGCTTCGGGGCGCCCCAGGCGCCCTCGCCGGCCTGGCCGATGTTGACCACGAGGAAGCTCTTCTGGTCGCCCTCCGGGAAGAAGGCGGCGTCGATGGCGGAGAAGTCGGCGCCGGTCATCGGGCCTGCGGAGAGGCCGAGGGCGCGAACGGCCAGGATGAAGTAGCCGGCCTGGAGGTGGGCGTTGTTGTTGGCGAACGTTCCGCTCAGCTCAGCGTTGTCCGAGAACATGGCCTTGGGGGCGTCCCAGCCCGGGGAGAACTCGTCCCACTTGGCGTGCCACTCGGTGTCGTAGGACAGGACGGCGACGGCGGGGGCCGCGGCGGTCTTCGGCTGGTTGCCGGCCATCATGGCGTCGACGAGCTCGGCGCGCTTCTCCGGCGACTGCACGAAGGTCACGCGCAGCGGCTGGGCGTTGAAGGCGGAGGGGCCGAACTTGGTCAGCTCCCAGATCGCCTGGAGCTGCTGCTCGGTGACCTCGCCCTGGAAGGCGTTGGCCGTGCGGGCTTCGTGGAAAAGGGCGTTGACGGAGGCCGCGTCGAGGACGGCTTCTTCGTGGGCGATGCTCATGTCATGTTCCTTCGGGGAGTTCCGGGGGGGTTCCGAATGGTTTCAACTTCAAGCATTCGACCGTTCTTCCCCGACGGAGTGTGAGATGGGACACATATCGGCCTGCTCGGTCCACCCGTCCACCCAGTAAAGTGGCTCTGGATACACCCCCACACCTCTGGAAAGGCCTCGCGTGAGCCTGCTCGGAACCTCCTGGACCCTCCACGGCGACGGCAAGACCGTCCGGCCCGGCGAAGTGGTCTCCCCCAACGAACGGCTCAGCTGGCCCCGCACCATCGGCATCGGCACCCAGCACGTGGTGGCCATGTTCGGCTCCACGTTCCTCGTGCCCATCCTGACGGGCATGCCGCCGGCCACCACCCTCTTCTTCTCGGGCATCGGCACCCTGCTGTTCCTCGTGGTCACGCGGGGCCGGGTGCCCAGCTACCTGGGATCGAGCTTCGCGTTCATCGCACCCATCATGGCCTCGCAGCAGCAGTACGGCGTGGCCGGGGCTCTCGGCGGCGTCATCATGGCCGGCGCGGCGCTGTTCCTGGTGGGCCTCGTCGTGCAGGCGTTCGGTTCCGAGTGGATCAACAGGCTCATGCCGCCGATGGTCACGGGCGCGATCGTGGCCCTCATCGGCCTGAACCTTGCCCCCGCGGCCAAGGCGAACTTCGTCAAGGCGCCCATCACGGCCCTGGTCACGCTGCTCGCCATCATCCTGGTGGGTGTGCTCTTCAGGGGCATCCTGGGCCGCTTGAACATCCTGATCGGCGTGGTCCTCGGCTACCTGGTGGCCATGTGGCGCGGCGAGGTGGATTACAGCCAGATGGACGCCGCCGCCTGGATCGGGCTGCCGCACTTCCAGGCGCCGAGCTTCAATGTCGGTGTGATCGGGCTGTTCGTCCCCGTGGTCCTGGTGCTCGTGGCCGAGAACGTCGGACACGTGAAGAGCGTGGCCACCATGACCGGCGAGAACCTCGACGCCTACGCCGGGCGCGCCCTCATGGCCGACGGCGCCGCGACCATCCTGGCCGGCGCGGGCGGCGGCTCCGGCACCACCACGTACGCGGAGAACATCGGCGTCATGGCCGCCACCAAGGTGTACTCCACGGCCGCGTACTGGGTGGCCGGCGTCTTCGCGATCGTCCTCAGCTTCTCCCCCAAGTTCGGGGCCCTCATCGCGACCGTCCCGGCCGGTGTGCTGGGCGGCGCGGCCACCATGCTGTACGGCATGATCGGCATCCTGGGCGTGAAGATCTGGGTGCAGAACAAGGTGAACTTCTCCAACCCGATCAACCTGAGCACGGCAGCGGTCGCGCTGATCGTGGGCATCGCGGACTACACGTGGAACCTCGGAGAGCTCAGCTTCACGGGCATCGCGCTCGGGTCCGCGGCGGCCCTCGTGATGTATCACGGCATGAAGGCCATCGCGAAGGCGCGCGGCACCGTGGCGGAGCCGGAGACCGAATGACCAGGCCGGGACTCACCCTCGACGACGGCGGGCAGGCGCCCGACGTCGTCATCGGTGATGTCCACGGCGCGCTGGAGCCGTTGTCCAACGCCCTGCGGCGACAAGGTCTCCTGGACCGCATGGGATCCTGGTGCGGCGGGCAGCGCACCCTCTGGCTCCTCGGCGACTTCATGGACCGCGGGCCGGACGGCTCCGGCGTGGTGCACCTGGTGCGCCGTCTCCAGCATCAGGCGGCCGACGACGGCGGCGCCGTCCACGCGCTGCTGGGGAACCACGAGGTCCTGGCGCTGGGCAAGCGGCGCTTCGGCGCGCTGCGCCTCGAGACTCCCAATGGGCCGAGGTCCTTCCACGACTCGTGGCAGCGCAACGGCGGACGCGAACAGGACCAGCGCGAACTCAGCGACGAGGACTTCGCCTGGCTCGCGTCGCTCCCGGGCATGGCTCTGACGGGGTCGCACCTCCTGGTCCACGCGGACACGACGGAGTACCTGCACTGGGGATCGGACACCACCGCGGTCAACGACACCCTGCGGAGCCGCCTCGAGAGCGACGACCCCCTCGACGTCTGGGAGGTCTGGGCGCGGCTGACCACCCGGCACGCGTTCCGCGACCGGCCGTCCGTGGCACGCGGCTTCCTCCGGGAGTTCGGAGGGTCCCGCCTGGTGCACGGCCACAGCATCATCGCGGACGTCCACGGGCATCCCGCACCCCTCACCCAGGGTCCGGACGTGTACGCCGACGGCCTTGTGGTAGACATTGACGGAGGGCTCTACGACGGCGGTCCCTGCATCGTCCTGCACCTGCCCTGACGATGTGACCTGACCCTGCGACCTGCCCATCCGCCCTGGCCCGCGGCCTCGTCCCCGGACCACCCCCACGACCGTGCCGTCCGGCGGCATGAACCGCCCCGAAGGAGCCCGAACGACATGCCCCGCACCACACCTCCGGCCCTGGCGAAGGCCCGGTCCTACTGGATGGGCCTGTCCATCGCGTTCGGCGTGGGGCTGGGGCTGTACGCCGCCGCTCCCGCGCCGTGGCATCTGGTGAGCGCCGGGGCGTACGTGGTGTTCGTAGTGATCCAGGCGGCGGTCTACGGGCAGATCAAGCCGGCTCTCGAGGGCAAGCTCGCCTTCAACTCCGCCAGTTTCGGGCTCCTCGCCCTGCTCCTCGTGGTGGCGGCCGTGGTGTCCCGCGATTCCCCGTACTCGCTGCTGCTGGGGATCGGCCTGGCGGTGCTGAGCGGAGTGTCGATGTTCTGGGTCCTGACACGCCGCGGACGCTTCTACCCGAAGGAGAACCGGGGCTGATGACGGGGCAGGGCTCACTGCTCACCCTGAAGCCCTCCGCCTGCTTCGCCGAGTCCGCTGACTGCGGCGTGAATCCGCTACGAGATGTAGCGGATTCACGTCCCTCCTAGCGGACTGACGCGGGCGGGACGGGGCTGACCCGCGACGGCACCCGCCGCGGAACCCGCCTAAGCCCGCCCCTCGACCGCGTCCACGAGCTGCTGCTCGGCCCGGTCGAGATATTCCCGGAGGTACTCGGCGGCCTCGGCACGCTGCCCGGCCGCCAGGAGCTCGACGATCCTCTCGTTGCCCTCGACATACGGCGCATGGAAGCGGGGGTCCCGGCCCATCGCCGCGAACACCAGACGCATCTCCGCGAGCACCTGTTCCATGAGCGCGTCGAGCCGGATGCTCCCGGCGGCCGCGAGGACGGCCCGGTGGAAATCCTGGTTCGCCCCGGCCATCCCGGCGATGTCGCCCTCCGTGACGGCGGCCCGGCCCCGGCTGACGATCCCCGCGAGCTCCTCGACGTCGATCCGCGGGGCCCACAGCAGGGCGGCCGGCTCCACGAGCTTCCGGACCCGGTAGATCTCGCGGACATCCTCGGCCGTCGGATGGGCCACGAAGACGCCGCGGTTCGGGATCCGCTGCACCACGCGTTCGGCGTGCAGGGTGGCGAAGGCCTCGCGGAGTGTGTTCCGCGAGACGCCCAGGGCCTCCCGCAGTGCCTCCTCGGGAAGCTTGGTGCCGGGGGTCAGCTCGCCGTCGGCGATGCGCTGCCGCAGCGTGGCCGCCACCCACTGGGCGGTGTGCGCGTGGGCGGCACGCGCTTCGCGGCGCAACCCCGCCAGGACAGCATCAGAACTCACAGGCCCACTGTATGCCGACGGGCGGAACAGGCCGGAATCGCCGTCACAGCGCTGAAACAGTGAGTTCGCGATGAAACAGCGTGTTCTGATCACTGTTTCGTCGCGAACTCACTGTTTCAGCCTGTGCTCGGCCCACGGATGGTCCACGCTCCCTCCCTACAGCGACGCCGGGGCCACCGGCTCGAAGCGCACCCTCGCCCCGGGCGGGAGCTGGGCCAGCCGGTCCTGGTCCGCGTCGAGGACCACGCCGATCACGGGGTACCCGCCGGTCACGGGATGGTCTGCCATGAAGACCAGGGGCAGCCCGGACGCGGGAACCTGGATGGCGCCCCGCACCGTGCCCTCGCTCTGGAGCTCACCCTCGGTCCTGCGCACCAGGGGCTCGCCGGAGAACCGGATCCCCACGCGATTCGACTCGGCCGTCACGGTCCATTCCCCCGTGTGGAACGCCTCGAGGGACTCGTCAGTGAACCAGTCGTCGCGGGGACCGGGGACCACCCGGAGCACCGTGACCTCCTCCGCGGACGGCAGCGGGGGTGCCGTCTCCGGTTCCCCCACGGCGCCAGGCAGTCGCGGATCGAGCAGGCCTAGACGACTCCCCGCCGTGAGCGGGGCGGGACCCAGCCCGGACAGGACATCCGTGGCGGCGCTGCCCAGCACGGTGCCGCCCCGCACGCCTCCTCGTACCGCCACATAGTTGCGCAGACCGGCGTCGGGGGCACCCAGCCGCAGCGTCTCACCGGCCAGGAGCGTGAGCGGGGAGTCGAGCGGGACGTCCCATTGGGCGCCGTCGTCGTCGGTGATCAGGAGCGGGACGTCGGCACCCGTGACGGCGAGGATCGTGTCCCGCAGGGCCCGCAGCGTGAGTCCTCCGGGCAAGGCCTCGAGGCCCGGCGCGCCGGCAGGGTTGCCGACCATGCGGTTGGCCCGCTTGAGGGCGCCGCGGTCCATGGCGCCGGAATCGCTGACCCCCGACGCCGCGTGGCCGGGTCGTCCAAGGTCCTGCACCGTGGTCTGGAGGCCGGGGTTGCGGACCTCGAGGACGGGTTCGCCGGTCTCGGTGGCGGGCCGGGCGGGCAGGGCCTGCACGACGTCGCGGACCGGGACGAAGCGGACCGTGTCGCCGGCCTTGATGAGCGCGGGTTCGTCGCGGGCGGCGTCCCACAGGAGCGCGCCGGTGCGGCCGATGAGCTGCCAGCCGCCGGGCGAGTCGTTGGGGTAGACGGCCGAGTACCCACCGGCGAGCGCCACGGAACCGGCCGGCACGCGGGTGCGCGGGGATGTGCGGCGCGGGACCTCGGGTGCGCCAGGCGCGCTGAGGTAGGCGAACCCCGGGGCGAATCCGCCGAACGCGGCGGTCCAGACGGCGTCCGCGTGCCCGGCCACGACGGCCTCGACGCTGCGGCCGGTGAGGCGGGCGACCTCGGCGAGGTCTTCGCCGTCGTACACGGTCTCGATCCTCACCTCACGCCCGGCGGAGCGCGCCCCGGCGGCCAGGTCAGCCGTCCGCAGCCGTTCCACCACCCCGGCCAGGGACTGCGGGAGACCCACGGTCACGAGCACGGTGCGGGCGGCGGCAACGACGTCCACGACGCCGGGCGGCGGGTCGGCGAGCAGGCCCGCCTGGAGCGCCAGCACGGCGTCCAGGCCGTCGAGTTCGGCGAGCACCGCGCGGACCCCCACGCGGCGCACGCCCAGCAGTCGGCCCATCTCAGGCGAAGCTCTGGATCACGACGCCGCGCGCCGTGAGTTCCCGGTGGATGCGCTCGGCCATGGCGACCGCCCCGGGGGTGTCGCCGTGGACGCAGATGCTCCCGGCGGCCACGGGCAGCACGGTCCCGTCGACGGCCCGGACCGTGCCGTCCACCAGGCGGAACACGTGGTCCAGGATCCGGTCGATGTCGTGCAGCACGGCGCCCGGGTCGCTGCGGGGGACGAGAGTTCCGTCGGGCCGGTAGGCGCGGTCGGCGAACGCCTCGGCCACGGTGCGGAGCCCGGCCTCGGCGGCGATCCGCTCGACCGCGGAACCGGGCAGCACCAGCAGGGGAAGAGCCGGGTCGACGGCGAGGACCGCGTCGACCACGGCCCGCGCCTGGCCCTCGTGGCGCACGATCGTGTTGTAGAGAGCGCCGTGCGGTTTCACGTACCGGACAGCGGCGCCCTCGGCCCGCGGCGAGGGCCTGGAGCGCGCCGATCTGGTAGATCACGTCGTCGCGGAGCTCCCCGGCGTCCATGTCGATGAAGCGGCGCCCGAAGCCCGCCAGGTCGCGGTAGCCGGGGTGGGCCCCGACGGTCGTCCCGGTCCGCACGGCCGCGCGCACGGTGGCGCGGATGCCCACCGGGTCCCCGGCGTGGAAACCACACGCGACGTTGGCGCTGGAGACGTTGGCCAGGATGGCGGCGTCGTCCCCGAAGGTCCAGTTCCCGAAGGACTCCCCCACGTCGCTGTTGAGGTCGATCACGCTCACGCGGTCACGCTCCGCAGGCGGCCGATGGACTCCCGGGCGTCCCACGCGAAGCTCGCGAGCCAGTGCGTGGACATGAAGTCGCCGCTCCGCAGGCCGTGCATCCCGGCCTCAAACAGCGGCTCGACGGCGGCGTCCAGCACCGCGCGCAGGGCCGGCGGCGTGCCGGGCCGGGCCTCGGGCCCGGCGTCGGACCCGGTGCTGGACCGGGCGTCAGACACGGCGTCCAGCGCCGCGACCACGCGTGCGAGCTGACCCGCCCGCGTGAGGTTCAGACCGTGCAGGTGGACCATGTAGCCGTCGCTCTCATCGGCCACGCCCACGGTCGCGAGCATGCGCGACTCCGCGGTCAGCCCGGGCAGGAACCCCTCCAGCCAGGCGGCGAACTCGTCGGCGGGGAGCACGCGCTGGAGAAGATCGGCCTCGCTGAGCCCTGCGGAGAGGAAGTCCTGCCCGCTCAGCTCCCACTCGGTGGCCCAGGCCAGGTCCTCGCCGAACCAGCGGACGGCGGCCCGTTCGCAAGCCGCCGCGGCGTCGTCGCGGCCGAGATCCCGGAACGCGGTCAGGAGGTAGGACAGCCCGAAGGCCGAGTTGGTGTGCAGGCCGTGCCGCACCGGGTGCTCGACGGTCGCGGTCCACGCCTGGACCAGCTCCGCCACCACGTCTACGCAGCCGTCCAGGTCGCGGCCCCAGGCGGCGATCTCCGGATCCTGGGAGGCGTGGCAGGCCGCGGCCAGGCGCACGAGCCAGGCCCAGCCGTACGGGCGTTCCCAGCTGGGGTTGGCTCGGAGGTAGTCCGCCTCGACGGCGAGCTTCGCGGCGGTGAGGTTGGCGCCCAGGGCGGCGCGGAGGGCGTCGGCCGTGCCGGCGTCGAGCACACCCTCGCCCCGCAGCGCGGCGTCGAGCACGCTGACGCCCAGCCAGTGCATGTGCACGCAGGAGTGCCAGTCGAAGGAGGTGTGGAACGCCGGGTGGAGCTCGGCCGGCGTGTGCAGATCGGTCTCGGAACGCTCCACGTGGTGCGAGGCGTAGGGGTACGGGCGGCCCAGATTGTCCAGGACGACGTCGGCGCAGTGCTGGGCGGCGCCCGGGAAGAAGGTGTCGGTCATGAGGGTGCCTTTCTAGAACGCCAGGAAGTACATGAGGCCGATGTTGACCACCAGCAACGGCAGAGCGGTGCCGATCTGCGCCGTGATCACACCGTAGCGGTTCTTCATCTCGAGGAGCGCGGCCGGGACCAGGTTGAAGTTCGCGGCCATGGGGGTGCAGAGCGTGCCGCAGAAGCCCGCGAGCATGCCGATCGCGAAGACGATCGCCGGGTTGCCGTGGAACTGCTGGATCAGGACGGGCCAGCCGATGGCCGCCGTCATGATGGGGAAGGCCGCGAAGCCGTTGCCCATGAGCACAGTGAAGAGGAACATCCCCACGCAGTAGACCGCGACGGCGGCCAGCAGGGATCCCTCGGGCAGGATGGACGCCGTGAGGGTCCCCACCGCCGTCCCGACGCCCGCCTTGGTGAACAGGATCCCCAGGGTCGAGAGCATCTGGGGCAGCAGTGCCGCCCAGCCGATCGACTCGAGGATGCGGCGGCTCTCCAGCAGCGGCGCGAGCTTGTTGCGGGGCTTCAGGATCACGACGGCGGCGGCTGCGGCCACGATCGCGCCGATGGTCAGTGCCACCAGGGTGGTGTTCTTGGGGTCCAGGATCGGAGTGCCCCCGATGACGAGGACCGGGGCCGCGAGTACGAGGGCCACGGTGACCACCGGAAGGAGGAGCGCCGGGATGAAGAGCTTGTTCCCGAAACGGGCGGCGTAGGCGACGCGCTCAGCCGGGGTGGAGGACTTCGCCTTGCCGTCGGAGAGCTGCCCGCTGGAGGCGAGTCCGACGAGCACCAGCACCGCCACGCCCAGGATCCACGCGGGCGCTTTCCCGGCCTGGACCCAGGTGCCGTAGAAGAAGCAGAGCCCGAGGATGCCCCAGAACAGCGAGCTGCCGATGCGGTGCCGGTGGCCGGTGTCCCGCGCGATGAGGGAGGCCCAGGCGATGAAGAGGGCCCCGATGAACCAGTAGACGGCTTCGACGTTGATCATGCGGCGCTCCCGGCCTCGACGGTGACGGTCTTCCCGGTGAGACGGGCGTATTCGCGGTCCAGCTGACGGTCCAGGCGGAGGAGCCGGAAGCCGTGGATGAGGAAGGCGGCGATCGCGGTCGGGATGGCCCAGAGCGCGAGTTCGAGCGGTTCGAGCTGAAGGTGGTACGTGGTGTCCACGAAGGTGGTGATCAGCAGGATCGACCCGACGGCCACGAAGACGTCCTCACCGAAGAAGACGCCGACGTTGTCCGCCGCGGCGGAGTGGCCCTTGATGCGTTCCTTGAGCTTCTCCGGGACCGTGCCGTAGCGGCGCATCGCGGCGCCCTCGGCCATGGGGTACACGAGCGGACGCACGGCCTGCGCGTGCCCGCCGATGCTAGTCAGCCCGACGGCGGCGGTCACCTGGCGGATGGCCAGGTACGCCAGGAGGACGCGGCCGGCGGTGAGGCGGGCGAGTTTGGAGATCAGGTTCTTGGCCTGCTCCTGGAGCCCGAAGTATTCGATGATGCCGATGACCGGCAGCACGGCCGCGAAGACCGTGACGGAGCGGCTGCTGGCGAAGCCGGAACCGAAGGCCTCCAGGATCTGCAGGGGGTTCATACCGCCCAGGAGCGCGGTGACGATCCCGGCGACGGTGACGACGATGAGGGGGTTGAGGCGAACGGCGAATCCGATGATCACCAGCAGCACCCCGATGAGTACGAGCATGCGAGTCCATTCCACGGGGACCGACCGGTCCAGGAGCTGTCCGTGGCGCCCATCACGGGACCACGTGACTCACATCATAAAACTTTGTTCAACAATCCGGCAAGGCTTTGTTGAACAATCCGGGGGCGTAGGTGGGTGTGGGTCCAGCAGAAACGGGCGGGTGTGGAGTGGCGATCGGCCCGGAAAACGCGTTGGTGCACCGGGGCCGAGGCGAGGGTGGGGCGGGTCCACTCGGGGCCACCCCTGCCGAGTTCGTGGTTTCGAGGCGAGTTCGTGGAAATAATCCACGAATTCACCCGAAACCCACGAACTCGACGGACGAGCACCGCCAAAGCCACTCCGGATCGCGCTCCCGACCCGCTTCCCACCCGTCCGCGAGGGCCCCGGAAACGCCGAAACCGCGAGTTTCCGTCGAAACAGTGTGGTTAATGCACTGTTTCGACGGAAACCCACGGTTTCACGAATAACGGCTGGCCAGACAAGCCCGAGCGACGAAGCCAGGTGGGTGTGGGGCGGGTCCACTCGGGGCCACCCCTGCCGAGTTCGGGGGTCCGTGCCGAGAACACCCCCCGCAACCCACGACGCCGGAACGAACCCCCGAACTCGACGGAAACCCACGGTCTCACGGAGCCAGGCAGCCCGCACCGGCCCCTGCTCTGTACCAGCCCCCGCCCCCTGCCGAGTTCGTGGTTTCGAGGCGAGTTCGTGGAGATGGTCCACGAACTCACCCGAAACCCACGAACTCGGGCGAGGAGACCTGCCTAACCCGCCTAGCCCACCTGCGCCGGGCTGAACCGGAACGTGCGCACCGAGAACGGCGACAGGGACAGCGCGACGCCGGCCTCCGCCGTCGCGCCCTCGCCACCGGAGCCGGCGCCGGCCGCCTCCAGGGCCGGGGCGTCCGGGGAGCTCGTCCTCGATCAGGCTGACCTCGCGGCCGGCGCCGAACGCCGGGTCGACGTGCAGCACGGCGTTCGCGCGGTGGCCCTGCGGCTCGTAGACGCGGACCACCAGGTCGCCGGAGCGGTCGTGGGCGAGCTTCACCGAGGAGACGAGCACGCCATCGCCGTCGACCCGCACGAGGGACTCGACCGGAGCGGCGCCGGACCGCGAACGGACCGGGCTGTTCA
Organism: Arthrobacter woluwensis; assembly: GCF_030816155.1. Taxonomy (NCBI): domain Bacteria; kingdom Bacillati; phylum Actinomycetota; class Actinomycetes; order Micrococcales; family Micrococcaceae; genus Arthrobacter; species Arthrobacter woluwensis. The sequence goes on along the minus strand of NZ_JAUSXR010000001.1, from coordinate 3,386,262 downwards.
GGTGGATGCCCTCACGGGTCGCCACCAGGGCGTCGGCCCCGATCACGAGGCCGTAGGAGTGCTGGTGCACGCCCTGGTCCGTCTCCGGGTCGGGGAACCGCGGAGCCCGGAGGAGGGAGAGGCGCAGGGTGGTGGTCACGCCGGCGTCGTCGTCAGCGTCGCGGGTCATGTCGAAGCCGTAACTGGACTCCGTCACCAGGGCCGCGCCGAAGCCGGGCTCCTCCGCCAGCACGAAGCGGTGCATGGACGTCTCGAACTTCGCCGCCTCCCAGCTCGTGTTGGTGTGCGTGACGCGCTTGTTGAAGCCGAACTGCGTCTCCGCGGCCGTGTGCTCCGCGCGGACGTCCAGCGGGAAGGACACCTTGAGGAACTTCTCGGCCTCGTGCCAGTCGGTCTCCTGATCGATCCGCAGCGTGCGCGCATCCGCGGCCAGGCGCAGCACCTGACGGACCCGGGACCCGGAGAACTCGCGCTCGATCACGACCCGCGCCTCGTCCCCGTCGCCCTCCACGGAGAACGACGTCAGTGAACGCAGCTCGGTCACGCGGTTGCGGTAGTACCGGTCCACGTCCCAGGCGTCCCACATGTTCGGGAAGTCCTGGTGCAGCTGGAGCACGTTCGCCTCGGCGCCCGCGGGGATCGCGTCGCGCCCGCTGGCCAGGTCCACCGCGGAGACGACGTGGCCTTCACGGCTGATGACGACCTCCACCAGTCCATTGCGGAGCACGACGCCGCGCGCCTCCTCGCTCACGGTCACCGGCTCGGCGCCGCGCGGGGCAGCCTCGGAGGCGCCCAGCGCGGGCACGCCGGAGCGGCCGAACGGCGCCGCGTTGAACGTGAGCTGCACGTCGCCGTCGCCGGCCAGGGCGTCCAGGGCGCGGCCGATCAGGGCCTCGGCCTCCTCCGTGAGGCGGCGGTAGGTCTCGACGGCCTCGCGGTGCACCCAGGCGATGGAGGTGCCGGGCAGGATGTCGTGGAACTGGTGCAGCAGGAGGTCCTCCCACAGTGCGTTCAGTTCGTCATAGGGGTACGCGTAGCCGGTGCGGGCCGCGGCCGTGGCGCTCCACAGCTCGGCCTCCACCAGCAGGTGCTCCACGCGGCGGTTGCCCTGCTTGGTCTTGTGCTGGCTCGTGAGGGTGGCCCGGTGGAGTTCCAGGTACAGCTCACCGACCCAGACCGGGGGCTTCGGCATCTCGGCGCGGGCGCGCTCGAAGTAGTCGTCCGGGTTCTCCCAGCGGACCGTGGCGCTGCCTTCCAGGTCCGCGAGACGCCGGGCTTTGCCGGTCATCTCGCGGGTGGTGCCGCCACCGCCGTCGCCCCAGCCGACCGGCGCGATCGACCCGGAGGCGACGCGGGCCTCGCGGAACTGGCGGCTGGCGCGGGCCATCTCCTCGCCGGAGAGCTGCGCGTTGTAGGTGTCCATGGGCGGGAAGTGGCTGAAGACCCGGGAGCCGTCGATGCCTTCCCAGTTGAACGTGTGGTGCGGGAACTTGTTGACCTGGTTCCAGGAGATCTTCTGGGTGAAGAACCACTCGAAACCGGCGCGGCGCATGAGCTGCGGCAGGGCCGGCGAATAGCCGAAGCTGTCCGGCAGCCACACTCCGCGGCAGGCCGCGCCGAACTCGTCCCGGAAGAACGACTGGCCGTACAGGAACTGGCGGGACAGGGCCTCGCCGCTGGGCATGACCGTGTCCGACTCGACCCACATGCCGCCCAGCGGCACGAAACGGCCCTCGGCGACGGCGGCCTTGACCTTGGCGTACACCTCGGGCCGGTGGACCTTGAGCCACTTGTACTGCTGCGCGCTGGACATGCCGTACCGGAAGTCCGGGTCCTGCCCGATCAGCTCGGTCATGGAGGAGCTGGTGCGGGCCACCTTGCGAATGGTCTCGCGCAGAGGCCATAGCCAGGCGGAGTCGATGTGCGCGTGGCCGATGGCGGAGACGTGGTGGGCGCTGGCCTCGGCGGGACGCTCGAGCAGCGGCGCGAGGACCTCGCGGGCCTCCCCCACGGTCTCGGCGATGCGCTGGAGGTCGACGCGGTCCAGGGCGTCGTCCAGACCCTGGAGGATGCGCATCCGGCGCGGCGAGGACTCCGGCAGCTCGGCCTGGAGCTCGAACAGGACCTCCAGGTCCAGGCACAGTTCGTGGACCTCGCGGTTGAACACGGCCAGGTCCATGCGGCGCGTGGTGTAGAGCTTCTTCGGCGAGGAGGTGCGGATGTCGCCCTCCTGCGTGGGAAGGAAGGGGTGGTAATCCAGGAGCACCGGGTTGGACGCGGCCTCGATGAAGAGCTCCACGGTCTCCCCGCCCTGCGCTTCGTCAGCCACCAGGACCCACTGGTTGCGCGGGTTGAGCGACTTCAGCGGCTCGCCCTCGGGCGCGTAGACCAGGCCTTCGCACTGGAATCCCGTCATGTTCACATCGAAGCCGAGGTCCACCACCATCTCGACGCGGCGTCCGGCCCACCCCTCGGGGATCCGGCCCTGCAGACGGAACCAGGTGGTGCCCCAGGCGGCGCCCCACGGGGTTCCCACCTGGTACGGCGAGTACTCGAGGGCCAGGCCCTCGGCGGGGGCGATCGGCTCGCCCGGCAGTTCGTGCCAGGCGACGTCCAGCGCCACGCTCTCCTCGTAGACGGCGGGATACAGCCGCTCGGCCAGAACCCGCTTGACCCGTCCGGTGGTCAGGTTGATGTCGTCATGCATGGATGTGCTCGTGTCCTCACGTCTGGTGTCAGGTGGCTTGGTAGGTCAACGGCTCGCAAAGGGCGAGACTAGCAGCGGTTTCCGGGGTTTCGCTAGCGATTTGCGGTAATTGCCCCGGGAGCGGATGCGCCGCTCTCCAGGACCGCGGTGATGCCGCGGGCGGCGAGCACGGCCGGGTCCTGACCGCGGGAGGCCAGGAGGACCTGCGGGCCCTGTCCGGTGGCCGCGGCGGCGTCCAGCCACGCACGGTGGAACGCCCCTCCGGGTGCGCAGCTCGCGCGGTAGCCCTCGGCGGTGTCGTCGAGGACGAGCGCGACGGCGGAGGGCTCGACGGCGGGCACGGCGCCGGTGCTGCCGGCCGCGCCCGCCCCGGCCGCCCGGAACTCGGCCACGAGCGCGGCGAAGCGCTCCCCCGTGGGCTTCAGCGCGCCGTCGTGGGTGAAGAGACCCAGGTCGTACTCGACCTCCGGGAAGTCGGCGAGCGCCCGGGAGACGTCATGCGAGCACCACCAGGTCACCCCCATCAGGCCGGGCACGGCGGCCGCGTGGCGGATGGTGGCCTCGAGGAAGTCCGGGGCGGACTCCCGCGGGATCACCGTGGTCGGGGCGCCGACCTCCTGGAGCCACACCGGGCGGGTCGCGTCCTGGTGCCACGCGGCGGCGAGCCGCAGGAGGTATTCGGCGTGGCGGACGGAACCGTCGTGGAGGGGTCCGAAGGTCTGCGCGGCGCCGTTGAAGACCCACGAGTGCACGACGGTGGCGTCGCCGAACTCCACGGCGTGGCGGGGCTCGAAAGGCTGACGGTCGTCGTACCAGGACGCGTCGTACATGGCGTTCGTGACGAAGGGGTTCCCGTGCGAGCGGGCGCCCGCCACGAGGGTCTCCAGCCAGGCCGACGCCTGCTCCGGGGTCACGGGATGGGCGTCCGGGTGGATGGGCGGGGCGAACTGGTTGAGCTCGTTGCCCAGGGTGATGCCCATGATGTTGGGGCGTCCCTCGAGGCGACGGGCGAACTCGGCCGCCAGATCCGCCTCGGCCCGCACCACGTCCGGGTCCGTGAACAGGTTCCGCCCGGTGCCAGGTGGAGATCCAGGCGGGGAGGAAGTCGTAACTCGAGAGGTGCCCCTGGAGCACGTCCAGGTTCACGTCCAGGCCGAACTCCGCGGCGACGTCCACCACCGTCATCACGTCATCCAGCGCGGTCTGGCTGATCAGGCTCCTGTTCGGCTGCACCACGGGCCAGAGCGGGAAGATGCGGATGTGGTCCACGCCGAGCGTGGCGATCTGCCCCAGGTCCCGGCGCACGTCCTCCTCCCGGAGATGCTGCCAGGAGTGGAACCACCCCGACGCCGGTGTGTAGTTGACCCCGAATCGCACGGAATTGTCCTCCTGAAATCGTTGATGAATGGTCTCAGCCCTTGACGCCGCCCTCTTCGACGCCCTTGAAGAAGAATCTCTGCAGGACGCCGAAGACCACGGCGATGGGGATGAAGGCGATCATGGTGCCGGCCGCGATGAGCCGCATGTCATTGGTGAAGGTGCCGGAGAGGTACTGCAGTCCGATGGTGAGCGTGAAGTTCTCGGGGGTGGTGAGAACGATCAGCGGCCAGAGGAAATCATCCCAGGCGCCGATGAAGGAGAAGATCGCCACCACGGCGATGGTGCCGTAGACGGACGGCAGCGCCACCCGGATGAGCCGCTGCCAGGCGTTGGCGCCGTCCACCACGGCCGCCTCCTCGATCTCCGTGGGGAGCTGGCGGAAGGCGTTGAACATGAGGAGCACGTTCAGCACGCTGACCATGCCGGGCAGCGCCACACCGAGCAGAGTGTCCGCGAGGCCCAGGTCCCGCACGGTCACGTACTGGGAGATGATCGTGGCTTCGGCCGGCAGGATGAGCGTGATCATGAACAGGCCCAGGACCCACTTCTTGAAGCGGAAGGACAGCCGGGCCAGCGCGTACCCGGCGGCCGTGGAGAAGACCACGTTGCCCACCACGGCCACCGCGGCCACGAAGAGCGAGTTGCCGATGTACCGCCACACGTCGATCGCCTGGAACACCCGGACGTAGTTGCCGAGCGTGGGCTGCTGCGGGAGGAGGCTGAGGTTCTCCGTGTAGATGTCCTCGGTGCTGCTGCGCAAAGACGTGGACATCTGCCACAGGAAGGGTCCGACCGTGACGAACAGGACGAAGATCAGCGCCGCGTAGCGCCAGAACTTCTCGGCGGCGGAGGGCTCGCCGAAGGTGCGGGAACGACGGCGGCGGGCCGGCGGCGTCGCGCCTTCCAGGGCGTCGTCCGGTGCGGAGGGCCGCAGTTCAGTGGCGCTCATTTGTCCCCCTTGGAGTTCAGGCGGGCCAGGACCAGCATGGGGATCAGCGTCAGCAGGAAGAGCAGGATGCTCAGGGCCGAGGCGTAGCCGAGGTTGCCGGTGAAGCCGCGGGCGTACTGCTGGATGAGCATGACCATGGTGAGGTCTTCGCCGCCGGGTCCGCCCTTGCCGCCCGTGAGGATGAAGACTTCGGAGAACACCCGCAGCGCGCTGATGGCCACCAGCACGGCGACCAGGCCCATGGCTCCCCGGACGCCCGGGACGGTGACGCTCCAGAAGCGGCGGACCGCGCCCGCTCCGTCGATCGCGGCGGCTTCGTGCAGTTCCTTGCCGACGTTCCCGAGGGCCGCCAGGTACACGATCATGTAGTACCCGAGGCCTTTCCAGACGGTCAGGCTGATGGCGGAGATGATGACGAGCCAGCGGTCGGTGAGGAACGGGATCGGCTCGGTGACCACGTGCAGCGCCTGCGCCAGGTTGTTGACGGCGCCGCGCGAGTCGAGCAGCCAGCTCCACATGAGACCGACCACGACGGCGGAGGCGATCACCGGCGTGTAGAACGCCGTGCGGAAGAAGGCGATGCCCTTGAGCGGCTTCTGCACGAGGATCGCGAGCAGGAGCGGGAGCAGGGTCAGCAGCGGCACGCAGATGACCATGTAGACCACGCTGTTGAGCAGCGCGTTCATGACCTGGTCGTCTTCGAGGATCTGCTGGAAGTTCTGGACGCCGACGTAGCGTTCCTTGCCGCCCAGCGGTTTGGCGTTGGTGAACGCCATGCGGATGGTGTTCAGGGACGGCCAGACGTTGAACACCAGGAGCCAGAGCAGCGCCGGCGCCACGAGGATCCACGGGGTGAACCACTTGCTGGTGCGGACCCGGGTGCCCACCGGGGGTTTCGCCGGGATTTTCACCGGGCGCGGGATGGTGGTCGACGCCATGGACGTCTCCTTTCAGCTGACGAACGGGGTGGGCCGCCGGGACCGGCGGCCCACCCGCTCAGGAACGGCTCACTTCTGCTGCTTGAGCAGCTGATTCGCCTTGTCCTGAGCCTTCTGCAGGGCTTCCTTGCCGGAGATGTCGCCCTTCACGGCGAGGGCCACCTGCTGCTTGAAGTAGTCGTCCATGGCGGAGTTCCACTGCACCGGGTTCAGGACCTTGCCTTCCTTGAGGCTGTTGAACGCCAGAACACGGGCCTTGCCGGCCTCGGTGCCGTCGTCCTTGGAGTAGAACGGGTCCTCGGAGGAGCCGGTGGAGGACGGGAAGGTGTTGGTGAGCTTGGCGAACGCGTTCTGGTTCTCCGCGTTGGTCATGAACTTGGCGAACGCCTTGGCGGTGGCCAGGTGCTTGCTCTTGGCGGAGACGGAGAGACCCTGCGGGTAGAGCGGCGGGGTGTCGAGCGCCTTGTTCTCGGTGAACTTGCCCTTCAGGCTGGGGTTGTCCCGCACGAAGTCGAGTGCGCCGGAGGAGCCGGCCGTGGTCCAGGCGACCTTCTGCTGGGTGAACAGCTTGGCGTTGCCCTGGTAGTTGTTGTTGAGGATCGACGGCGGCATGTAGCCGGCCTTGTAGGCGTCGCGGTACTTGTCGATCACCTTGGCGGAGTCGTCCGTGGCGAAGGTGAACTGGGTGCCGTCGTCGTTGATGACCTTCTGGCCGGTGGCCGTGAGGGCGTTCAGGCCGGGCAAGGTGCTGATGAGGAACTTGTCCGGGCACTTGTCGTGCATGGTCTTGGCCTGGGTGAACAGCTCGTCGCGGCTGGAGGGCAGCTTGGCCGGGTCCAGTCCGCACTGGGAGAGCTGGTCCGTGTTCCAGTAGTTCACATCGGTCTGGAGGTACCAGGGGTAGGCGTAGGTGCCGTCGATGCCCGGGAACTTGTACGCGTCGAGCGCGCCCTGGACGTAGTTCTTGGAGAGGTCGTCACCCTGGGAGAGGTCCTGCAGCACGCCCTGCTGGGCCAGCGGGTAGGCGAAGTCGTTCGGGAGGTTCACGACGTCCGGGAGGGAGTTGGAGGCGGCCTGGCTGAGGACCTTCTCCGAGTAGCCGTCACCGGGCTGATCGAGGAGCTTGACCTTGGCCTTCGGGTTGGCCTTCTCGAAGTCCGCGATCACCTTGTTCAGGTAGTCGCTGAACTTGGGGGTCAGGGACCAGGTCTGGAGCGTGATCTCGCCTTCGATGGCATCGCTCTGCTGGTCGGAGCCCTGGCTTCCGCCCGAACAGGCCGTCATGCCGAGGGCGGCGGAGAGCAGGAGGGCGGCTCCCGCCATGAGTTTCTTCGTGGTCTTCTTCTGGTGCATCGTGCGACTCCTTTGTAGCAAGGCTGGGGGGTCCCTGGCGCGTCCACTGTGTCGCACGTCTCCCCGTCACTGAAGTGAAGCCAGACTTCCAAACTAAACCGATATAGTCAAGACCCCTCGACGGCGTATGATCCTTGCTATGAACCACCCGAAGCGCGCCACGATCAGCGAAATCGCCGCGCGTGCGGGCGTCTCGAAAGGCGCCGTCTCCTTCGCCCTCAACGGGCGGCCCGGCGTCAGCGAGGAGACCCGCATGCGCGTCCAGGCCATCGCGGACGAGCTGAACTGGAAACCCAACCGAGCCGCCCGCGCGCTCGGCCAGTCCCAGGCCGGCGCCATCGGCTTCGTGCTGAACCGCTCGGCCCGGATCCTGGGAACGGAGACGTTCTTCCCGCAATTGCTGTCCGGGATGCAGCTCGGCCTCACCGGCAGCCACACCGCCCTCCACATGATGGTGGTGGGCAGCGTCGAGGAGGAGCTGGAGGCTTACCGGGAGTGGTGGCAGTCCCGGATCGTGGACGGCGTGATCATGGTGGATCCCCGCGTGGACGACCCCCGGCTCGAGGTCCTGGAACACCTCGGGCTGCCCGCGGTCCAGGTCGCGGGACACCCTTCCCAGACGGCGGCCATCCCGGCGGTCTGGGCCGACGACCGCGCCGCAACGGACACCCTGGTCCGGTACCTGCACGGACTGGGTCACCGCCGGATCGCCTACGTGGCCGGGCCCGAGGAGCTGGAGCACACCCAGCTCCGGCGCCAGGAGTTCTCCGCGAGCGCCGAGGCGCTGGGACTCGACGCCTCCCAGAGCGTGATCAGCGGTTATGAGGCCGACGACGCCGCCCGGGTCACCCGGGAGCTGCTGGCACGGTCCGCGCGGCCCACCGCCGTCATGTACGACACGGACGTCATGGCGATGGCCAGCCTCCGTGCCGCCCAGGGGCTCGGGCTCCGAGTGCCGGACGAACTCTCGATCGTCTCCTTCGAGGATTCACTGTTGGTGCAGCTCGGCAATCCGCCCATCACGTCGCTGACCCGCGACACCGTGGCCTTCGGGACCCTCGCCGTCAAGACGCTGCTGGAGCACATCGCCGCCGAGACCCCGGTGCCCAGCATCGAGGGAGCTCAGCCGCGCCTGAGCATCCGCGAAAGCTCGGGGCCCGCGCCGGCGTCGTCGTAGGGCGGGTCGGGGGTGCGGCGCTGAACTCGCTATCGAGGGCGCGGAACCCGGCTGAACTCGCTACGCAGGGGCCGACTTCGCTGTCGCGGGTAGCGAGCTCGAACCGTCCCTAGCGAGTTCAGCGGACCGTCACGGGCTCCACGGCGGGGCGGAAGCGCACCCACGCGCGAGTGGTCAGCAGCGCGAACAGCACCCGGACCGCCAGGAGCAGCGCCCAGAACTGCACCGCGTCGCCGGCCGTCTGCTGCAGGAGGACCAACCCAGCTGAGGCGACGAGACCGTACGAGACGAAGAGTCCCACCAGCCCGGCTTTCGGACCGGCCGTCATCTTCAGTGCGCCGTAGAGGACGCCCGCGAAGGGTTCCACGAGAAACTGCGCCACGATCAGGAGTGACAGGGTCCAGCTCCCCGCGACGGGCCGGCCCAGCAGGCCGACGGCGACGATCACCAAGCAGATCGGGACCACGATGGCCCATGTCGAGATGGCGAGCACGCCGAGGGAGGCGGCCTTCCCGTCGTCTGCCGGGACGAGCCCCGAGATCCGCATCCGCCCGTACGTCAGTCCCACCTGCTTCAGGGGAACCACCACCATGCGGGCGACGCCGACCGCGAGCGCGATCTCGGCGCCCGTCTGCACCGAGATCGACGTCGCGATCATCTGGACCAGGAGGAAGACCGTCATGAACACGGCGCCGTCGATCGCACCGGCCAGGCGTTCGACGATCCGTCCGGCGGAGAAGTCGAAGCGCAGGTCCCAGGGAACGACTCCGAATTTCCGGGACAGTCGCGTCAGCCGGATCAGGAGGACGGCCACGCTGATGACGGACTGGGACAGCCCGAACGCCATCAATGCCGTGGACGGTGATCCGGAGAACTGGAAACAGAGCGCTGCAGCACCGACCGAACTCAGCCCCACGGCCGCGGAGGAGAAGAGGTTCTCGCGGCTCCGATCCACGAACTGGTAGGCGCCGTTCATCACCGCGAAGTAGGGGGTGACCAGCAGGGACAGTGACTGTGAGAAAAAGTAGCTCCAGACGATCCAGGCATGCTCCTCCGGGATGCTGCGGGAGTAGATGAGGATGAAGACCGCTGACAGCAGGAGGCTGAACACCGCGAACGAATTGGCGATGCGCCAATTGGCCTGCACAGCACTCGACTGAGCCACACGGGCCGCCTCAGGATCGCCGGATGCCGCCGTCGTGGACTGCTTCCGAGCTCGCACCAGATCCCGCACGGTGCAGATGGAGACCCCTACGGTCGCCACGAAGGCGAGCCCCGTGAGGGACGACGTGAGCCCCAGCAGTGCGGTGGCCGACGGAGTGCCGGACATGCGGCTGATCGTGAGCACCACCAGGCTCGTCAGCTGGGGAACCAGACCCGACAGGATCAAGGGAAAGGCCCGGACAAGGACGGCGCTGGAGGTTCGGAACAGGGAGTTCATCGGCGTGCGACTCCCCCAGCCATGCGGTTCCGCCGCCTTTCCGATCATCGCCGTCGAGCGGAGCCGCGTGCAGGGCCCGCCCCGGTCCGGAATGCCTCGCCGTCCGTGACGGGTTTTCCCCGGGTTGACTGCAGTCAAACATGGTGCGGTGAGGCTGTCCAGGGTGTGGACCACGACGGCGGCGGGCACCCCGGCGGGGTCGAAGTGGCACCGGGGCCGCCCTCACCCCCCTGCTGAGTCCGCTATGGATGGTGTGAGTCCGCTACATCGTGTAGCGGACTCACACCATCCATAGCGGACTCAGCGAGCCAGACCACCCCCGACGAATCCCGACAGGTCTTGGAAGGGCCCCAGGCCGGAGAGACGACGCGGTAGTTTGGGGGTGTGCCGCGTCGTGCGGGCCGGCACGGTCCACCTCACTCACGCTCCGGGAGGCACGATGTCCAGGCACCAGGAGGCGCTGCCGACGCGCGCTCTCGTCGCGGCGGACGCCGTGCTCGCCGTGCTGCGCGCGGGCATCGCAGGGTGCGCGGTGGCGCTGGGCCTCCTGCTTCTCGCAATGCTCGTCGCGAGCCTGACCGTGCGGGGTTCGGGGATGGATTCGCGAGCCCTGGGCGTCGTGGCCGTGAGCTCGATCGGGATCGCGGCGCTCATCCTCCTGTACGGGGTCGCACTGGTCCCGGAACGCCTGGCCAAGGGCCGCTTCTATGCCGGGCTGGGCCCGAGGGACTCCGGCTTCCCGGGTGCCCTGTCGGTCCGGGGACAGGTCTCGGATCCGTACCTCCCCGCCGTGTGGAGCGCCGTCGGGCTGGGCTCCGTAGCCGTGCTGGGACTGATCCCGTGCCTCGTCCTCGCAGCGGGTGAGGCCGAACGCCTCGACGACCCGGACCACCGCGACGCCTTCACCGGCTGGGCGGTCGCGTCCGGGGTGCTGCTCGCCGTCGTCGCGCTGTGCACCGTGGCGTGCTTCGTGCTCGTGGCGCGGAACCGGCGCTGGGCTCGGGAGATGGCGCCGTCTCTGCCGAAGAGTGCCCTGGGAGATCGCGGACCTGCGGTCCGCATCACCACGAAAGAACAGCGCCGGCGGGCGCGCCGGGCCTGGACCGCGCACGACTGGTTCCAGCAGGCGGGTGGCTCGCTGACGGTGATCGGGGCGGTGCTCGTGTTCGCGGGCGTGTACCTGCACCAGCCCGGGCTGTACGCGGACAAGATCAGTTTTGAGGAGCCTGTCGAGCAGGTGATCGGCGGGATCGCCCTGGCAGGCGGGCTGATCGTCGCCGTGGGATTGGTGCTGAGTGCCGTCACGAGCGGCGTCGACCTGGCCCGGGCGTTCGGGGCGATCCGCACCGCGGCACCGGAGAGCGCGAATCCGCGGCAGCGGCGGATCGCCCGCACGGCCACCGCCCAAGTGCTCGACGCCGGTGACGCCGCGCTGCGTCTCTGGACCGTCGGGGCGGTGCTGGCCGGAGGCTGGGTGCTGGGCGGCGGTGAGCTGACCGGGACGGCGATCCTGGCGGTGCTGTGGGCTGCCCTCGGCGGCGTGCTGGTGTGGGTGCGGGCGGTCCTCGAGGCCAAGGCTCCGGGACTGCGCAATCGCCTGGGATATCAGCTCCCCTCCGAGCCGGACGACAGCGAATACCCGAACCTCACGGTGTACGGCTAGGGCCTGCGGCGGGCGACTGGTCCCGGGGGCCGGGCCCTCAGGTCACCGCGTCCTTCAGCTGGAACTCCGCAGACCTCCACAGTTCCTCGTCCAGGACCCGGCGCAAGACCTCCACCGCGTCCCAGATGTCTACGTGGCGCAGGTACAGCGGGGTGATCCCGAAGCGCAGCACCTCGGGCTCGCGGTAGTCCCCCACCACCCCCAGGGAGATCAGGGCCTTCATGACGGCGTAGCCTTCGGGGTGCCGGAACGAGACGTGGCTTCCGCGCCGCTCCTCCTCCCGTGGGGTGATGAGGGTCAGCGGATGCCCCGGAAGCCGCTGTTCCACCAGGTCGATGAAGAGCGACGTGAGCGCCAGCGACTTCCGGCGCAGTTCCTCCTGGTCGACCCGGAGCGCCAGGTCGACGCCGACCTCCATGGTCGCCAGGGACAGGATCGGCTGGGTGCCCACCAGGAATCGGTCGATGCCGGCGGCCGGTGCGTACTCCGGAGCCATACTGAACGGCTCGGCATGCCCCCACCAGCCCGTCAACGGCGACTCGGCCCGGGCCAGGTGACGCGCGGCGACCCAGAGGAACGCGGGAGAACCGGGCCCTCCGTTGAGGTACTTGTAGGTGCAGCCGACCGCGAAGTCGGCACCGGACTCCGCCACGGAGAGCGGGACGGCGCCCACCGAATGGCACAGATTCCAGACCGCGAGCGCGCCCGCGTCGTGGATGCGCGCCGTCGTCGCCCGCATGTCCCAGAGCGCGCCGCTCCGGTAGTTGACTTGCGTGAGGAGCACGACGGCGACGTCGGCTCCCAGCGCACCGTCCAGGTCTTCCGGCCCGTCGATCAGCCGCAGCTCGTAGCCCTTGTCCAGGACGTCGATGAGGCCCGAGACGATGTAGAGGTCCGTGGGGAAGTTCTCCCGCTCGGAGACGATGACCCGCCGCCCGGGAGCGTCCTCCGCTTGCAGCCTCAGCGCCGCGCCGAGCACCTTGTAGAGGTTCACCGAGGTGGTGTCCGTGGCGACGCAGCCGCCGTCCCCGCCGCCGATCAGAAGTCCGATCTTCTCCCCGATCCGGGAAGGAAGCCCGAACCAGTGGTTCTTGTTCCAGCTGCCGATGAGATCGGTGCCCCATTCGTCCCTCAGCACGGCGGAACAGCGTTCGGCGGCACCCCGGGGCAGGACGCCCAGCGAGTTGCCGTCGAGATAGATCAACCTTTCGGGCAGGTCGAACTCGTCGCGGAAGGACGCCAGAGGGTCCGCGCGGTCCGCCCGCTCACAGTCGTCCCGGGTGATCCCGCCGATCCATGCATGCCCCACTGCCACTCCATTCCTGGTGAGAATCCTGGTGCGAACCACCTGTGCCGTGAGTCGCAGATTCGTCCTGTACGCATCAAGTCTCGCAATCCTCCGGGATCACTTCTAGAATTCCGGACAGAATTCAGATTTGCTTCCATGGGGCGTTTCACCGTCGAATCCCTGCTCTGATGAAAGGCGGTTCCGTGAACCGAATTCAGCTCTCCGCGGCGGACCGCAGGATCCTCACCGAACTCAGCCGAGACGGGCGACTGTCCAACAAGGAGCTCTCCGCCCGGGTGGGACTTCCGCGGTCCACGTGCCACGGCCGTGTGCGGGCTCTCGAAGAGGCGGGGGTCATCCGCGGCTACCACGCGGACATCGACCCGGAGGCGGTCGGAACCAGCGTCGAGGCGATGATCTTCGTCAGTGTGCACAGCACGGTCCGCAACCGCCTGCCCGTCGTCGCAAACCGCCTCCGATCAATTCCCGGAGTTCAGCGCATCTATTTGATCGGCGGAGACCACGATTTCGTGCTCCACATCGCCTGTGAGAGCGTGCCGGCCCTCCGCGACTTCATCAAGCTCCATCTCGGGTCCGATCCGGACCTCGGCCGGACGGAGACCCAGATCATCTTCGAGCAGCACCCGGGGACTTCCACGGTTCCGGAACTCGCGGGACCCACGGGCTCGACAGGACGCCCGGAACGCCCTGGCGGGCCGGGCCTCCGCTGAGTCCGCTGTCGGAGGCGTGAGTCCGCTACATCCTGTAGCGGACTCACGCCCTGGGCAGCGGATTCGGCGGGTTCTCCGTGCCTAGACCCCCTACGCCAGCACCTCCAGCTGCACGAGCCGCAGCGGACTCAGCGCCGTGAAGCGCACGGCGTTGAAGAGTGCGGCGCGGCCGGCGCCGTCGTCGTGCGGGCGGAAGGGGCGAAGCTGCCCGGACCGCTGGAAGAACTCGTCCTCGCGGTGATCCAGGAGGTGCCATTCGCCCGCGACGTCGAGGGCCTCCAGCCGCCACGAGGCCTCCTGCGGCTGGTCGAGGGTCACCGTGTAGAGCCCGGGCAGCTTGGTTGCGGCCGTGAGTGGGACGAACACCGTCTCCCCGGCGGCAAGGTCCACCGGCCGGCCGCCACGGTCGTCCGTAACGGTTCCCTCGGCCACGGCGAGGAGGTCCCGCCACGGCTGGTCCGGCAGCACCAGACCGGGCACCGCGGCGCCGAGGATCTCGTGGGGCGCCTCGCCACTCAGTGACCACGGCCGGGAGTCCGCCGCCCAGCCGCGCGGCACGTCGGAGAGCACGAACTCGAGATGACCCCCGCCCGCCAGCAGGCTCCGCGGGATGTCGATCCGCTCCCACGGCTGCCCGTTGAAACGGACCGATTCGATGTACGGCTTCCCGGCGCCCTCCGCTGTGATGACCAGCTCCGCGCCGCCCAGCGGTCGAAGCACCGCCCTCGGCGCGAGCGGTGGCGTCAGGATGAGCCGTCCGGATCCCGGCACGAGTGGGTACAGCCCCAGGCTCGCCAGGAGGTGCCAGCCGGACATCTCGCCGTTGTCCTCGTCGCCCGGGAAGCCCTGGCCGATCTCGGAGCCGCTGAAGAGCCGGTCCCGCGCGGCGGTGACGACGCGGTGCGCAGCGTCGTGCCGGCCGGTGAAGCAGTACATGTACGGGATGTGATGCGCTGGCTGATTGGACAGCCCCAGCATGCCCATCCGGACGTCGCGGGCCTCGGTCTGCTCGTGGATCACGAAGCCATAAGAGCCGCACAGCTCCTCCGCGGCCGTCTCCGGACGGGCGAAGAAGGCGTCCAGCGCGACGCTCAGCCCGTCCTCACCGCCGTGCAGGGCCGCGAGACCGGCCCCGTCGTGCGGTGCGGTGAACGCCGTGCCCCAGCCGTTCGTCTCGGTGTAGTCGTAACCCCACACATCGGGGTCGTAGGCGGCCGCGGTGACGCGCCACGCGCCGTCGGGCGTCCTGCCGAGGAAGAAGCCGAGCTCGCGGTGGAACACGTTCCGGTATCCCAGCGCGCGGCGTGCGAAGTACTCGGCCTCCGTCTGCAGCCGGTCGCGACGCGGCCCGACCTCCTCCTGCTCCGCGAGCCACCCGGCGAGGACGGCGGCGCCCCAGTCGTTGATGGCGTTGTCGAGTGTCCAGGAGAGGCCCTCGTGGACGTCCGTGGAGATGAACCCGCGGAACCGGCCGTCGCTCAGCCCCTTCCGCCCGACCTCCGGCCGGGGCGCGGGAACCGTGGCGTTGACCAGGGCGGATTCGTAGGCGGCCGCCACGTCCCAGCCGGTCACGCCGGAGGCCACGAGGTCCGCGAAGACGGTGTCCGTCGTGGTCCCGGTCATCGAGTCCACCGGGCCCGGCGCGCTCCACCGGCTTGTCCACCCGGAGTCCCGGAAGTGCTGCACGAAGCTGTCCGCCAGAAGTGCCGCCCGGTCCGGCGAGAGCAGCCCGAGCAGCGGCCAGCACGTCCGATAGGTATCCCAGAAGCCGTTGTTCGCGCCGAAGACGCCGGGCCGCACCTGACCGTCGACGGGGCTCCGGTAGAGCCGCCGTCCGTCGGCGGTCTGCTCGTCGTGCCGGTTCGGGTACAGGAACAGGCGGTACAGGTCCGAGAACAGGGCGCGCTCCTGCTCCGCCGAGACGCCCTCCACCGTGAGAACGCCCAGCGACTCCCGCCAGGCGGCCTCCGCCGCGGCGAGCATCGCATCGTAGTCGCCGGCGGCGCGCAGATTCTCCGCCGCCTGCTCGGCACTCACGGTCGAGATGCCCACCAGGACCTCGACGACGGCGCCCTCCCCCGCGAGCCGCACGTGCCCACCCAGCCGGCCTCCGGCGCCGTGGGCGTCCACCGCCTTCTCGACACCCGACGCCGCGGTCCCCGTGAGGAACGCCGAGGAACCTGCCGGGAAGCGGACGTGGACGTGGTGCGGGAGGCGGCCGGGGCCGTCGTCGAGGGTCAGCTCCAGCACGGAGGCGCCCTCCCCCTGGCGGAACACGACGTCCCGCGCGCTGCCGAGGTGGTCCACGATGAGCGAGCGGACGGGGGTGTCCGCGGCGAAGCGGAGGCCCAGCGCGAACTCGCCGGCGGTCATGGCGGCGCGCAGGCCGTTGTCGAAGGTGACCCGGTATTCGTGGGCCCGGGGTTCCTCCGCGCCATGGCTGAAGGTCAGGGCCCGCGCCCGGCGGTCCGGGTCGGGATCCGCGTCGAGGCTCGGCATGATTTCGAAGACGCCGCGGTCGCCGATCCACGGGCTCGGCAGGTGGGACGTCGCGAACGCCTGGAGTGCCGGGCGGTTCTCAGGCAGAAGATTGTGGGCGTGGTAGGCGTAGGGCCAGTTCCCGGCGGAGGCGTCCGTCATGGGCAGGCCGAAGACGCCGCCGTGCGGAAGGCCCACCAGCGGCGCGGTGTTGCCGCGGGAGAAGCGGTCACTCGAATGGCTGCCGCGCGTGGTGAGGACGCGGTCCAGAATCTCACCGCCCGGCTCGTCACGGGTCCGGAGACGCAGGCCGTCCAGCCAGACCGTGCTGGTCTCGGGCGCGAGGAGCCGGAACAGGACCCGTCGGATGCGGCGGCCCGCGAACGCGTCGAGGGGCACCACCTGGCGGTTCCACTGGTCCACCGCGTGGCGCAGGGACGCCCCCTGAGCGCATGGCAGCATCGGGGTTCCCGCGCTGTCCGGGGCCAGGACCGCAGAGAGGGTGCCGCCGTCGTCGAATTCCAGATCCAGGGCGAAGGCCGTGGCGGTCCAGCGCGTGGCGAAGGTGGGCCCGGCTTCCGGGAACCAGTCGTAGACGAGCTCGTCACCCTCCCGGACGACGTGACCGGCGAGCGATCCGGCGTCGATTTCGCGGGGCGGGACCGATTCCGACCCCGCCTGCTCCGGAGCCTCCCGGTTGCGGCGCGGCTGGCCGGATCCGGGCAGCTCCTGCCCGTGGAGCGCGCGCGCAGCGGGCGACTCGAGCCCGACGCCGGGCAGGGAGTTATATGTGCGTTCCGGGCCCGCGGGGGCCGAAGGGGAGACCATGCCCAGATGCTATCGAGGCCGTGGCTAAACCGCTATATCCCGGGGTTTAGTAGGGCCGACCTCTTGACTATAACGGTTTAGTCATCAAGAGTTTCTCCCACTGGGGTTCCCGGCCGACGTCGACCGGGACCAGTGATGCAAGACCCTTCATCCCTCACGGATCACCCTTCCTACCGGATCGACCTAAGGACTTGTCCATGACGACACCCAGCAACACCCCCCAGCACTCCCCCTTCCCCCGCCGCGCACTGCTGCGCGGCCTGGGCGGGGCCGCGCTCCTCGGAGCCGCCGGGCTCGGCGGCGCGACGGCGGCCGGCGCGGCCACCGGAGCCACCACGGCGGGCCGGATCAAGAGCGTGGCCTACATCGAGGTCAACAGCAACAGCATCAGCAACGTCGGCCGCTACACCCTGGCCGGCTCCGGAGCCAATGCCTTCGACCTGGCCGTGATCTTCGCCGCCAACATCAACTACGACGGAACCAACGCCGTCTTCTACTGCAACCCGCAGGTCCAGGCGGTGCTCGACAACGCGGCCACCACCATCCGGCCGCTCCAGCAGAAGGGCATCAAGGTCATCCTGTCCGTGCTCGGCAACCACCAGGGCGCCGGCTTCGCCAACTTCCCGGACGAAGCCGCGGCGGACCGGTTCGCGGCGAGCCTCGCGGACACCGTCACGCGCTACGGCCTGGACGGCATCGACTTCGACGACGAGTGGGCCGAGTACGGCAAGAACGGCACCTCCCAGCCGAACGACTGGTCCTTCGTGTACCTGGTGAAGTCCCTCCGGAATCGCCTGCCGGGCAAGCTCATCACCTTCTACAACATCGGCCCCGCCGCGGATCATCTGTCCTACGGCGGCCTCCGCGTGGGTGACATGGTGGATTACGCCTGGAACCCGTACTACGGCAGCTACGACGCCCCGGTCATCGACGGCATGGGCCCCTCGAAGCTCGGCGCCGCGGCGGTGGACCTCAACAACACGTCCACGAGCACCATGAAGTCCTTCGCCCAGCGCACCAAGACCGACGGGTACGGGGTGTACGTCACCTACGACCTCAGGGCCGGGAACTACTCCTCGGTGATCTCCTCCTTCACCCGGGAGCTCTACGGCAGCGCCGCGGTCTACTCCTGAGCCACCCCTCCCAGGAGTGTGACCCCACCCCTCATCGACTGCTCCACAGGATGTCATTCGAGGCCCCGAAAGGGCTCAGACGCGACATCTGTGGAGCAGTCGATGGTGGGGGCGAAGGGGCAATGCGTCAGAAGCGTTCGTCCACCAGGCGCAGCGCGAGGTCCGGGCGGTCGGTCACGATCCCGTCGACGCCGAGGTCCAGGAGGCGGCGCATGTCCGCCTCCTCGTTCACGGTCCAGACGTGCACCTGCTTGCCCAGCGCATGGGCACGGTCCACGAAGTCCTGGGTGACCACGGGAACCTTGCCGAAGTTCTCCGGGACCTGGAAGGCGTCCACGTCGGCCACCAGGGACGCAGCGATCTTCTCCGGCAGGAAGCGGCCCAGCACGAACGCGGCCGTCGTCGCCTGCCCCGCAGAGCCGGCGACAGGCCAGGCCACGCGGCTCGTGACGGCCTTGCGGCTGCCGTCGGAGAAGGAGGCCACCAGGACGCGGTCCTGCAGGTTCTTCTCCTCGATGAGCGCGGCGAGCGGCTGGGCCGCGGCGGCGTCCTTCACGTCGATGTTGAACCGCGCCTGGGGCAGGAGGTCCACCACATCGGCCAACCGTGCCACCGGCACCCTGCCGCGGACCTTGGCCTGGCGGATCTCCTCCCAGCTCAGACGCTCGACGGCGCCGGTCCGGTCCGTGATCCGGTCCAGGATGGGGTCATGGAAGCAGATGATTTCGCCGTCGGCGGTCAGGCGGACATCCGTCTCGAGATGCGCGACGCCGAGCTCCTGGGCGGCGCGGAAGGATTCGAGGGTGTTCTCCAGCCCCTCGAGCCGCACCCCGTCCAGCGCGCCACGGCAGTAGCCCCGGTGCGCGAGGACCAGGGGTTTGCCCGCCCCGCGAGGATTCGCGAAGTATTCCTTGGTGGTCATGCTTCTCCTCCCATGAATGCCGTGATCGGCATATCTCCCGAGGCGCCGGCCGTCCGGACTCGGATCCCACCCAGCTTCGACTCGATGACCTGCGCCACGCCGTCGTCCGCCAGGGACGGCGCCCGGAAGGACGTGGAGGCGAGCGCCTCGGGGTGGCCGCCGGTCATGGCGTAGCCCTCGCCGGCCCAGGCGAGCATCTGGACATCATTGGGCATGTCACCGAACGCGACGACCTCGGAGGCGTCGATCCCGAGGGACGCCGCATAGCGTTCCAGGGTGTGGGCCTTCGTGATGCCGGGCGCGGAGATCTCCAGGAGACAGAAGCGCGGATCCGAGTGGGTCACGTGGGCCAGCGGCCCCACGGCCTCGACCACGAGCGCGTGGAACTCCTCGGCGCTCAGCACGGGCGAGACGGCCAGGAACTTCACCACCCGGTCCTCCGCGCCGAGGCTCTCCTCCAGCGGCGCGAACTCCAGCTCCGCCAGGCGGGACCCGGCGTGCGCCCGGTGGAAGCCTTCCTCCACCCGCAGACCCGTCACGCACTCGGCCGCGAAGCCCGCTTCGGGATGCAGTTCCTGGATGATCCCGCGAAGCCGCAGCACCTGCTCCCGCAGGAGGGCGTCGGCGCTGACGAGCTCGCCACCGGCCATGTCCCAGACCACCGCGCCGTTGGAGCAGATGACCGTTCCGTCATGACCGAGCTGTTCGGCCAGTGGCCCCAGCCAGCGCGGCGGGCGGCCGGTCACGAAGACCACCTGGACCCCCGCTTCCCGCGCCGCCGCGAAGGCGTTCCGGGTGCGCGTGCTGATGACGCCGTCGTGCCCCATGATGGTGCCGTCGACGTCGCTGGCCACCAGCCGCATGGTCACGGGCGTTCGTAACCGGCCACGAGGGTGGCGCGGCCGATCGAGTGACTGAAGAGGTTGAAGCCGAGCAGGCCCGGGGAGGCGTCCAGCGGCACGTCCAGGACGGGTACGTCGACCGCGTGCACCACCACGAAGTAGCGGTGCGGTCCGTGGCCCTGGGGCGGAGCCGCGCCGACGTAGCCCGCGAATCCTGCGTCATTCCGCAGCTGAATGGCGCCCTCGGGCAGCAACGCACCGTCCGGCGATCCCGCTCCGGACGGGAGGCTCGTGACCTCAGCCGGGATGTTCAGCACGGCCCAGTGCCAGAAACCGCTGGCCGTCGGAGCGTCCGGATCGAAGACGGTGACGGCGTAGCTGCGGGTTCCCGCGGGCGCGCCTTCCCAGCTGAGCTGCGGCGAGACATCCTCGCCGCCGGCCCCGAACACCCCACTCACCTGGGGCTGCGCGAACACCGCCCCGTTCTCCACATCGGTGCTGGTCACCTGGAACGCCGCGACGGCGGGAAGGGCTGCATAGGGATCGAAGGACATGGTCCGGCTCCTTTGTCAGTGTGTGGTCACCAGCCTACGACAGGCCTGCCCGTCGGAGACCCGGAAGCCTGACCCTTCACGCTCACGGACTCAGCGCCCGGCGAGCTCCTCCCGGCCCGGAGGGTTGGCGCCCGCGCGGGACACGGTGATGGCCGCGGCGCGGGCCGCGTACGCCAGGAAGGAGCGCAGTTCCTCGACGCTCACGCGGCGCAGGCGCTCACGGTTCAGCGCGCCGTCGTACCCGGCATCCACCACCCCGGACAGCAGGGCCGCCATGAAGGAGTCACCCGCCCCGACCGTGTCGGCGACGGTGACGCGCGGCGCCGGGACCTCGGTCTCGCCGGACGCGGCGACCCCCCACGGGCCGTCGGCGCCGCGCGTCACCACGACGAAAGCCGGGCCGTTCTCACCACCCAGACCCAGCCAGCGGCGGGCCGACTCCTTGACGTCCACACCGGGGTAGAGCCACTCGAGGTCCTCGTCGGACGCCTTGACCACATCTGCCAGCTGCACGAACCGTTCCACCTGCTCGCGGACGGCGTCCGCGTCGGTGGTCAGGCTCGGCCGGCAGTTGGGGTCGAAGCTGATGGTCACGTTCGGATGGGCGAACTCTACGGCGGCCAGCACGTCCGCGGCGCCGGGCGCGAGGACGGTGGCGATGGAACCCGTGTGAAGGAGGGTGCTGCCCTGCAGGACGACCGGAAGCCGTTCGGCGAGGCCGGGGAGCTCCCAGACGAGGTCGAACTCGTAGGTGGCCGCGCCGTCGTCGTCGAGGGTGGCCTTGGCGACGCTGGACGGCAGCGCGTCCGGCGGCAGCGGCACCATGACGGAGGAGTCCCGCAGGTGCACGGCGATGGCGTCACCGAACTCGTCCTGCCCGTAGCGTCCGAGGAACTGGACCGGGTGATCCAGGCGTGCGAGGCCGACGGCCACGTTGAGGGGGCTGCCGCCCACATGCGCCGAGGTTCCGGACTTGCTGTGGACCACGTCCACGAGGGCTTCGCCAATGACTGTGAGCATGGGCCTCATCGTAACTAACACGTGCTATGCGCTGGAAGTGCCCGGCCGTCCCGGGCCGCTGCATGACGTGGGCGGCGCCCGGCGCCTAGTACGCTGGCGGCATGGCAAGCAATTGGGATCGTCTGGACGATGACCAGCGCGCGCTGGTCGCCGAGCACGTGGAGCTGTACCGCAAGGTGCGCCCATCCCTGAAACTCGTCACCCAGAACGTCCTGCTGACCCTGCGCGGCATCCTGAAGGCCTCCGAGGTGACGCCGCTGTTCGTCACAGGCCGCACCAAGACCGTCGAATCGTTCCAGGAGAAGATCTCCCGCCTGGAAGCGCCCCTGGAACCGGGCGGCCAGCCGGTGCTCAAGTTCCCGGACCCCTTCCGCACCCTCAACGACATGGTCGGCATCCGCGTGATCACCAAGCTCCCGGCGGAGAACGCCACGGTCGCCAACGTCATCAAGAAGCAGCGACAGCTCTTCGACTGCCGCGGCGACCGCGAGAAGGACATCGGGTCCATCGAGTCCGGCACCTACGGCTACTCCAGCCGTCACCTCATCCTGCGCACCATCCAGAACGAGGTGGTCCGGGAATACCAGAAGCTCTTCAACCCGGACATCCCGCCGAACGGCAGCTACTTCTTCGAATGCCAGATCCGCACGGTGTTTGCGCACGCCTGGAGCGAGATCGAGCACGACATCCGCTTCAAGGCGGACGACCCGCGCGCCTGGACCCCGCAGTTCGACCGTCAGTTCACCGCGACGGCGGCCATGCTGGAGACCGTGGAGGGCGCCTTCGCGGACCTCCAGGAGAGCTACCAGGAAGTCCGGAGCTACTGGGACGAGGACGGCAACGGGTCCATCCCGCTCACCCCGGACCAGGTCCGGCGCGTCTGGCAGACCCTCCTCCCCCATGTGGACCGCAAGGTCGACGACGACTGGGGCTGGGCCGCGGAACTGCTGGCCGCGCACGGGCTGACGCGCACCATCGAGATGGCGGAGCTCCTGACTGCCGAACGGATCCGCCTCGTCCGCGACGCCCTGGACCACCGCTACTCCCCAGGTCCCGACCGGCTCCTGGACGACCTCCTGCTCTGGAAGTACGGCCAGGAACACGTCGAGCTGACGGGCGAGGCTCCCGACGTCACCCCGCACCCGCGCCGCGATTCGCTGGGCCGACGGCTCAAGCAGATCGAGCGCTACCGGACCGTGCACCCCGAGGTCTGAGCCCCGCGCGGCCCGCCTCCTGGCCGCCGTCCTTCCCGGATCGTTCGCGCCCCGCACGGTGCTGTGCACGGACCGTCAAAGCCGCCGCCTCCGTCCCCGGAACAGAATGGGAGCACGCCGCGTGGCGGCATGGAAGCGACTCAAGGAGGCCGATGATGTCCCAGTCCCAACCCACCCGTGCCCACCGGGCCCCCGGCCCCTCGCGGGAGGGGCTGAGATGAGCAGCGCGATCGTCGTGGGCGGCGGCTCGGCAGGCGCCGTCGTCGCTCGCAGACTGCACGACGCCGGTGTCGTCACCACCCTGCTGGAGGCCGGCGGAGAGGACCTCAACCCGGCGATCCACGACCCTTCCCGCGCCGGGGAACTCTGGCACGGCCCCGAGGACTGGGACCGGCACACGGTGCCGCAGGAGCACGCGGCCGGTCGCCGGCTGCACCTCCCGCGGGGCAAGGTGCTGGGCGGTTCGCACGCCCTGAACGCCATGATCTGGGTGCGCTGCGCGCCGAGCGACTACGACGGCTGGGAAGCCGCGGGCTGCCCCGGCTGGGGATGGGACGCGGTCCGGCCGGTCTACGAGGCGATCGAGAACGATCTGCTGCCCGTCACCGACGACTACCCCCTCACCCCCATCCAGGAGAGCATCGTCGCCGCCTACGGCGAGGAGGGCGTGCCCCGGAATCCGGACTACAACGCCGGGCCCCTCGACGGCGCGTCGCAGGAGCAGATCACCGCACGGGACGGCCGCCGGGTCAACACCTGGATGGCATACCTCAAGCCGGTGCGCGACGCCGTCGACATCCGCACGGGAGCCCACGTCCACTCGGTCATCCTCGAGGACGGGCGGGCGGTGGGCGTGAGGTACAGGGACGCCGACGGCGAGCACGAACTGCGCGCCGACACGGTGGTCCTCGCGGCCGGCGCCCTCGAGTCCCCCGCCATCCTGCTCCGGTCCGGCATCGGTCCGGCGGAGGAACTGGACGCGCTGGGCATCGACGTCGCGGTGGATTCCCCGCACGTTGGCCGCAACCTCCACGACCACCTGCTCTCGCCGGTCATCTTCACGACGACGGCCCGCGCCGTCGAGCCACCGCAGCCGGGCGTCTCGGTCACCCAGACCCACGCCTTCTGGCGGAGCCTGCCGGACCTGCCGGAGCCGGACACGCAGCCCATCCACTTCTCCGTGCCGATGTTCTCGGAAGAGCTCCCTGCCACGGCCGAGCACGGGTTCTCCCTCATGGCCGGCATCGTCCGCCCCCGCAGCCGGGGCACCCTGCGCCTCACGGGGGCGGACCTCGATGACCCGCTGGACATCGATCTCGGCGCCTTGCAGGACCCGGAGGATGTGCGGTCCCTGGCAGCCTCGGTCCGGCAGATGCGGAGGGTCGGCCGGCAGGCGGCCCTCGCCAACGAGTGGGGCGCCGTCGAGCTGTATCCGGGCCCGGAAGTCGCCGATGAGGAGGTGGAGGACTACGTGCGCCGCACCGCCGTCACCTACCACCACCAGGTGGGGACGTGCCGGATGGGGTCGGACGCCGAGGCCGTGGTGGACGCCCGGCTCCGGGTGCGCGGCGTGAGCGGCCTGCGGGTCATCGACGCCTCGGTCATGCCGACCATCACCACCGGGAACACCAACGCGCCGGCCGTCATGATCGGCGAGCGCGGCGCGGCCCTGCTGCTGGAGGAGCTCCGGGAAGCGCAGCGGGAAGGCTGAGACGACAGCGCGACAGGAAGGGCCGGGGATCCGCGATCCCCGGCCCTTCCCTCGTCCGGCCCGGCCGGCGCGCCGCCTGAAGGTCAGCGCACAAGGCACCTCAAGTGCGCTGGCCTTCTCAGTGCACCTGGTCTCAGTACACGCGGCGCCCGGCGAACCAGGTCTCCTGGACCTGCGTGTCGATGATCCGTTCCGGGTCACCCACCACGAAGTCCGCGTCGAGGATGACGAAATCCGCGGACTTCCCCGCTTCGAGCGAGCCCGTCTCGTCCCCCAGGCCCATCGCGCGGGCCGCGTTGACGGTGAACACCTCGAGCGCCTCCTCCGGCCCGATCGCCTGCTCCGGCCACAGCACTCCCGGGGCGCGTCCGAGCGGATCGGCACGGGTCACGAGGCCCTGGATGCCTTCCAAGGGGTTGGGCGACTCACTGACCGGCCAGTCCGAGCCACCCGCCACGAGGGCGCCCGTGTCCAGCAGGGTCCGGTTGGGCTGGGAGTGCTCGGCGCGTTCCCCGAGGACCTCCGACAGGGCCATCGGGATGACCCCCGGGAACCACAGGAACGGCGAGATGTCCGCGGAAACCCCCAGGGCCGCGAGGCGCGGCATGTCGGAGGCGGCGAGGAACTGGCCGTGGGCGATCTGCAGGGGCAGATCGATTCCCTCGGCGCGGAGCCGCTCGGCGGCGTCCAGCACGAGCCGGGCGGAGCCGTCCCCCGTGCAGTGGATCTTCGCGCCGAGGCCCCGGCCCGCGACGTCGCGCAGCCAGCCGTGCAGCTCATCCGCCGTCATGGTGGTGGAACCGTGGAAGTGCGCGCCATGGGCGGCATCCGGCACGTAGGGCTCCAGGAACGAGGCCGTACGGGCCGGCGGGACGCCGTCCAGGAAGATCTTCACGAAGTCGGGACGGTGGTGCCCGGTGCGGAACTCCTCACCCCGCTCGATCAGCTCCACCCCCACCGGGTCGAATCCGAAGATCGGGTCGTTGATCAGGAGGGAACTCACCGCCCACGCGGTGAGCTCCCCGGCACGGTCCAGGTCCGCGAGGGCCTCGAGGATCTGCAGGGAGGCGCCGGCATCCTGGAACGCGGTGACGCCGTACGAGTTCAGCAGCTCGACGCCGCGGCGGGAGGCCGCCCGGTGCTGTTCCGCGCTCAGTCCGCCGGCGCCGTCGTACGCCTCCTGCACCGGGATCCCGGCGGCCTCCAGCAGCACGCCGCTGGGGGTGCCGTCCACCGGGTCGAGCAGCGTCTCGCCCTCCGCGGGGATGGTCTCCGGGGTGATCCCGGCGAGTTCGAGTGCGCGGCTGCTGGCCCAGCGGTTGTGCCGGGAGTCCTCCGCGAGCATCACGGGACGGCCGCCGGCGGCCTCGTCAAGGCGGCGCCGGGTGGCGGTGGTCGCGAGCGAGGTGAGCAGCGTCGAGGCGATCACGCCGCCGACGATCCACGCGTCCTCAGGCAGTCCGGCCGCCTTCTCGCGGACTCGGTCGAGGATCTCCTCGAGCCCGAGCGAGGGCTCCAGGACCAGCTCGAACAGTTCTGCGCGCCCCGCGAGCGCGTGGTGGTTGTGCACATCGACGAAACCGGGGTAGACCACTGAGCTCCCCAGCTCCCGCACCTCCGCGCCGGGTCCGGCGGCGGCCAGCACTTCCTCGGGCGTGCCGACGGCGGCGATCCGTCCGTCCCGGACGGCGAGCCCCCCGGCGAGCGGCCGGGAGCGGTCCGCGGTCCGGATGGTCCCGAGCAGGACGAGATCTGCGGTCATGAGGAGCCTCCAGAGGTGAGGTGGGGTGGGTCAGCCGAGGTACGCACGGTGCAGCACCTCCGGTTCGTTCTTGAGGCGGGCGGCGGGCCCGCTGTAGCTGACGGCCCCGCCCGCGACGACGACGGCCTGTTCCGCGAGCCCCAGGGCCAGCTCAGTGAACTGTTCCACGAGCACCACGCCGACACCGGTCTCGGCGATCTTCGCCACGATCGGGAAGAGCCGGGTGAACACCACGGGGGCAAGGCCGAGGGACATCTCGTCGATGAGCAGGAAGGACGGCTTCGCTGCGAAGGCCCGCGCGAGCACCACCATCTGCTGCTCGCCACCGGAGAGGAGACCGCTCGGGGAGTCGATCCGTTTCTCCAGCTCGGGGAAGTTCTCGAGCGCCTCCGCGAGGGCCTGCGGGGTGCGGGCCGTCAGGGAGAGGTTCTCCCGCACGGTGAGCGAGGGGAACACCGCCCGGCCCTGCTCGATGTGCACGATCCCCTGGCGCGCCCGTTGCACCCGGGAGAGCTTGTCGATCCGCCGGCCTCCGAGACTGATGGACCCGGCGGAGTTCGCGACCACGCCGGAGATGGATTCGATCAGGCTCGTCTTCCCGGCTCCGTTCGGGCCCACCAGGGCCAGAACCTCGCCAGCTGTCACGGTGAAACTGACCCCGGAGATCACGGGGCCGGCGCCGCGGCTGACCGCGACGCCGTCGAGGGTGAGAGTGGTCATGCGATCATCTCCGTCGTGCCGAGATAAGCGGCGAGCACGGCGGGGTCCGCCATGACCTCGGCCTGCCGGCCGGAGGCGATGACCTTGCCGAAGTCCAGCACCGTGAGCCAAGGACAGACGGAACGGACCAGGTCCAGGTCGTGCTCGATGATGATGAGGGCCACGCCGAACCGTTCCGGGATGGCCTTGAGGCGCTCAGCCAGGGCCAGGTGCTCCTCGTGGGAGAGGCCGGCGGCGGGTTCGTCCAGGATCAGGACCCGCGGCCGGGCGAGCACCGCGGCCGCGACTTCGACGATACGCCGCGTGCCGACGTCGACGCCGGAGAGCCGCTCCGTGGCCGGCGGGCAGCCGAAGAACGCGAGCGTCCCGTCGATGTCCTCCCGGCTGAGCCGCGTTCTGGCCACGAACCGCAGATACGCTTCGACCGTGAGCTCGGGCGGCACCCGGTCCTGCTGGTAGCTGCGCCGCAGGCCACGCCGCGCCCGTTCGGTGGGCGTCAGTCCCGCCAGATCGGCGCCGTCCAGGAGCACCGTGCCGCCGTGCCGGGGCAGGAAGCCGCTGAGGGCGTCCACGAAGGTCGACTTGCCCGCGCCGTTCGGCCCGATCAGCCCCATGATGCCCTTGTCCGGCAGGCTGAAGGACACCCCGTCCAGCGCCTTCAGCTCACCGAACCGCACGCTCAGGCCTTCCACCACGAGGACGGGTTCGCGGGCATCCTGTCCGCCGTCGTCCTGGAGCACGGGGGCCGGCGCGGCGGGCGCCGCCTCCTCCTCAGGACCGGCGGCGGCGAGCTGTGGCACGGCATGCTCCGGTACCGCCCGACGACGGCGCCGCACGGCGCCGCGGATGGCGTCACCGAGGGTGGAACCGCTGGTCAGCGCCTGGACGCCGAGCAGGCCGAAGATCACGAAACCCCAGTCCTGCGGGACGCCCCATCGTTTGAGCAGCTCCGGGACCGCCACCCACATGATCCCTCCGAAGATCGCCATGTCGATGAGGTGCGCTCCGGACATGACCGCCAGGATGTACAGGGCCAGGGACAGCAGGGGTGTGAAGCTCGAGGCGAAGGGCAGCTGCACCTGACCGGCCAGGAGCCCGCCCGAAACGCCTCCGAGGGCCGCGCTCACCGCGAACGCCGTCAGCTTCGCCGTGCGGACGCTCTGGCCCGCGGACGCCGTGCCACGCTCGGAGAACGCCACGGACTTCCAGCTCGAACCGATCCGGCTGCGCTGCAGGAAGAAAACGCCGAGAGCGCAGAGGGTCAGCACGATCACGCTGAAGAAGAAGTACTTCCGGTCCGTGGCGAAGAGTTCGGGCCGCGCCACGGCCACGCCGTCCGCGGACCCCGGGAACTGCAGCTGCACCAGCGTCACGTCCGCGGCCGCGGCGAAGCCCAGAGTCACGACCGCGAGGTTCACACCGCGCAGACGCAGCGCCGGGAGCCCGACCAGGACACCGGCCACACCCGCGGCGAGCCCTCCGGCCAGGAGCCAGACGGTGAAACCGCCGGGCGCGTTGATCAGGTTCAGTCCCGCGACCACCCACGCGCCGATCGCGGCGAAGGTCATCTGGCACAGCGCGATCATGCCGGCCGAGCCGGTGACCACGCCCAGACCGAGGATCGCGATCGCCGCGGTGATCGCGGAGACGCCCAGGAACACGAAGTACCCGGACAGGGCGGTGCTGAGCAGCGAGCCGAGGCCGATCGCCACCGCGGCGACCAGCACGGGCCAGCCCAGGCGGAACCAGGGCCGGGAGGAGAACGTTTCAGCGCGCCGCATCCCACACCTCCTTGCGCTGCGTCCACAGCAGCAGAATCACGATGAGCAGGAACGGCAGGAAGTTGCGAATGAAGGCCACCCCGTCGATCTGGGCGACCAGGCCGGAGAGCATCCCCAGCACCAGACCGCCCACCACCGCGAGGCTCAGCCGCCGGAAACCGCCCAGGAGAGCGGCCGCGGCGGCCGGCACGATCAGCATCGCGAGGCTGGTCGCGTCGTTCGCCTGGGAGGGCGCCACCAGGATGATCGCGAAGGAGCTCACGACGCCGGTGACGAACCAGACCGCGATCGACAGGGGCCGGGAGCGGATGCCCAGGAGCTCCGCCGTCGTCGGCCGCTCGCTGAGCGCCCGCAGCCGCGTCCCCACGCTCGTGTGCTTGAGGAGCCAGTGCACCGCGGCAGCGACGGCGACCGCCATGACGACCATGACCACGGCCACCCAGCTGATGGCGACCCCGCCGACCACGAGCGCCGGCCCGGGCACCAGGGGCGCGAAGGGCTGGGGCTTGTTGCCGAAGAGGATGAACGACAGGGAGACCAGGAGCAGGAGCGGGCCGACCGTCATGGCGGACCGGTTCGTCGTGCTCGCCTCGGAGAGCCAGGTGGCGGCGATCCAGCCGATCGCCGCGGCCAGCAGACCGCCGATCAGCACCCCGATCACCGACCCCAGCCACACCGGCAGCCCGCCACGGGTGACGAGCCACACCGCGCAGAATCCGCCGAACATCCCGGTGGCCGTCTGGGCGAAGTTCACCACCCGGACCAGCCGGGACATGAGGGTCAGGCAGACCCCCAGCACCGCGTAGAGTCCTCCGGCGGCGAGGCCGGAAAGTGCGCCTTCAAGCATGCGGGGACCTCAGCTCTTCGGAAGGCGCAGCCAGTCGGTGGCCGCCTTCTCCCAGCGATGCGTGCCGGACTTGAGCACGATGGGCCAGCCGGCCGCCGGAACCTGCCCGAACTTGTACGGGTCGCCGATCATCGGGTTGGACATCGGGGCGGCGTCGCGGAGGGCCTTCGCCACCGACTCGCGCGTGACGTCCCCCTTGATCGTCTTGAGCGCCTCGATGAAGTGCTTCGCCGCGAGGAAACCGCCCTGGCTGAAGGAGGTCAGCGGGATGTTGTTCTTCGTCATGAGATCGCGCCATTCCTTGGTGATGTCGCTCTGCTCCGTGAAGGGGTAGAACTCGGCGGGGACGTAGATCCCGGCCCCGGCGTTGTCCACGGCCTTGGCGAAGTTCTCGCTGTACGTGCTGGTCAGGAACAGCCAGGTGACGTCGTTCCAGCCCTGGGCGTTCGCGGCCTTGACCTGCGCGATCGCGTCCGGCTCCACGCCGTTGATGGCGAGCGCCTTGCAGCCCTGCTGGCGTGCCTTGACGATGTACGGCGTGTAGTCCGCGGCGCCATACGGCACGGTGTCGTCGACGTACTTGGGCTTCTTCCCGGTGGCCGCTGTCCACTTGTCGATGGCGGCCTGGTAGCTGGGCCGCGTGGATCCCGCGATCTCGAGCAGGATGCAGATGTCGTCCAGCTTCTTGACCTCGGAACCGTAGGTGAGGGTGAGGGTCATGTCGTTGTACGGGCCGACGTTGGCCGGGGAGATGCTCTTGTTGTTGAAGCAGCCCGTGTCCACGCCGATACCCGGCACCGAGACGATGCCCTGCTGCTCGTAGTACTTGGCATTGAGATCGCATTCGAGCAGGCTGGCGGAGCCGACCAGGGCGACCGCCTCGTCGGACCCGACGAGCTCCCGCGCCGCGGCGGTGGCGCCGGCCGGGTCGCCCTTGTCATCGAGCGCCTTGTAGTCGATCTTCTTCCCGTTCAGACCGCCCGCGTCATTGAAGGCGTCGAAGACGGCCTTCGCCGCCAGCGAGGATTCGGGGAAGGTGGCCGCACCGGACTTGGTGTTGACGGAGCCGACGACGATCGAGCCGCCACCGCCTCCCCCGTCCGCGCCGGAACACCCCGAGAGGACGAGCGCCGCGGCGGCGAGGGCGGCAAGCGAGCCCAGTGCTGATTTGTTCATGGTGTTCCTCCTGCTTGTCCGCCGCGCCATCGCGGCGGTCCGTGGGCTCTCGCCCGGGGTGGTGACGTCCGGGCCAGGGCCGGACGGTCGGGTGGGGGCGGCTCCGGGCCGCGACGACGGCTCAGACCGGCTGTTCATCGGGATAGGACACCGACCCCAGCGGATAGATGTGGCCCCCGGCCCGCGAGTGCTCGGACTCGCCCGCCCCGTTGAGCCCGAGGAAGATCCCCGTGGTCCGGAGCTGGTAGCCGAGGTCGTGCAGCCACACGCTCGCCACCGCGATCCGGAACTCTCGGAAGCAGAAGAGGTACAGGCCGTCGTCGAACTTCCACACGGTGGAGAGGTCCATGTCCCCGTGGCCGCGCTGCACGCCCTGAAGGCACTGCCAGGCGTAGCGCCGGCTTGAGATGTAGACGTGTTCGTAGAGGTGTTCCGGGCTGTAGCGGTAGATGTTGCGCTTGCCGATCAGGTCGCGGCTCGGGCCGGGCGCCTCGCCCGTCGCCTCCCCGCCGACGACGACGCCGGCCCAGAAGTCCTGCTGCACCTGCGGCGTGCCGTCGACCGCCTCGGCAGCGATCCGCGAGCGCACCGCGGTGGCCCGGTGGGTTGAGGCCGAGTAGACGAGAGTGAGCGACTCCCGCTCCCGGCTTTCGAGCGGAAGATTGACGAAGAAGACGTCCTCCCGGACCGCGACCGCGTCGTAGGGGTCGGTGGCGCCGTTCTCCTGAATCCGGCCCTCGGCACGCCAGCTGACCTGGTGCTCCCCGAAGGACAGCAGCAGGTTCGTGCCGTCGTCGAGGGTGACGTCCAGGACGGTGCCGGTCAGGTTCGCGGACGGCAGCCGGTAGCTGTCGATGCCCGCGGCGAATTCGTCGTAGGTCCGCCAGTCGTCGGAGTCGGTGTCGGTCGTTGTGGTCACAGTGTTCCTCCCGGTCCTCGGCGGTCCGCGAGGTGCTCCCGCGCACGGCCATGGGTGTTATCCACGTCACTTCATGGTTGATCCGGGGGCGGGCCCCAACAAGAACAGGCCCCTCGTTCGGGCACCGAGAGTCAACCGGCGTACCGCGGAGGGCAAGTCGCACCCGGCTCCGTGGGCGCCGGGCGCTGGGGATGGCGACGCCGGGCGCCGGGCCGCGCTTTGGCTCCCACCCGCCGTCGTGCCAGCATGAGGGCATGCCCACGGACAGCACTTCACTGGAGAATCCCGCCCTGGCCGCCGAAGCGAAGGTGGCCCGCCTGGCGGTGACGGTGTTCCCGCTCCTGGTCCTCGCGGCCGGTGTCGCGGGCTTCGTGGCGCCCGGAGTCTTCAAACCCCTCACCCCGTCCGTGCCGTATCTGCTGGGCGTCATCATGTTCTGCATGGGCATGACGCTCACGCCACCGGATTTCGCCTCCGTGGCCCGGCGTCCCTGGGCGGTGCTGCTCGGGATCGTGGCGCATTACGTGATCATGCCGGGCGCGGGGTGGGCCATCGCCGTCCTCCTGCAGCTGCCGCCCGAGCTGGCCGTGGGCGTCATCCTGGTGGGCTGCGCGCCATCGGGCACCGCGTCGAACGTCATGGCGTTCCTGGCGAAGGGCGATGTCGCGCTGTCCGTGGCGGTCGCCTCGGTCTCGACTCTGATCGCACCCCTCGTCACCCCGGCCCTGACGCTCCTCCTGGCCGGCTCCTTCCTCCACATCGACGCCGGCGGCATGGTCCTCGACATCCTCAAGACGGTGCTGCTTCCGGTGGTCGCAGGGCTGCTCGCGCGGCTCTTCCTCCGGAAGGCCGTGGCCCGGGTGCTGCCGGTCCTACCCTGGGCCTCGGCCGTGGTCATCTCGCTGATCGTCGCCGTGGTGGTGGCCGGAAGCGCGTCCAAGCTCGTGGCGGCGGGCGGCATCGTCTTCCTGGCCGTGGTGCTGCACAACGGCTTCGGGCTCGGCCTGGGGTACCTGGCGGGGAAGATCGGCCGCCTGGACGGCCGGGCCCGGCGCGCCCTGGCGTTCGAGGTGGGCATGCAGAACTCGGGGCTGGCGGCCACCCTGGCGAACGCGCACTTCAGCCCGCTCGCGGCGCTGCCGTCGGCCGTGTTCTCGGTGTGGCACAACATCTCCGGCGCGGTCGTGGCGGCCTGGCTGGCGCGGAAACCGCTCCAGGACTGACCGCGCCCTGCCGCGCCACGGGACCGCAACGGACCCTCCCCCTCGAACGGCAGGGAACCATAGCACCATTCATCAGCAATGCTTGAAACATTGAGCGGCGAGCATCAGCTCTGCTGTTGCTCAAACCGCTTCCACGCGGCCCTTCCTTGAGGATCCTTAACCGCTGTGGCGAAGCTCTCAGGCCTCCGGGCGCCCGGTGTTAGCTTGATCACCAACATGGTCGCAGGGAACGCTGAACCCCTACCCTGAAACCGCAAACCTTGCAGAATCCGGTCCTGACCGGCGGCTTCCCCGCGCCCGTTTCACCGCTGCACCACCCCCTGGAGGATCCATGAGCGCTGTCCCGCTCCACGAATCCGGCGTGAAGGAATCGACGCCCGAACCACCTCAGCAAGGGCTCCGGCGGTCCATGGACACCCGGCACCTGGTGATGATCGGACTCGGCGGAGTGATCGGCTCCGGCCTCTTCGTCAGCTCCGGCTACACGATCTCCCAGGCCGGCCCGCTCGGCGCCGTGATCGCCTACCTGATCGGCGCCGTCGTCGTGTATCTCGTGATGGCCTGTCTGAGCGAGCTGGCCATCGCGTACCCGGTGTCCGGCGCCTTCCACATCTACGCCGCCCGCACCATGGGCCCCGCCACGGGCTTCACCACCGCCTGGCTGTACTGGCTGACCTGGGCCGTGGCCATCGGCTCCGAGTTCACGGCGGCCGGCGTCATGATGCAGCGCTGGTTCCCGGGCGTGCCGGTCTGGATCTTCTGCCTGATCTTCGCCGCCGTGCTGTTCACCATGAACGCCATCTCCTCCCGCGTGTTCGGCGAGAGCGAGTTCTGGTTCGCCATGATCAAGGTCGCCGCCGTCGTCGGCCTGATCATCCTGGGCGGCGCCGCGCTGTTCGGCTTCCACCCGGCCGCGCAGGGCCACTACCCGCACCTCTTCGAGAACTTCAACACCCCGGGCGGCCTGTTCCCGAACGGCTTCACCGGCGTGATGGTCACCGTGCTCGCCGTGCTCTTCGCGTTCTCCGGTTCCGAGCTGATCGGCGTCGCCGCCGGTGAGACCGCCGACCCCGTCCGCAGCGTGCCCCGCGCCATGCGCACCACGGTGCTCCGTCTGGTCATCTTCTTCATCGGCGCGATCACCGTCATCGCGGCCACCATCCCCTACGACAAGGCCGGCCTCGACGAGAGCCCCTTCGTCACGGTGTTCTCCGAGCTCGGCATCCCGTACGCCGCGGACATCATGAACTTCGTGGTCATCACCGCGCTGCTCTCCGCCGGCAACAGCGGCCTGTACTCCTGCGCCCGCATGCTGTTCTCCCTGGCCGACGAGGGCCACGCCCCCAAGGCGTTCGCGAAGCTCACCAAGCGGGGCATCCCGATGATTGCGCTCCTGGTCAGCCTCGTGGGCGGTCTGGCGTCCCTGGTCAGCAGCATCGTCGCCCCGACCACGGTGTACCTGGTGCTCATCTCGATCGCCGCGTTCGCCACGGTGGCCGTGTGGATGTCCATCGCGGCGTCGCATTTCTTCCACCGCCGGGCCTTCGTCCGCAACGGCGGCGATGTGCGCACCCTGCCGTACCGGGCGCCGTTCTTCCCGCTCGTGCCGATCCTGGCCTTCACGGCCTGCTTCGCCTCGATGGTCGGCATCGCCTTCGACCCCACCCAGGTCGCGGCCCTCTACATCGGCGTCCCGTTCACGGTGGCGTGCTACGTGTTCTTCCACTTCCGCTACGGCAAGGGCCGCAAGAAGCGCGACGGCGAGCAGTCCCCGGCCGCCGAGACCGCGACGGACAGCGAGCCGGAGCAGGTGCCCGCGGCCGTCTGACGCACCGCCCCACCGCGAACCCCCGAACTCGGCGTTTAACGAGCAGGCAGGCGCGTGAAACCATCACAGAATTTCTCGGCCATTTCAGAGGAGCAATTTTGATGGACATCCCTTGATCCATTAATTACGGTCAGGAAATGAATAACTCTGGGGACCATCATTCACGCTCCCGCCGAGCACTTCTTACTTCCGGCGGCCTCGTGACGGCATTGATCGGTGTCACATCGCTGACTTCCGCGTCTCCGGCTGCAGCCGATGGAACAACTCAGTCTCTGGTGTTCAACGTGTTCGACTATTACGGCGCCCCCACGGGAAACACGGCTCAGAATGACACCAACGCATGGAAGGCCTGTCTGGCCGCGGCGAAAAGTGCGGTCGGGTATGGCAGCTATGGCACGTCCGCGAAGACATATCCGATCGTGACGGCTCCCGGAGGCTCATTCCTGATCAACGACACACTCGAGTGGGATGTTCGGGTCTCGATCGAAGGTCACTGCGAGATCAAGAGTGAGATCTCCGAGCCGGGAAAGCCACTATGGCGAGCGGTGTGTGTCGACCAGAGTGATCCGATGTATCTGGCGCGCCATCGCGCAACATCGTTCTCACACGTCGTCAGCCGGGGTAACGGAGAAGGATCGCTGGGAATCCTGATCGCCTACCCCGACGGGGATGGCGTCAGTGGAGGCTTGAAAACCAGTCAGCTGACTTTCCGCAACACAGCCTGGATTCAATTCGGTTGTGCAGTAGAGCTGGGCGATCGCTCCTACATGATCGGATTCCACTCTTCATCCATTCAGCGCAACCAACTCGGACTCAGGAGCCTCACCGGCACGAAAGACACCGGAGAACGCATCGTCTTCGAGGACTGCGATATCACCGGCAATGTGGAGGCGTTCGTGATCGGCAAAGAAGTCGGGGCGCACTTCATCGCCTGCTCTTTCGACCAATACGGCACGGAGGCACAATTGCCGTACGCTCCGTCGGGTGGCGCCACGGCGGTGGATCCTTTGATCGGCATCGTTGACGGCGGGTTCGCCGTCCTTCATGCCTGCCATCTGGAAGGTTATGTCCCGCGAGCGAGCACCGTAGGTCAACCCGATGCCAGGTCCCGACCGTGGTTCGACCTGACAGGTGCTTTCGCCAACTTGTCGATCGTCGACTCGAATTTCCGACTGAAGAAACGTCCTGAAATCACTGGCGTAGGTCGGGAGGTCGATGGTCCTCCCTTCATCCGCTTCCACGACGATCCCGCCAAAGCTCAACGCGCGAGAATCTCCGGAGGATTTTTCGCCAGCAGCGACGAAACTCTCGGGTACCTCGGGGCAGGAGGCGGGACCCTGACCGTGCAGGACACGTCGATGGATGCGAGTTCTCGGTTCTGGCCGCACGTTCAGCGAGGAAAAGGCCTCCTCTATGACCCCGTTCCCACAGCGAGTCTGATTCTCGACGACTGGAAGTTCACCAGTTCGAACGCCTCGATCACTGTGGTGGATGACGGGGATTCTAAAGCGTTCGAGCTGGCGCAGACAGTCAAGGAGTCATCCCTTGCGCAGCTGTTCCTCCCCATTCGGCAGAACGCCCGCTTCAGGATCAGCTTCGAATGGCAAGCCGTTCAGGCCGGAACCGTGCAGGCCCGCATCCACTACGGAACCTCGAAAAAGGTCATCGACCCGACCAAATATGCGGACACAGCTCTCGCCTACACGAACGGATCGTGGCAGTACGCCTCGTTTCCGCAGCTCATGCGACAGCCGGCTCCACCGTGGGCGACCTATGCGGTCCTGTCCCTGTCCCTATCGGCCCTCCCCTCAGGCGGAAAGTTCCGGCTCAGGAACATCGAAGCCTCGCAGCAGTAACCACCTTAAACGCCGAGTTCGGGGGTTCCTTCCGGGTTCGTGGTCTGCGGACCACGGTTTCGAAAGAAACCCCCGAACTCGGCGTTTAACGAGCAGGCAAGCTAGCGCTCAGCGGCCCTTACGGCCCGACGACGGCGGTTTGCCGCGCCCGCGACCGGACCCTTTGCCGCCCCCCGGCTTCCCCTGGGCCGGTTTGCCGCCGGATCGCCCCTTCTGGGCGCCGCCCTTGCCCCTGGACGCCCCGTGAGCTCCTGCCACGGCGCTGCGCGTCTTCCGGGCCTTGGCCGCCTGCGCCTGCTGCTCCTGGTTCACCGAGGGCTGCCGGCCGGAATCCGCACGTCGTCCGCGGACGATCCCCACGAACTCCTGGATCTCGTCCGAATCCGCGTCCTGCCGCCACACGAGGACGATCTCACTCGGTGCGGTGTCGTGCAGCGGACGGGCCACGACGTCCGGGTTGTTGAGATGCCGCACCTCGGGCAGCGGCAGGACCAGGAGTCCCGCGCCGCTGGCCACGACCTCGAGCGCCATCTCCAGCCCGCCCAGTGCCCGCAGTCCCTCGAGGGAGTTGTCGAGAAGCGTCTCACCCTCCAGGTCCTCCAGTGCGAGCTCCTCGAAGGCCGCGATCTCGTGGCCCTTGGCGGCCACCACGGCCTGCTGCTCCTCGTAGAGCGGGATCGCGAAACGGCCCTCACGCAGCGTGGCGGCGGTCCCGGCGTGGACGCGGACGAAGGCGAGGTCCGCCTCGCCGGCGTCCAGCAGGGCCAGGGTGGCCACGGCGTCGTCTTCCACCAGGCGGCGCTCCAGCGCGATCTGCGGCATCCGCTCTTCCCAGCGGCGGATCCACTTCCCCGGCGTGACGCCAGGGACGTACAGGAAGGTCAGGGAATCCACATCAGTCCTGGTGCAGGCGGATGAGGTTGCCGCAGGAGTCGTCCACGTCGACGTAGGTCCCGGACGGGTCAACGACAGGTTCGCCCACCACGCGCAGTCCGGCGGCGGCGAGACGGGTGGCCTCGGCGGCGACGTCGTCGACGCCGAAGACGATCGCCGGCATCCCGGCTTCGTAGACGCGGGAGCGGTAGTCCTCGCCGATCGGGTTGTCGCTCGGCTCGAGCAGCAGACCCGGGCCGCCCGGGATGGAGGCGTCCTGGACGATGAAGAGATTGGCCTCGGGGATCGCCATCAGAGTGTCGAAACCGAACTTCTCGGTGTAGACGGCGTGGGCCGCGGCGGGGTCGGTCACATGGATACTGCACATCTTCACTCGCATGTGATCAAGGGTACGCGGACCGGCTGTCGGTGGGACCCTGTACCGTCTGAACATCACGTGCCGACATCTCCGGAAGGATCCCCATGAGCACAGCGTCCACCCCCGCCGTCCACGGCGCCACCGCCCCCGGTTTCGAGCGCACCCGGCAAGCGTTCGCGGAAGGGTTCGACGGCCGTCCGGACATGGGCGCGGCCCTGTCCGTCTACCGCGGCGGCGAGAAAGTGGTGGACCTCTGGGGCGGCGTGAAGGACGCCCGCACGGCGGAACCCTGGGAAGAGGGCACCGCCGCGGTCATCTTCTCCTGCACCAAGGGTCTGGCGTCTGTGCTCGTGGCCCGGCTGGCGGAGCAGGAACTGGTCGATTACGACGCGCCGCTCGCCACCTACTGGCCGGAATTCGGAGCGCGCGGCAAGGACCGGCTCACGGTGCGGGAGGCCCTCGGGCACCGCGGTGGTCTCGCAGCCGTCCGGGTCCCGCTCACGCGGGAGCAGGTATTGGACTGGGACTTCATGACCGCCCTGCTGGCGGATCAGGAACCCCTCTGGGAGCCCGGCGCCGGATACGCCTACCACTCGATCACCCACGGCTGGCTGAGTGGCGAGCTGATCCGCCGCGTGACGGGCAAGACCGCGGGCGAACTCTTCGCCGAGGTCTTCGGTCCGGTGCATCCTGAAGGCTGGCTCGGCCTGCCGGCCGCGGAGGAACACCGGGTGGCCCACATCAGCCTGTCGGACGGTTACCTGCGGGGCGTCCAGGACCGACTGTCCCTGCCCAATCCGTTCGCCGCCCACGGTCCGGAGCTGGGCGGCGCGCTGCCGCCGACCCTCGTGGGCGAGGACACCGGCGCCAACGACCCCTTCTTCCACCGCCACGAATTCCCGGCCGCAGGCGGCATCACCACTGCTCGCGCCCTGGCCGCCTACTGGTCGGCCACGGTGCACGACGACGGCGCGCGCCTCCTCGGCGACGCCGCGCTGGCCGATGCGCTCACGGTCGTGAGTGAGGGGCCGCTGGAGCTCGACATCCCCGGCCCCGGCGAAGACCGCTTTGCCGCGGGGTTCCAGCTGCCGGGCGTCGACCAGGACCTCCTCGGCCCCGCGGGCTTCGGCCACTACGGCGCGGGCGGGCAGCTGGGCTTCGCCGAACCCGAGCAGGGCACCGGCTTCGGCTACCTCAGCAATTGGATGGAGCCCGACGCCGGCCGCGCCACCGCCGTCGTCCGCGCGCTGCGGGAGGACCTCGCGGAGCTCTGAGCGCCGGCACACGGCGGCACGCGGCACGCGCGGCACGCGCGGAACACCCGCGTTAAACGCCGACGCCGCACCGGGGAGTCAGCTCCGGTGCGGCGTCGTGTGCCTGTTGCGAGGCGTGCCTCCGGCCCCGGGGTCTTCCGGGAGCGGGGACGGGTGAGGCCTGGATCAGGCCTGGCTCAGGGCCTCCTGGCGCAGTTCCTGGTTCGCGGCGATGATGCGGTCGGCGGTCTTCTGGCCCATGCGGACCGCGCCGTCGACGTGCTGGTAGCCCTCGGCGGCCAGGTCGGAGGAGGACCAGTAGATCGGGCCCACGGCGTCGTGCTGGGACTTGCCGTAGCGGCTCAGGCCACCCAGGTCGTAGCTCGCGGCGTAGGCGCCACGGGTCCACTCCTCGGAGCCCCAGTCGGAGAGGTAGAACACGGACGGGTTCTTGGCCTCTTCGCCGAGGTAGGTCGCGATGGAGTCCAGGATGGTGGCCTTGCGCTCTTCCTCGCTCAGTTCGAACATGGCGTCGGCCTTCTCGTCGGAGACGAAGCCCACGAGGGTGCCACGGGGATCCTCGTGGTTGGTGTTGTCGTAGACCTCCTGGACGATGGCGTCCGCGCCGAAGCAGGTGCCGGACAGGCCCTTGTCGCGCCAGAACGGGGTCTCATACACGGCGTGGACCTTGATGACCAGGCCCAGGGACTGGTGCTGGTGCATCTGGTGCTGGCGGCGGGGCAGCGGCGGGTTGAACGAAACGCGGCTGTAGAGGTTCGGCGGCACGGCCATGATGACGAAGCGGGCGTTGACCACGGCGCGATCGGACTCGGCCACGACCTTGTAGCCGCCGTTGCCGTCCTCGGTGTAGTTGATGGTGCGGACCGGGGAATCCAGCACGACGTCGTCGCCCAGTTCCGCGGCCTGGAGCAGGGAGACCTGCTGCATACCGCCCACCACGCGCTTGTCCAGGATGAAGTCCTCATCCGTGAGGTTGGAGAAGGAACCGGCGGAGGCGGCCATGAGGATCGCCTGGAGCGCGGAGAAGGCGTGTGCCGGCTTGGTCAGCATGCCGCCGGCGATGAACAGGCCGATGTTGTTGCAGGCCTCTTCATTGCTGGAGTTCTGACGCAACCAGTGGTGGAAGGAGATGGTGTCGAGTTCGCGGGACTTCGCGTGGGCCCAGGGCTCCTCGGCGCCGATCTCGGCGGCGAGCTCGTCCATGATGGCGGTGAGGCGGTCCATCTCGGCCGCGGTCTCCTCGCTCACCGGGAAGCTGGCGCCGGTGTAGCGGCTGAGCTTGCCGTCGGCGCCCAGGTAGATGGACTCGCCCTCACGGTAGCGGGAGTACATCTCGAGGCCGAGCCCGTCGAGGAGTTCCATGAGCGCGGTCTGGTCCGGGGAGACCCACTGGCCGCCGATTTCGAGCATGGCGCCGTCGATGGTGTCGGTCCAGGTGCGCCCACCCACACGGTCGCGCGCTTCCAGGACGGCCACGCTCAGGCCGGCCTTCTTGAGTCGACGGGCTGCGGTCAGGCCGGACGGGCCGGCGCCGACGATCACGACGTCGCGATCAAGAGTGAGCATTTTTCCTCCAAGTGGATGGGTCAGTGGTGCCGTGACCATCGTCACTAAATGAACACCATTCATTTAGAATGACTATAACCCATGTGACCCGTCCCGCAAAAGACCCCCGGCCACAGATGTTCCTCCCGCTAGAGTGGTGCAAGCCCCAGACCTGAAGAACGAGGATCCCCATGAGCACCCCCAGCACTGAGGACCAGGCCCCCCGTCGGCGCGTGGGCCGGCCCATCAAGGCCGTCCTGACCCATGAGTCGATCGTCCAGGCCGCCCTGGAACTGGTGACGGTCAAGGGGTATGAAGGCCTCACGATGTCCGCCATGGCGAAGAAGCTGGGCGTCTCGCCCTCCGCGCTCTACAACCACGTCACCAACAAGCAGGAGATCCTCATCCTGGTGGAGGACCACCTCGCCGCACAGGTGGATGTGAGCGCCTTCGAGAGCGAGCCGTGGGAGGACGCCGTCCGGCACTGGGCCTGGAGCTACCGCGAGGTCTTCGCGCAGCACACTCCGCTCATCCCGATCATCGCGGTCCTGCCCGTGACCGACGCCCCGCGCACGCTGGCCATGTATGAGGCGGTGAGCGCCGGGTTCCGCCAGGCGGGCTTCCCGGAGGCGCGGATCGTCCCGGCCATCGTGGCCCTGGAGTCCTTCATCTTCGGTTCGGCCTACGACGCGACCGCACCCGCGGACATTTTCAGCACCGGCTCCGAGGGCGAGCGGACCCCGCACTTCACCTCGGCCGTGGCCAGCTTCGAGGAGGCCGAAGGCGGGAGCAACCCGGACCGGGCCTTCAGCATGGGCCTCGACGCGCTGATCGGCGGCTTCCGCGCCCTGCTCCCCGCGACGTCGCCCGCCTAGGCGGCCACCGCTCCGTCCAGGTGGAAGAGGGACGTGAAGCGCTCAAGGAGGCGCGCGTCGCCGTCGAGCACGTGAAGGGCGCCGGAGTGCTGCGCCTCGGCCGGGGACAGCGTCCCGGCGATCAGCTCCCGCAGCTGCGGCCCGGCAGCGAACTCGACGGCGTCCGACTCGCCTGAGGCCGCTTTCGCGTCCGCCCCGCCGACGACGTCGAGCCGCCCGTCCGCCGCCCGCGCCACGAGCGTGACGTCCCCCAGGTGGAGGGTGAACACCGTGGCGGGCGTGCGCGCGGACGCTTCGGCGTCGAACGCGGTCCGCAACGCCATGGTGAGGGAGTCCGCGGTGACCTCGTCGCCTTCCCGCGGCTCCCCCATCGCCTTGAACCCCCAGCGGCCGAGCGCGAGGACCACGTCCTCCAGCTCCCGGCCGTAGGGAGTGAGCTCGTAGACCAGCCCGCAGCGCGGCACGGGGACGCGCCGCACGAGTCCCGCGGCCTGGAGCTCCTTGAGCCGGTCGCTGAGGATGTTCGTGGGGATGCGGCTCAGACCCTTCTTCAGATCGGAGTAGCGGCGCGGGCCCACCAGAAGATCCCGGACGATGAGCAGCGCCCACCGTTCCCCCACGAGTTCCAGGGCCCGCACCACACCGCAGTACTGGCCGTAATTCCGCGCGGCCATGCGTTCCTCCTTGTCGTCAGTTCCTTCAGCCGGCTGCCTGCTCGGCCACGTGCTCGCCCGGGCCGTTCTCCACGGCCTGCGGCTCCATGTAGACGAACTCGAGGATGTTGCCGTCCGGGTCCTCGATGGAGCGCGAGTACATGAAGCCGAGATCCTGGGGGTCGCGGTGCTCCTTGCCGCCGTTGGCGAGGCCCGCCTCGGCGGTGCTGTCCACGTGGTCGCGGGAGTCGCGGCTGATCGCATTGAGGACCTGGACCTGGGTGGCGGGGTCCACCAGCTCACGCGTGGTGAAGGTGGAGAAGAACTCGCGCCGCAGGATCATGAAGAAGACGTTCTCGTCCAGCACCACGCAGGCCGCGTTCTCATCGGTGAAAAGCGGGTTGATGGTGAAGCCGAGGGAGGTGTAGAAGGTCTTGGCCCGATCCAGGTCGCTGGTGGGCAGGTTCACGAAAATCATGGTGCTCACGTCGATACTCCGATGCTGTGATGGCACTTGCTTTTTGCAAGTAAGTCCATCGTGACGCGCGTCACACCGGGTGTCAACGGGTGGGGCGGGACTTTTCAGCGGCGGCCGAACCACAGACGACGGCAACGTGCCGAACGGCGCCGGCGGAGCTCCTCCTCTCCCCGCTCCCGTTCTTCACGCTCCCTGGCCCGGGCCTCTTCCAGCCGCGCCGCTTTCCGCTCTGCCCACGCCTCGACGGTCGCTTCGACGTCGCGCGGCATGGTGATGAGCGGAGGACGGCGCTGAGCGCCATCGACGCCCATCTGGACCGGCTCTTCACGGATTGATGCCGAAAGCCGTGGCCGAGGGCAGCCGCCGCCCCGCCCGGCCGTCCTCGGCGCTGCCCGCCCCCGTCATGCCCGCCGCCGCCCAGACAACAAAAAAACTCCCGGTTCAATGAACCGGGAGTTTCCCTTTGTGCGCGAGGGGGGATTTGAACCCCCACGCCCTTTCGGACACTGGCACCTGAAGCCAGCGCGTCTGCCGTTCCGCCACTCGCGCGCACTTCGCTTTCCCCGTGACCGGTGAAAGCAACGGGAACAATCATAACCATGAGGGAGCCGGAATGTGAAATCGGGTTCCACCCCTTCCCCTCGGCTGGTGGACCACACGTCCCCCAGGGCCCGTTTCACCGCCCCACCGCTGGCATCCGGGCCCTCCCCCTCAGGGCGGAGACCCGGTGGGAAGTTGCTGGGAGTTCTGCCGTTCCGGGGCGTTTAAGGCGCTCCGGGGTAGGGGCTGAAGGAGCCTGGACAGTAGTATCGGATTCAATGGCCGGCACTTCGCCGTCGGCCGTCCCTGGGTGATGTCCCTGAGGAAGCGAGAGGAAAGGAGTACGTCATGGGTTTGCTCGACCGTGTTGAACGCGGCCTGGAAAAGGCCGTCCGTGGCGTCTTCAGCGGTGGCTCGAAGGCTCAGCTGCAGCCTGTCGAGATCGCCAGCCTCCTGCGCCGCGAAATGGACAACAAGGTGCTGACCGTCTCCACGAGCCGGAGCATCGCCCCGAACAGTTTCGAGGTCCTGCTGAGCGAGACCGACTACGCCCGCGCCGAGGACTGGGGGACCGCCCTGGCCGAGGAACTGTGCGACGTCGTGATCGCTCACGCCAAGAGCCAGGGGTACACGCTGCCCGGTCCGGTGCGCGTGGCCTTCGTCCGCGAACCCACCCTCAAACCCGGCGACGTGACCGTCCAGTCCCGCGCGGATAAGTCCCAGGGCTCCACGCCCTCGCCGACCCGCGGGCCCGTGGCGCCGTCGGCCCCCGACCGCGCGCCCACCCAGGTCCAGCCCGTGCTGGATCTGAACGATCAGCGCTACTCGCTCAACGCCGCCAGCATCATCCTCGGACGCGCGTCCGACGCCGACATCCCCGTCGATGACACCGGCGTCTCCCGTCGGCACCTCGAGATCCGCACCCAGGGCAATGCCAGCTGGGCCGTGGATCTGGGGTCCACCAACGGCAGCTACATCAACGGCCAGCGGCTGAACGGCAGCATGGAGCTGACGGACGGCTCGGTCATCACCATGGGGCGCACCCGCATGATCTTCCGGCTCATTCCCGTCAACTCATTCCCGTCGACCCGGGGAGGAA
Source organism: Arthrobacter woluwensis (assembly GCF_030816155.1). Taxonomy (NCBI): domain Bacteria; kingdom Bacillati; phylum Actinomycetota; class Actinomycetes; order Micrococcales; family Micrococcaceae; genus Arthrobacter; species Arthrobacter woluwensis. The sequence continues at coordinate 3,342,105 of NZ_JAUSXR010000001.1, read as the reverse complement.
CGCATGAATGAACTCAGCGATCTGACCGTCACGGCACTCCGCTTCGGTTTCCTCCTGCTGATCTGGGTGCTGATCTTCAGCATCGTCTCGGCCATGCGCCGGGACCTCATGATCGGCGGCACGGCCAAGACCGGCGCCCTCACCGCACGCCAACTCCGCAAACACCCCGAACTCGCTCAGGCACAGGCTCCCGTGGCCCGCCAGCAGGCCCGCCACCTCGTGGTCACCGAGGGCCCCCTCGCGGGAACCCACCTGGACCTGGCGTCCAGCCCCATCCTTCTGGGCCGCGCCCAGGAAGCCACGCTGGTCCTCGAGGACGACTACGCCTCGGGACGTCACGCACGCCTCTTCCCGCAGGGCAGCCGCTGGTTCATCGAGGACCTCGGCTCCACGAACGGCACCTATCTCGGAGATCAGCAGCTCACCCGAGCGCTGCCCGTTGAGCTGGGCGTCCCCGTCCGGATCGGCAAGACGGTCATCGAATTGAGGCCGTGACCTTGGCATCCGAGGAGAAGAACGCAGAGCTGGGCCCTGAGGGGACCCGGCCGCATCTCGTCATGCGCTACGCCGCACGATCAGATGTGGGGCTCGTGCGCGCCAAGAACGACGACTCGGCCTACGCGGGGCGTCACCTCGCCGTGGTGGCCGACGGCATGGGCGGACACGCGGGCGGCAACGTCGCGTCCGCCTCGACCGTGCTCGATCTGGTCCACCTGGATCACGACGAGTACGACGGCGACGCCGGCACCGTCCTCGCGGACGAGATCCAGACCGCGAACTCGATCCTCTCGCAGCTCGTCCATGTCGACCCGCTCCTGGCCGGCATGGGAACCACCGTCACGGCCCTGCTCCTGGCCGACGGCAAGCTCAACTACGCCCACATCGGCGATTCCCGCGCCTACCGGCTCCGTGACGGCGCCTTCGAGCAGGTCAGCGTGGACCACACGTTCGTTCAGCGCCTGGTGGATGAGGGCCGGCTGCGGCCCGAGGAAGCCGAGACCCACCCGCACAAGAACGTGCTCATGCGCGTCCTGGGCGATGTGGACGCCAGCCCCGAACTCGATCTCAACGAACTCGAGGCCCGCGAAGGCGACCGCTGGCTCCTCTGCTCCGACGGCCTGAACTTCGTCCCGCACCACATGGTGGAGGCGGTGGTCCGCGGCACCGCGTCGGTCGCCCGCGCCGCCGATCAGCTCATCGAACTCACGCTCGCCGCCGGTTCCCCGGACAACGTCACCGTGATCGTCCTGGACATCATCGCCGACGACGCCTCCGCGTCCACCGCAGTACCCGCCGGGGCCGCCGGCGCCGCAGCCGGGGACAGCGCCGCTGCCGACGCCGCTCCCGCAGTGGCCGAGCCGGTGGACGACGACACCGATGCTCCCGGAGCCGGCGCCGACGCCGACGAGAAGTCCGGCAAAACCGGCCCGGACCCGTCCTTCACCGAAGGCATCAACACGGTTCTCCTCACCCCGTCCCCCGCCGAGGACACCCGTACCGACCCCAACCTCGGCGCCCACCTGACGGCCGAGGTCCTCCGTCTGGAACTGGAGGCCCGGCCCCACGAACTCGTCGGAGCAGCCGCCCTGGCCCTCGAGACGGGCAAGATCCCCAACATCGCCGGCCGCGCCGTCGCACGGCGCGCGGCGACCGTGCTCACGCACCGGCAGGAGAGCCCGGAGGCGGAGACCGACGAGGAGGCCGTCGCGCCCGCCGCACGGCCGCGCCGTCGCTGGTTCCGCTGGGCCGTCTCGCTTGTGGTGGCCGCCGTCCTCGGCGTGGGCCTCTGGTTCGGGTACGCCTGGACCCAGACCCGCTATTACGTGGGTGAAGTGGACGGCCGCGTGGCCATCTACAACGGGGTCTCCCAGCAATTGGGCCCCATCAAACTCTCCACCGTGCACTCCGTGACGGAGATCCAGGTGAGCAGTCTGCCGTCCTTCTCCCAGCAGCGGGTGAAGGAGACCATCCCGGCCCGTGATCTGCCGGACGCCGAGCTGGTGGTCCGCAACCTCAGCCTGGGCCACGACTTCGACGAACGTCAGTGCCCCACGGGGTCGCCTTCGCCGTCGGCGGTTCCGAGCGGCAAGGTCTCGGCAAGCCCGGGCACGGCCACGCCCAAGCCCGGCTCCTCGGCGAGCCCGAAGCCGTCCGGCTCGGCGTCGCCCTCCGCCACCGCCACGTCACCCGCAGCCTGTGGAGGTGCCCGATGAGTTCAGCCGCCGCCACTCAGCCGGTCGTGAAGTCCCGCCGCAACATCGAACTGGTGCTCCTGGTCCTCGCCCTCCTGGTCGGGATCGGCGCGAGCGTGATGGTCGGCATCAACAATCCGGACTCCTTCAACAAGGACTTCTGGTTCCAGTCGAGCCTGCTGGTCGTCGCATCCCTCGCGGTGCATATAACGCTGCGTCTCCGGGCAAAGTATGCCGATCCGTTCATTCTTCCGATCGTGGTCGCACTGAACGGCCTCGGCCTGGCCATGATCCACCGGCTGGACGGGCCCAAGAGCGACGTCGGCAACACCCAGTTGCGCTGGACGCTGATCGCCGTCGTGTGCACGATCGCGCTGATCTGGTTCCTCAAGGACCACCGGCGGCTGCGCCGTTTCACCTACATCTCCCTGGCTGCCAGTGCCGTCCTCCTGGTCCTGCCGCTGGTCCCCGGCCTCTCCGCCGGGGAGATCAACGGCGCCAATCTGTGGATCAAGCTCGGCCCGTTCACGTTCCAGCCCGGTGAGATCGCGAAGATCACGCTGGCGATCTTCTTCGCCGGATACCTCTCGGTGAACCGCGACCTGATCCTGCTCGCCGGCCGCAAGGTGGGCAAGCTCCAGTTCCCCCGTTTCCGGGACATGGGACCTATGCTCGCGGCCTGGGCCGTCAGCATCGGCATCCTGGTCCTGCAGCGGGACATGGGAACGTCCTTCATGTTCTTCAGCCTGTTCATGGTGATGATCTACGTGGCCACCGGCCGCGTCAGCTGGGTCATCATCGGCGTGGTCCTCATCGCCGTCGCCGGCATCGTGGCGTCCCAGCTGTTCTCGCATGTGAAGTACCGCATGGAGAGCTGGTCCAATGCCTTCGACCCTGAGATCTACAACCGCGATCTCGGCGGCAGCTATCAGATCGTCCAGGGCCTCTTCGGCATGGCCGACGGCGGCGTGTTCGGCACCGGGCTCGGCCAGGGACAGCCGAACCGGGTCCCGTTCTCCAACAGCGACATGATCATCGCCTCGTTCGGCGAGGAACTCGGCCTGATCGGCCTGTCCGCCATGATCCTGCTCTACCTCCTGCTCATCACCCGCGGCTTCCGCGCGGCGCTCGGCACGCGGGACTCCTTCGGCAAGCTGCTCGGCGTCGGGCTGTCCTTCGTCATGGCGGTCCAGTGCTTCGTGGTCATCGGCGGCGTCACGCGCCTCATCCCGCTCACCGGCCTGACCACCCCGTTCCTCGCGGCCGGTGGCTCCTCCCTGCTGGCCAACTGGATCGTCGCCGGCCTGCTGCTCATGATCTCCAATGTGGCCCGCGGCCCCATCGACACCAGCCCGCTGCGTGACGGTGAAGCTCCCGTGTCCGGCCCCTCGGCTACGGCCGAAGCCCCGTCGCGGCCCACCACGCCCGCCCTGGGGACGGCACAGAGCGGTCAGGAGGTGCACTCGTGAATCAGTCCATCCGCAATGCGTGGATCGCCACCGTGGCGCTCTTCGCCCTGCTCTTCGGCGCGGTCAGCTACATCCAGGTGGTCGGCGCCCAGGACCTGAGCACCAACGCCCTGAATGACCGCGCTCTCCAGCGGAACCTCTGCAGCGACCGCGGGACCATCCTGGCGGGCGGTCAGCCCATCGCGGAGTCGGTGCCCGGGACCGAGTCCTGCAAGTCGAAGCGGAGCTACCCGGGAGGGGCCCTCTACGCGGGCATCACCGGATACTTCTCGACCAATGGAAGCGCCGGATCCACCGGCCTGGAGCGCGAACTCAACGGCGCCCTCACCGGCGACTCGGACCAGCAGTTCCTGGAGCGCGTGCGCCAGTTGTTCCTCGGCAAGCAGCCGCAGGGCGCCAACGTCGAGACGACGATCGACCCCAAGATCCAGAAGCTCGCCTACGATCTCCTCCCGGATGACATCGAAGGCTACGCCGTGGTCCAGAACCCCAAGACCGGCGCGATCCTGGCCATGGTCTCGAAGCCGTCCTATGACCCCAACACGGTCGCCACCCTGGACAGCGACGCCGCGCTGGCCGCCAAGGCCAAGCTGGACGCGACCAAGGGCATCAACCTCTACCAGAATGTCTCCGGTCCCACGGGCGCGCTCATGGCTCCGGGTTCGGTCTTCAAGCTCGTCGACACTGCGGCCGCCCTCGAATCGGGCAAGTACACCAAGGATTCGGTCCTGCCGAACCCCGCTGAGCTCACGTTCCCAGGTCTGCAGTACACCCTGCCGAACTACCGCGGCGGCCAGTGCTACGCCAAGGACAAGGCCGGATTCGACTTCGCCCTGGCCAACTCCTGCAACACCCCGTTCGCCAGCATCGCACTGGACCTGGGCGAGAAGAAGATCGCGGAGACGGCGAAGAACTTCGGCATCGGCCAGGACCTCGGCGACCGGCTGGACCTGCAGTACGCCCAGAGCCGTTTCCCCACTGATCTGGACAAGCCGCAGCTGGCCCAGTCGGCCATCGGCCAGTACAACGTCCAGGTCACGCCGCTGCAGATCTCCATGCTCACCAGCGCCATCGCCAACGGAGGGGTGCAGATGAAGCCGCAACTCGTGAAGGCGCTCCGGGCCCCGGATCTGCGCGTGCTCGCCGAGTACAAGCCCGAGCCGCTGCGGACCGCCACGAGCCCTGAGGTCGCCCGTCAGATCACCGACTGGATGGTGGGCGTGGTGGACAACGGTCTCGCCGCGCCGGCCGCGATCCCCGGGGTCAAGGTGGCGGCGAAGACCGGCACCGCCGAGCTCACGGCGGACGACTACAACAACTCCTGGTTCACCGGTTTTGCCCCGGCGGACAATCCCCAGGTGGTCGTGACCCTCGCCTTCCACGGCGTGAACTCGGCCACCGGAGCGCAACTGACCAGTCCTAACGCGAAGAAACTCTTTGAGGCGGTGTTGAACAAGTGAGGCCAACGTCTGGAATCACTCTCGGCGGGAGGTACCGCCTGACCACGCGCATTGCCATCGGTGGCATGGGCGAGGTCTGGAGTGCGCAGGACCAGGTCCTGGGGCGCACGGTCGCCATCAAGATCCTCAAAGAGGAATACACGGGCGATCCCGGTTTCCTCGAGCGCTTCCGCAACGAGGCCCGTCACACGGCGCTGCTGAACCACGAAGGCATCGCGAACGTCTTCGACTACGGCGAAGAGGGCGGTTCCGCCTACCTCGTCATGGAACTGGTGCCGGGTGAGCCGCTGTCGACCATCATCGAGCGCGAGCACGTCCTCAGCCCCGACCTGACGCTGAACATCATCGCCCAGACCGCGCGGGCCCTCGCCGTCGCGCATGAGAAGGGCCTGGTGCACCGTGACGTGAAGCCGGGCAACCTGCTCATCACGCCGGACCGGAACGTGAAGATCACCGACTTCGGCATCGCGCGCCTGGCCGACCAGGTGCCGCTCACCCAGACCGGACAGGTCATGGGCACCGCCCAGTACCTGGCGCCGGAGCAGGCCACCGGCCAGACGGCCACGGGTTCCAGCGACATCTACTCCCTGGGCATCATCGGCTACGAGTGCCTCACGGGGCACCGTCCGTTCTCCGGCGAATCGCAGATCGCGATCGCCCTCGCCCAGGTCAATGACGCGCCGCCGCCCCTTCCGGATTCTCTGGCGAAGCCCATCCGGGCCCTCCTGATGTCCATGCTGGCCAAGGATCCGGCCAATCGTCCGGCGGACGCCCTCAAGCTCGCCGACGCCGCCGAGGCCATTCGGCGCGGCGACATCGACGCGGCACACCGAGCCGTTCCGGGCATGCTCCTGTTCGAGTCCACCACGGGCCCCATCACGGCTCCCGTGGACGTGCAGCAGACGGCGGCCACCACGGTGGTCCCTCCCGTGAGCGCGACGACGGCGACCTCCGCCCTGCCGGTCGTCCCCCCGGAGCAGCTGACGGCTGAACGGAACTGGCTGACCGACGACGAAGAGGACTACGAGGAACCGACTCCGGAGCGCGAGGAGAAGAAGCGCAGCGCCTGGATCTGGCCGCTGATCATACTCGCCGTGCTGGCCGCCCTGATCTTCCTCGGTGTGTGGCTGAGTTCGGCCGGCTTCTTCAGCCCGAAGTCAGGCACCTCCAGCGCTCCGGTCACGCCGCCCAGCACCGCCGTCACCACGGCGAGCCAGACGCCGTCGGAGACGACCACCAGCACCACGCCGAGCGAGACGCCGTCCACCCCGGACACCGTCAACATCATCCCGGACGCGTACAACGGCCGGGACTACGCCACGGTCCGCAATGAGCTCATCGCCCTCGGTCTGCAAGTCAAGGGAAACGAGGTGACCAATAAGGAGACCGCCGGCACCGTCATCGACGTCAACCCGTCCGGCCCGGTCGCCAAGGGCGACACAGTCACGGTCACCTATTCCAAGGGCCCGGAGATGGTCGCTGTTCCGAACCTGAACGGCACGGTCACGGACGCACAGGTCCGCCAGGCGCTCACCAACGCCGGTCTCGTCCCGCAGGCGGGCTCCGGTTCGGTGTCCTCCGGCACTGTGACGTTCAACCCGCCGTCGGGCACCGAGGTGGCCAAGGGCAGCACGGTGACGTTCACCATCACCGCTCCCGAGCCGCCCACCACCCCGACTCCCAAGCCCTCCGGCTCGCCCACTCCCTGAGTCCTGGCCGCACCGAGCGGCTCTTCCCAGCAGTTAGGAGTTTCACCTGTCCACCGGCACACGCGTCCTCAACGGACGTTACGAACTCGGCGATCTGATCGGTCGCGGCGGCATGGCCGACGTGTACCGAGGCACAGACCTGCGCCTGGGCCGGGATGTCGCGGTGAAAATCCTGCGTGCGGATCTTGCCCGGGACCCTCAGTTCCTGGCGCGGTTCCGGCGTGAGGCGCAATCGGTGGCGGGCCTGAACCACGCCTCGATCGTGGCCGTCTACGACTCCGGCGAAGAGCTTCAGGGCGACGGCGTGGACGGCGTGAAAGCCCCGTACATCGTCATGGAGATCGTCCAGGGCGAGACGCTCAAGGACCTCCTGAAGGCCGGGGAAATCTCCCTCGATCAGGCCGTGGAGTACACCCTCGGAGTGCTCACGGCACTGGAGTACAGCCACAAAGCCGGGATCGTGCACCGCGACATCAAGCCCGGCAACGTCATGGTCCGCAGCGACTCCGGCCGGGTCAAGGTGATGGACTTCGGCATCGCCCGGGCCGTCACGGACTCCTCGGCCACCATGACCCAGACCCAGGCCGTGGTCGGCACCGCTCAGTACCTCTCCCCGGAACAGGCCCTCGGCGAGACCGTGGACGCCCGCAGCGACCTCTACTCGGCCGGTTGCCTGCTCTACGAACTGCTGACCGGCAAACCGCCGTTCCAGGGCGACAGCCCCGTCTCCGTGGCGTATCAGCACGTCCAGGGCATCGCGGTGCCGCCCAGCAAGCTCAATCCCGAGGTCAGCGGGGCTCTGGACTCCGTGGTGGCCAAGGCCATGCGGAAGAAGCGGGAGGACCGTTTCGTCGACGCCGCGGCCTTCCGGCGCGCCCTGCGCGCCGCCCTCGGAGGTGTGGCCGTGCACGACGCACCCCAGGACTCCACCGCGGCGAACCTCGTGGCCGTCCCGGCGGATGCGCTCACGGCCGCCGTCGAGCAGCCGACGACGGCGCGTCACCGCGCCGCGGCAGGCCAGACCGGCGAGTCCACCACAGCCCTGGCCCAGGTTCCGGAACATGGCGCCGGGCACGGAGCCGAAGCTGCCGCGGACGCCACGCCTGCCCCCTACGGCACGGCCGAGGACGCCCTCACGCTGACGCAGGACCAGCTCCGCGTGCTCCTGCCGGAGATCCGGAACCTGCCCGAGGTGCAGCAGGCCCAGCGCAAGCATCGCCGTCATCGCCGGGGTCTCATGGTCACCATCTGGATCTTCGTACTCATGGTGCTGGGCGGCGCCGGCTTCGGGATCTACAGCTGGCTCACCCGGCCGATCGCGCCCGAACTGGTCGCGGTCCCGGCCGTGGCGCAGCTGAATGAGTCGGCGGCCATGCAGAAGCTCTACGACGCGCATCTCCAGCCGAAGGTGGCCCATGTGGCGAGTTCGACCGTCCCGGAAGGCACGGCCATCGAGACGGATCCCCGGGAAGGGGAGATGATCGAGGTCAACCGGGACGTGAAGCTCGTGGTGTCCGCAGGCCCCACTGCCGTGCAGATCCCGGACAAGCTTCAGGGGCAGAGCGAGGCCGCCGTCCGGGACATCCTGCGCGCCGCAGGGCTCAAGAGCACGCCGGAGACGATTTTCGCGGACAGCGCCACCGTCCCGGCCAATCAGGTCATCGCCACCAAGCCGGCCTCCGGTCAGACGGTGTCGGTCAACGGCGCGGTGCAGATCATCGTCTCCACGGGCAAGGTCGAGGTGCCGGAGCTACGGGGCCAGACCGTGGACCAGGCCACCACCGTCCTGGAGGGCCTGGGCCTGCAGGTCCGCGTCGAGGAGAAGGACAACTCGGTGGTTCCCGCGGGCCAGGTCACCGGTCAGAGCGTGGCGGCCAAGGAGCGGATCGATCAGGGCGGCACCGTGCTGCTGACGGTCGCCCGCAAACCCACGCCGCCGCCCACGCCGAGCAGCACCCCGTCCGCCACCCCGAGCGGGAAGCCGACGGCCGACGGCGGCTGATGCTCCCGCCGCCCCGTCGCCGTCGCGCACTAGCAGCCGACACGAAAGCAGACACGGAAGAGCCCCCAGAACCATCCGGTTCTGGGGGCTCTTCCGTGTGCGGGTCCCGTAGACCGCGTTACTTCCGGATCAGCGGCGACAGGGTGGACGCCTTGGCGGCGGCCCCCGTCAGCCCGAGCGACTCGAGCCAGTTCCCGAGCATCTGGTAGCCGCCCTCGGTGAGGACGGACTCGGGGTGGAACTGGACACCGCAGAGGGGCGCGGTGCGGTGGCGCAGGGCCATGATGACGCCGTTGGCGGTCTGCGCGGTGACCTCGAGCTCGGCGGGGATGGAGTCGTTCTCCGCGGCGAGCGAGTGGTAGCGGGTGGCCGTGAACGGCGACGGCACGTCGGCGAAGAGCGGATCCGTCCCGTGCTCCACCTGCGAGGTCTTCCCGTGCATCAGCTCCGGGGCGTGGGAGACGGTCCCGCCGTAGGCCTCGGCGAGGGCCTGGTGGCCCAGGCAGACACCGAGCATCGGCTTGGCGTGCTCGCCGCACCACTTGATCAGCTCGATGCACACGCCGGCGCCCGCCGGGTTGCCGGGGCCGGGGGAGACCAGGACGCCGTCGCGGACGGCAGCCAGCTCGATGGCTTCCTCGAGCGAGACGTCGTCATTGCGCACCACCGTGGTGTCGGCGCCGAGTTCCTGGAGGTAGCCCACCAGGGTGTAGACGAAGCTGTCGTAATTGTCGATGACCAGGATTGAAGTGCTCATGGGCGTTGCGCGGAACCAATCGTCGAGTCGGTGAAGGAGGTGAACTGGGCCATCCAGGGGAAGAGGAACTGGACCATGAGGAACAGGGCCACGGCCACGAGGATCAGGGTCTGGAGGATCCTGAGCCAGAGCGGCCCGGGAAGATGGCGGAAGATCCAGGAGTACATGCGGTCAGCCCTTTCCCGAAACCTTGGCCACGAGCGGTGCGATCTCCCGCGGAGCTCCCGCGCTCAGAGGGCGCCAGCTCTCCATCACCGAGTAGGCGATGATGCGCTCCGCGGAGCCGAACCGTGGATTGCAGCTCGTCATGGTCATCAGGCGCTCCTTCGGCTGGGCCCCGGGGATCGTGGGAACCGGGAGGATCACGTCCACCCGGTTCGGCAGGACGATCTCGGTGTTGCGGTACACGTAGGTGTAGAAGCCTTCACGGGTCTGGACGTAGATCTTGTCACCGGGCTGCAGCAGGTGGATGTTGTCCAGCACCGAGCCGTGGGTCTGCCGGTGCCCGGCCAGGGCGAAGTTCCCCACCGGCGCCGGGCATGGCGGTCTTGTCATAGTGGCCGAGCCCCAGGGTGTCCAGGACGTCCTGGCTCGTGCCCTGGATAAGGGGGCGGGAGTAGTCGGCGCCGAAACGCGGCACATAGACGACGCCGAGCATCTCACCATGGGGCTGCGCCTGGGCCACGCGGGGGGTGCCGTAGTCGCGGGCACCGGCGCCGGCCGGCGGGGCCGCGGGCGGGGTGAACTGCCGGGTGAAGCTCTGGACTGCCTGTTCCTGCTGATGATCGGCCGTCACGTTCGTCCACCAGAGGTCCCAGCCGACGAACAGCAGAAGGACCAGTCCCGCGGTCATGAGGAGCTCACCCACCACCTGGATGACTTTGCGCACCGGAGCCTCCTCTTCGCTGGACCCTCAGGTCCTTGACGGCACACGCTCAGATCGGCCAGGGTTCCAGCGGCTACCATTGGAGTCTGAACCGCTTGCGCCCCGGCGTCCGCGGCCGGTCCAGCGTGTCCCAGCAGGATATCAAGACCGGCTGGTCGTCCGCTTAACACCAATGGAGGAGCCCCATGCCTGAGTCGAAACAGCGACGCCGCGTGTCCCGCCCGGCCGCCGCCACCCAGGGCAAGGCGATCAAGCCGACCCCCACCTGGTACAAGGTGGTCATGTTCGGACTCATGATCCTCGGCCTGCTCTGGATCATGACCTTCTACATCTCCAGCGGCCTCCTGCCGATCCCGGCCCTGAGCGGCTGGAACATCGGCGTCGGCTTCGGTCTGCTCCTGGTCGGGTTCCTCATGACCACCCGTTGGCGGTCCTGAACCACTCCGGCCCTGCTGTCAGGACCCGTCCCCACCGGGGGCGGGTCCTTTCTCGTTTTCCGGGTCTCGTTTCCCGGGCAGGTCCTCCTCTGAGTGCTCCAGGCCCGGCGGACCGGGATTTCAACGGCTCGTCCACAACACCACAGGAAAGTTATCCACAGTGGGGATATTTCTGTAGGAAAACCTGCTCTCCGCCCCGCCCGCCGCCCGATCCCCGCATTTCCGGCACCCTGACTTACACAGGTGTAAGTTACCCACAGTGGGGACAAGCTGTGGAAAAAGCACCGGGCCCCCTTGGCCAAACATGTTACTGACGAGTAACATAGTGGCGTGAACCACAGTTCCCAGGCCGAGGCCTTCCCCCTGCTGTTCAGCCCGCTCACCGTCGACGGCGTCCGGCTGAAGAACCGCATCATCATGGGTTCCATGCACACGGGACTCGAGGACCACCGCAAGGACGCGGACGCCCTCGCGGCCTTCTACGCCGAGCGCGCCCGCGGTGGCGCCGGGCTGATCGTGACCGGCGGTTACGCCCCGACGCTCAGTGGATGGCTCTCACCGTTCGGATCCAGCCTCACCTCCCGCCGCCAGCTCGGCGCCCACAGAACCGTCACGGAGGCGGTCCACCGCGACGGCGGCCGCATCGCCTTGCAGATCCTGCACGCCGGCCGCTACGGCCACCACCCGCTCATCGTCGCGCCGTCGCGGCTCAAAGCGCCCATCACCCCGTTCACGCCCCGCGCCCTCAGTTCCCGCGGCGTCGAGCGCCAGATCGACGGCTTCGTCCGCTGTGCGCGGCTGGCCCAGGCCGCAGGGTACGACGGCGTCGAGATCATGGGCGGGGAGGGTTACTTCATCAACCAGTTCCTCAGCTCGCTCAGCAACCAGCGCACCGATGAGTGGGGCGGGAGTCCGGCCGCGCGGCGTCGTGTGCCGGTGGAGATCGTGCGCCGGATCCGCGCGGCGGTCGGGGACGGTTTCATGGTCCTGTTCCGGCTCTCCATGGCGGACCTGGTCCCGCAGGGCCAGACCCAGGAGGAGATCCTGGACCTGGCGCGCGAACTCGAAGCGGCCGGCGCCGGGATGATCACCACGGACATCGGCTGGCATGAATCCCGCGTCCCCACGATCGTCACCTCGGTGCCGCGCGCCGCGTTCACCGAATTCACCGAGGTGGTCGCCAAGGCCGTGACCATCCCCGTGGCAGCGTCGAACCGCATCAACATGCCGGCCGTCGCGGAGGAGATCCTGGCCGGGACCGGCATTCAGGCGGTCTCGCTGGCGCGTCCGATGCTGGCCGATCCGGAGTGGTCGCTCAAGGCGGCGACCGGTCGTGTGGACGAGATCAACACGTGCATCGGCTGCAACCAGGCGTGCCTCGACCACGCCTTCTCGGGCCGCAAGGTCAGCTGCCTGGTCAATCCCCGGGCGGGCCGCGAACTCACCCTCACCCTGGGGCCGACCGTGCTCCGCAAGCGCGTCGCCGTCGTCGGTGCCGGGCCGGCCGGACTCGCCACCGCGGTGACGGCCGCCGAACGCGGGCACTCCGTGACGCTCTTCGAAGCGGGAGACACGATCGGGGGCCAGTTCGGCATCGCCCAGCGCATCCCCGGCAAGGAGGAGTTCACCGAAACCCTGCGGTACTACACGCGGAGGCTGGAGCTGCTGGACGTGGAGGTGCGCCTCAACGAGCGGGCCACGGCTCAGGAACTGGCGGGCGCCTTCGACGAGGTCGTCGTGGCGACCGGCGTCGAACCCCGCATGCCGGCCATTCCGGGAATCGAGCACCCCAGCGTCATGAGCTACGCGGAGCTCGTCCGGGGCGCCCGCCAGGCCGGGTCCCGCGTGGCCGTGATCGGGGCGGGCGGCATCGGGGTGGACGTCTCCGAGTTCCTCACCCATCAGGAGTCGCCGAGCCTGGATCTGGACCTGTGGCGCCGCGAATGGGGCGTCAGCACCGACCCCGACGCCCCGGGCGCCCTGCGCCGCCCCGAACACCAGCCCAGCCCCCGCACCGTGTACCTGCTGCAGCGCCGTGAGGGCAAGATCGGCGCAGGACTGGGCAAGACCACCGGGTGGGTGCACCGAGCCTCCCTGAAGGCCAAGGGCGTGGTGCAGCTGAGCGGCGTCAACTACGAGAAGATCGACGACGCCGGCCTGCACCTCAGCTTCGGCGCCGAGCGGAAGGATCCGCGCGTCCTCGAGGTGGACAGCGTGGTGATCTGCGCCGGGCAGGAGTCCGTGAACTCGCTGGCCGGGGAACTGGAGCGTCGCGGACAGAGCGTCCATGTGATCGGCGGAGCGGCCCTCGCCGCGGAGGTCGACGCCAAGCGCGCCATCCGCGAAGGCACGGAACTCGCCGCGGCCTTCTGAGCCGTCGCAATCTCCTCCTGCGCCACCCAGCCGTCACCGCCGTCGTCCTAAGTGAGCGTCCACTCTGGGTTACACACACCCTCTGCATAGAGGATGACGGAGTTATCCACAGGTGTGGATAGAAACTGTGGGAAACCTCGCTCCGAGCCGCCATGGCGGGGATCCGGGTTCGATGATGCGTCATAGACCGTTCCACAGAAAGCCACAGCTGTGGACATCTCCTGTGGACAAACCGTCCGGATACCCCGTGGGTCCTGCCAGCCCGGTTGCCCCCGGGGCCGTCGCCCCACCGGATCGCGCCGTAGCGCGCCCACAGGCGCAGGACCCCGATGACGTCCTCGCCCACAAATCCACAAAAAAATCCCCAGATGTTATCCACAGGGGTGGATAACATCTGGGGATTTCATGGAGTCCGGCTCAATCCCGGTCCGGAGCCTCCTGAACTACAGGGCTGTAACTTATTAACACTGTGGACAACCCCTGTGGATTACGAGAGCGCCAGAGCGCCGTCCTTCCACATGGTCAGAAGCACCAGAACCACGGTGACCAGGCCCAGTCCGAGCCACTGCCACAGCGGTGCCCGCTGGGAGCGTCCGGTGCCCACGAGGACGGCCGCGCACGCCGCTCCCGTGACCAGGCCGCCCAGGTGGGCCTGCCAGGCGATCCCGGACACCAGGAAGCCGAAGGCCAGGTTGATCGCGAGCAGCACCCACAACTGCGTCATGGGCCCGCCTCGACGGCGCTGGACCAGCAGCATGGCGCCGAAGAGGCCGAAGATCGCACCCGAGGCGCCGACGACGCCCACCACCGGCAGCCAGGGGGTCAGCAGGAGATAGCCCACGGATCCGCCCACCGCAGAGATGAGATACAGGGCCAGGTAGCGCGCTCGCCCGAGCAGCGGTTCCAGGGCCTGGCCGAAGATCCACAGGGTGTACATGTTCAGGGCGAGATGCAGGATGTTGCCCTGTGAGTGCAGGAAGGCCGAGGTGAGCATGCGCCACGGCTCGGAGCCCGCGTAGATGTTCGCGAACGCGAAATTCTGGAAGATGAAGTCCCCGGGGATCAGCCACTGCAGGGCGTAGACCGCCACGCACACGGCGATGATCCCCCAGGTGACCACGGGGCGGCCGGAGGCCACGGCCCCGCCGAAAGCACCGCGCACGCGCGGCGCCGTCGCCTGCGCCTCACGGACGCAATCGACGCATTGAACCCCGACGGCCGCCGGCCTCTGGCATTCCGGGCAGGCCGGCCGGCCACAGCGCTGGCAGCTCACATAGGAGACTCGGTCAGGGTGGCGTGGACAGACAGGGACCGGTCCGGCCGCCGGGGTTCCGTAACTCATGCGGTCTTAGAGCTGCTCGATCTCGATGCTCTTGATGACCACGTCCTCGACCGGACGGTCGCCCATGCCGGTGCGGACGCCCTCGATCGCGTCGACGACCTTGCGGGACTCCTCGTCAGCCACCTCACCGAAGATGGTGTGCTTGCCCTGCAGCCAGGTGGTGGGGATGGTGGTGATGAAGAACTGGGAACCGTTGGTGCCCTGGCCCATCTGGATGCCGGCGTTGGCCATGGCGAGCTTGTAGGGCTCGTTGAAGTTCAGCTCGGGGTGGATCTCGTCATCGAAGCGGTAGCCGGGGCCGCCGACGCCGCGGCCGAGGGGATCGCCGCCCTGGATCATGAAGTCCTTGATGATGCGGTGGAAGATCGTTCCGTCGTACAGCGGGGTGCCGGTCTTGTCCTCGCCCGTCTCCGGGTGGGTCCAGGCCTGCTCGCCGGTGGCGAGACCGACGAAGTTCTTGACCGTCTTGGGCGCATGGTTGCCGAAGAGGTTGACGACGATGTCGCCCTGGTTGGTGTGGATGGTTGCCTTGGCGGTTGCAATACTCATACCCCCGATTCTCCCACGCAGCGCTGAAGGGGTCCTGGACGCGGGCCGGGTTCTGCGGTGGGTGAAATCTTGCGCCGCGATACATTCCACATAGCCGCACATCAGGAAATGCAACTAGGCTGATTGCTAAGGACACCAAGCACTGCAGAGTGCCTGCCGGTCGCCGTCATGGGACTGACGGGCTTCACTCCACAGGAAGTGTTGATGCTAGGAGGCACCATGAAAAAGACCGTCAATTCCGCACGGGACCTTGAGCAGGGCGTGACGCAGGGCATCGAACAGGCCCGTGACTGGGCGGCGCCGCGTGTCGAAGCCGCCGTGAACTGGGCTGTTCCCCGCATCCAGCAGGGCATCGAAACGGCCTCGCCGAAGATCCAGGACGGCCTCAAGAGCGCGGCCCACAACCTGGCCGACGGCGTCGCGACCGTGACCCCCCGCCTTCAGGAGGGCCTGGCCCACCTCGGCCCCAAGATCCACGACGCCGTGGAGGAGGCCAGCCCGCGGATCCAGGAAGCCCTGGACAAGACCACCCCGGCTCTCGCCACCGCCCGGGACAAGGTGGTGGGTGAATACCTTCCCCTGATCTCGGAGCAGCTCGGCAAGGCCTCCGACGCCGTCCATCACGGCCTGGAGCAGGCTCCGGAGCAGATCGACGCCGTTGCCCGCCGCTTCGCCGATTCCCCCGTGGTCAACCAGTTGCAGGAGCAGGCCTCCGAACTCGGCCAGCAGGGTCGCCAGATCGCCTCGGCCGCCGCGGAAGCCGCGAACCAGCAGCTGGCCAAGCCGAAGAAGGGCAAGAAGAAGGGCCTTCTGGTCGTCGCGGTGATCGGCGCCGCGGTCGCGGCCGGCGTGGCCGTCTGGAAGGCCTCGCGCCCCACGCAGGATCCGTGGAAGGTCCCGGCGGACCGTCCTCAGGACCGCCCTGCCCAGTCCTCCGGCCCCGCACACAGCGCACCCGCCGTCGTCGAGGCCGTCAAGGACGCCGGTGAGAAGGTCGCCTCCAAGGCCCAGCACGTCGCGGAGAAGACCGGCGAAGCCGCCGAAGCCGGTGTGAAGGAGGCCAAGGCCGCTGTGGAGGAGACCGCGGAGAAGGTCTCCGGCTCCGCTTCCGATGTCAGCGAACGCGCCCGCACCACGGCACGCCGGGCAGCCGAGAAGATCCACGAGGCCAGCCAGAAGACCGCCGAAGCGGGCAAGGCGAAGGTCGAGGAAGCCAAGGACAAGGCCGATGAAGCCGCCTCCGAGGTGAAGGACTCCACGGACGGCAAGTAGCCTTCCACACCACGTTTCACCGCAAGACGCCCCGTCGGCAGACCAGCCGGCGGGGCGTCTTGCTATGTTTGAGGGGATCAAGCCCCATCGGGCGCATCCGTGTTTTGGAAATCGAGGACTGAGTGAACCGGCCCAGTGTGTCGATCGTGATCCCCGCCTACAACGAGGAAAGCGTCATCCGCCAGTGCCTGACGGCGGCCATCTATCAGAGTTCCCCCGCTCACGAGATCATCGTGGTGGACAACAAGTCCACGGACCGGACGGCGGAGATCGTCCGCTCCATGCAGCTGGAATACCCCGAATCGCCCATCCACCTGGTCGCGCAGAATGACGCCCAGGGGCTGATCCCCACCCGCAATGCCGGGCTCGACTACGGCAGCGGTGAAGTGCTCGGCCGGATCGACGCCGACTCCGTCCTGGAGCCCGAATGGGTCGAACAGGTGCAGAACGCCTTCCTGGACCCCACCGTGCAGGCGGCCACCGGTCCCGTGCTCTACTACGACATGCCGCTGCGCCGCTGGGGCCAGAAGGCCGACGACCGGATGCGGCAGCTCATGCTGCGGCTGGCCCGCCACGAGTACCACTTCCTCTTCGGCTCCAACATGGCCCTGCGCAAGAGTGCCTGGGAGATCATCCGCTCCGAGACGTGCCTGGATGAGAAGGACGAGATGCACGAGGACATCGATCTCTCACTGCATCTGGCCGAGCACAGCCTCCGCGTCCAGTACGTCCCCACCATGGTCTCGGGGATGTCCGCGCGGCGCCTCGAGGATTCGCCCCGGGACTACAGCTACTACGTGACCCGCTTCGACCGCACCTACAAGGCGCATAACATCAAGAAGATCGCCCTGAAGGCGCCCATGGTGGTGTTCTACTCGGTCTACTTCCCGGCGAAGATCCTCCGCGCCATCCACAGCGCGACGGCGGCCGTTCCGGAGCGCGGCGGGCTCTAGGACGCCGCGGGCCTCGCCTGCCGCGCCTCCGCCCGCCCGGCGACGTCAGTCGAGGCGGCGTCAGTCGATCGGGGCTTCCGCGAGCTTCTCCCGTTTGCCGCGCTGACCCGCGATGACGACCGCGAGGCCGGCGATGATGAGGGCCAGGCCCGCGTAGGTCCCGGCCGGCAGCACCTCGTGGAGGAACACCGCCGCCAGGATCGCCGCTCCGGGGATCTCCAGCAGCACCAGCATGGACACCACGAGCGCGCTCATGTGCCCCACCAAGTAGTTCAGCGAGGTGTGGCCCAGCAGCTGCGCGGCCACCGTGATGGCCAGGATGCCGAGCCACCCGTTGAGCTCGAACCCGACCAGCGGCTGCCGCCCCACGAGTGCCAGCACCAGGACCACCAGGGCGCAGAATGCGTAGCAGATGCCCGTGTAGGCGCCCGTCGTCATGTCCTCCCGCGCCTTGCTGCCGGCCAGCGTGTACACGCCCGCCAGGATGCCGCCCAGGATCGCCAGGATGTCACCCCACAGCGCCTGAGGGGACGACCCCAGGTCGAAACCCGTGATCGCCACGACTCCCAGGAACGAGATCCCCAGCCCCGCCAGGACGTGCCAGGAGTGCTTCGTGCCGCGGAACAGCTGGATGAGGGCGATCCAGGCCGACTGCAGGCAGACGAGCGCGGTGGAGGCGGCCACGCTGGTCAGTTCGAGCGAGTAGAAGAAGCAGACGAAGTGGAACGCCAAGGCGATCCCCGCGACGCCGCTCCACACGAGGGAACGGCGGCTCACGCGGGTGAACGACTGCGGGCGGCGTGCCAGTTCGGGAGCCCCCATCACGACGGCGGCGATCGCGTTGCGCCAGAAGGCGATGGCGATCGCTCCGACCGTGGTGCCCGCGAGTGTCGCGGAGACCAGCGGCCCCGAGGCGGAGACTCCGAGGATGCCCAGCGTGGCCATCAGTGCGTTCATGCCTCAGCCTTCCGCCGTCGTCGTGGGGGCAAAACAAAAGGACCGTCTTGCGACGATCCTTTTGTGATGGTGGAGGCAAGGGGACTCGAACCCCTAACCCCCTGCTTGCAAAGCAGGTGCGCTACCAATTGCGCCATGCCCCCAGAATCCCGGTCAGGAAACCGAATCGGTTCCTTGCTTCCAGGCACCCTTCTGGGCTTCGGACTCCCGGGCCTTCTTCACGATGACCACGGAAGCGACTGCCAGTGCGATGACGAGCAAATTTCTTCATGGTGCCTCGTTCCGTGAACTCGGTGTTCCGTGGGCGTACCAGGACTTGAACCTGGGACCTCTTCGTTATCAGCGAAGCGCTCTAACCGCCTGAGCTATACGCCCCCACAGCCCACGAGTCTCCTCGATCGGGCCGAGATAAGACTTTACAGGACTTCCCTGCCCAATCCAAATCGGCCGGGACACCGTCCACACGGTGTCCCGGCCGATCAGAGGCTGGCCCTCGAAGGGGTCGTTCAGTCGTCCGTGAGCGTGACGCCCACGCCGCCCACCAGGGTGGCGGCGAGGTTGTACAGCACGGCGGACAGCGTCGAGATGGCCGTCAGGAGCACGACGTTCACCACGGCGATGATCGTGGAGAAGGAGACCACCTGGCCGAGCGAGGCGACCTTCCGGAGGTCGAAGCCGCCGCTTTCGCTGCCGGCCACGTCACCCACGAGCTTGTTCACCTGGTTGAAGATGCCGGTCAGGTCCAGCACGGTCCACAGGACCAGTGCGGCCACCACGGTCACGATGCCCAGCGCCACGGAGAGCAGGAAGGACATCTTCAGGACCGACCACGGGTCGACCTTGCTGATCATGAGCTTGGCGCGGCGCACCTTCGCCTTGGGCGCGGGCTTCACGAGCCCCGCGGTGGCGGCGGAAGCAGCCGGACCCGCAGGAGCCTGAGCAGGACGCGCCTGAGCGGGACGGGCCTGGGCAGGACGGCCCTGGGCGGGACCTCCCTGCGCCGGACGTGCCTCGGCCGGACGGGAGGCGTTCGCCGAGCCGGCCGGAGCCGAACCCTGCGTCGCCGCACCGGTGGCGCCGGGGACGGGAGACTTGCTCACGGCCGGAGCCGGGCGCGAGGCGGGAGCCTGGCGCTGCTGGTCCGCGGCGGGCTTGGCCTGAGGCTTCGGCTGCTGCGGGGCCTCGAAGGGGGAAGCCGCCGGGCGGGAGGTCTGGCCACTCTTGTCGCCGGAGCCGCCCGATGGGTTCGCGGAGCCTTCGTCCTTCGTCGGTCGGCTCTCAAAGGGGCTCGAGTTCGAGGGGCTCACGCGGTACCTCCACTGGTTTCATCGCTTTGCGGATCGTCCGAGCCGGATTCGCCGGATTCGGTGTCCTGGACGGGGACGGACGCGTCGGCGCCGTCCTTGTTCTGACTCAACGTTACGTCATCGGCTTCGGCATCGTCCGGTGTTTCCCCGGATTCCTCGACCTCCAGACCACGTTCGGTGTTGCGCGCGACGCCGATGATCCGGTCGTTCTTGTCCGGCTTGGCGAAGATGACGCCCATGGTGTCGCGGCCCTTGGCGGGCACGCCCTGGACCGAGGAACGGACCACCTTGCCGCCCTCCATGACCACGAGGACCTCGTCGTTCTCATCCACGATGAGAGCGCCCACCAGGTCACCGCGTTCCTCGGCGAGCTTGGCCACCTTGATGCCCAGGCCGCCACGGTTCTGCAGACGGTACTCGTCGGCCGCGGTGCGCTTGGCGTAGCCGCCCTCGGTCACAATGAACACGTAGGAGTCCTCCGTGACCACATCGGCGGCGAGAAGCTCGTCAGCCTCGCGGAACTTCATGCCGGTGACGCCCGAGGTGGCGCGGCCCATGGGACGCAGCGCCTCGTCGTCGGCGGTGAAGCGGATCGACTGGCCCTTGCGGGACACCAGGATCAGGTCGTCGGTCTCGCTGACCAGCTGGGCCGAGACCACTTCGTCGCCGTCGCGCAGGTTGATGGCGATCACGCCGGCGCTACGGTTGGTGTCGTAGTCCTCCAGGCGGGTCTTCTTGACCAGACCGCCCTTCGTGGCGAGAACCAGGTACGGGGCCTGCTGGTAATCACGCAGGTCGAGGACCTGGGCGATGTGCTCGTCCGGCTGGAAGGCCAGCAGGTTCGCCACGTGCTGGCCCTTGGCGTCACGGCCGGCCTCGGTCAGTTCGTACGCCTTGGCGCGGTACACGCGGCCCAGGTTGGTGAAGAACAGCAGCCAGTGGTGGGTGGTGGTGACGAAGAAGTGCTCCACGACGTCGTCGCCCCGCAGCTGGGCGCCCTTGATGCCCTTGCCGCCGCGCTGCTGCGAACGGTAGTTGTCGCTGCGGGTGCGCTTGACGTAGCCGCCGCGGGTGATCGTGACGACCACCTCTTCCTCGGGGATGAGGTCCTCGATGGACATGTCGCCGTCGAAGCCGCGCAGGATCTGCGTGCGGCGGTCATCGCCGTGCTTCTCGACGATCCCGGCGAGCTCTTCGGAGATGATGGCGCGCTGGCGGTCCTCGGACGCGATGATCTCCTTGTACTCGGTGATCAGCGCTTCGAGTTCGGCGTGACGCTCCTGGAGCTTCTGGCGCTCCAGAGCGGCCAGACGGCGCAGCTGCATGTCGAGGATGGCGCGGGCCTGGAGCTCATCGATCTCGAGCAGTTCCATCAGACCGTCGCGGGCGGCCTCCGTGGTGCTGGAAGCGCGGATCAGGGCGATGACCTCGTCCAGCATGTCCAACGCCTTGAGGAGCGCACGCAGGATGTGCGCCTCTTCCTCGGCACGGCGCAGGCGGTACCGGGTCCGGCGGGCGATGACGTCCAACTGGTGCGCCACCCAGTGGCGGATGAAAGCGTCGAGGCTCAGCGTGCGCGGCACACCGTCCACGATCGCCAGCATGTTCGCAGAGAAGTTCTCCTGCAGCTGGGTGTGCTTGTAGAGGTTGTTCAGGACCACCTTGGCCACGGCGTCGCGCTTGAGCACGATCACGAGGCGCTGACCGGTGCGGCCGGAGGTCTCATCGCGCAGGTCGGCGATGCCCTGGACCTTGCCGTCCTTGACGAGTTCGGCGATCTTCACGGCCAGGTTGTCCGGGTTCGCCTGGTAGGGCAGCTCGGTGACCACGAGGCAGGTGCGGCCCTGGATCTCCTCGACGTTGACCACGGCACGCATCGTGATGGAACCACGGCCCGTGCGGTAGGCGTCTTCGATGCCCTTGTGGCCCAGGATGGTGGCGCCGGTGGGGAAATCCGGACCCTTGATGCGGAGCAGGAGCTCTTCGAGGAGCTCTTCGCGAGTGGCTTCCGGATTCTGCAGGTACCACTGCACGCCGTCCGCCACTTCGCGGAGGTTGTGCGGCGGGATGTTGGTGGCCATGCCGACGGCGATGCCGGAGGATCCGTTGACCAGCAGGTTCGGGAAGCGGGCCGGCAGGATGGTCGGCTCGAGGCTGCGGCCGTCGTAGTTGGGCTGGAAGTCGACGGTCTCCTCGTCGATGTCCCGGACCATCTCCATGGCGAGCTGGGACATCTTCGTCTCGGTGTACCGGGGGGCGGCCGCGCCGTCGTTGCCCGGGGAGCCGAAGTTGCCCTGGCCGAGTGCGAGCGGGTAGCGCATCACCCAGTCCTGGATGAGACGGACCAGGGCGTCGTAGATCGCCATGTCGCCATGCGGGTGGTACGTGCCCATCACGTCGCCGACCACGCGGGCGCACTTGCTGAACGCCTTGTCGGGGCGGTAGCCGCCGTCGTACATCGCGTAGATCACGCGGCGGTGCACCGGCTTGAGGCCATCCCGGACATCCGGAAGGGCACGGCCCACGATCACGGCCATGGCGTAATCGAGGTAGGAGCGCTGCATCTCGGTCTGCAGGTCGACCTGCTCGACGCGGTCCACCAGCGTGCCCTCGATGGCGGCCTCGGGGCTCTTCATGCCAGGGATTTCGGGAGTTTCGTCACTCATCGTTCCGTCTTTCGTTTCACGTTGATCAGTTCCGGATCAGGCGCACGACGGCGGCACTCGGCCGCCGTCGCCGGCTCACCTAGATGTCCAGGAACCTGACGTCCTTGGCGTTCTGCTGGATGAAGTTACGGCGGGATTCGACATCCTCGCCCATGAGGACCGAGAACACCTGGTCCGCGGCGAGGGCGTCATCCATGGTGACCTGCAGCAGCGTGCGGCGGTCAGGGTCCATGGTCGTGTCCCAGAGCTCGGTGTAGTCCATCTCGCCGAGACCCTTGTAGCGCTGGATGCCGTTCTCCTTGGGCAGGCGCTTGTTCTCGGCCTGGCCCTTGACCAGCGCGGCGTCACGTTCGGCGTCGCTGTAGACGTAGTCGTGCGTCGCGTTGGACCACTTGATGCGGTACAGCGGCGGCTGCGCCAGGTAGACGTAACCGTTCTCGATGAGCGGCCGCATGTAGCGGAACAACAGGGTCATGAGCAGCGTGGTGATGTGCTGGCCGTCCACATCGGCATCGGCCATGAGCACGATCTTGTGGTACCGCAGCTTCTCGAGGTCGAAGTCCTCGCCGATGCCGGCGCCGAACGCCGTGATCATCGACTGCACTTCGGCGTTGCCGAGAGCCTTGTCCAGGCGGGCACGCTCGACGTTCAGGATCTTTCCGCGCAGGGGCAGGATCGCCTGGGTCTCCGGGTTGCGGCCGCGCTTGGCGGAACCACCTGCGGAGTCACCCTCCACGATGTACACCTCGCAGCGCGACGGGTCCTTGGAGGAGCAGTCGGAGAGCTTGCCGGGCATGCCGAAGGACTCCAGCGGGCTCTTCCGTCGGGCGTTGTCACGGGCCTTCCGGGCCGCGAGACGTGCCTGGGCGGCGTTGATCGCCTTCCGGATGATGTCCCGCGCGGGGCCGGGGTTGCGCTCCAGCCAGTCGCCGAGCTCCTCGGTCACGGCACGCTGCACGAAGCCCTTGGCCTCGGAGTTGCCGAGCTTGGTCTTGGTCTGTCCTTCGAACTGCGGTTCGGAGAGCTTCACGGAGATGACGGCGGTCAGGCCTTCACGGATGTCATCACCGGTGAGGTTGTCGTCCTTCTCCTTGATGATGTTCTTCTCGCGGGCGTAGCGGTTGATGAGGGTGGTCAGCGCAGCGCGGAAACCCTCCTCGTGCGTGCCGCCCTCATGCGTGTTGATGGTGTTGGCGTAGGTGTGGACGCTCTCGGAGTATGCCGTGGTCCACTGCATCGCCATTTCGAGCGAGATCTGCTTGTCCGTGTCCTCGGTCGCGAGGGAGATCACGTCCGGGTGGACCAGCTCGGTCTTCTTGCTCTTGTTGAGGTGGGTCACGTAGTCCAGAAGACCGTTGTCGTACTGGTAGACCACGGTCCGGGGACCGCTCTCCGCCTCATTGAGGTGATCGAGGTCCAGGTCCTCGTCGGGCGTCTCGATCTCGCGCTCATCCGTCAGCGTGATGCGCAGGCCCTTGTTCAGGAACGCCATCTGCTGGAAGCGGGCACGGAGGGTCTCGAAATCGAACTCGGTGGTCTCGAAGATCTCGGGGTCCGGGTAGAAGGTCTGGGTGGTGCCCGTCTCCACGGTCTCCTCGCCCTCGACCAGCGGGCCCATGGGCTTGCCGCCGTCGGCGAAGGACATGCGCCAGGCGTGACCCTGACGACGGACCACGGTGTCCACGCGGCGGGACAGCGCGTTCACCACGGAGATGCCCACGCCGTGCAGACCACCGGAGACGGAGTAGCCGCCGCCACCGAACTTGCCGCCGGCGTGCAGGATGGTCATGACCACTTCCACCGTCGGCTTGCCCTCGGTGGGGTGGATGTCCACGGGGATGCCACGGCCGTCGTCCACCACGCTGACGCCGCCGTCTGCCTGGAGCACCACCTCGATGTGGGAGCAGTACCCGGCCAGGGCCTCATCCACCGAGTTGTCCACGACTTCGTAGACCAGGTGGTGCAGACCGCGGGGGCCGGTCGAGCCGATGTACATGCCGGGCCGTTTGCGGACGGCTTCCAGACCTTCAAGGACGGTGATGTCACTGGCGCCGTAGTCGCGCTGCGTGGTGGCGGACAATCCGCTTTCCGGCTGCGGATCGGCGTCTGGGTGTTCGGCGTTCTCAATGGCCACAGGCGTGTCTTTCCTTCGTTGCTCTTAAAGCGTGCTCGGCCAGTCATCCGCCGCGGCGGTGGGCTGACGTGAACGGGCTGACGTGTGTGGTGCTCGTTCCATGGGTCCTCCGGCGTGAGGCACCGCCGGTGCGGTCCCGGGACATGGATCGAGCGCCGGATCCGTCACGAAGCGGCGCTCTGAGCCTCACCGTTCATTCTACCCTTTAGAACTGAACGATTCCTGATTCTGGGACACTCCTGGCGAAGAAAAACTGCCCTGACCGGCCCGCAACGGGCTCCTGGCGCTCTCGGAGGGCTCTTGGATGGCCCGGGATACGGCATACGGGGCGTTCAGAGCTCCTGGAGGCCGTGGAGCGTTTCACCCGTACGTGTCACGCGGACCCCGTCCGGGCACACTCCGGCGCCCCTTCTTCCAGGACGGAGGATTGGGCCCGTGGATCTCGATCACCGTCACGATCCCCGGCCCCACTTCGGTCCGGAACTTCTCCAGGAGGCTGGGTCGCAGCAGACGCATATTGGCCGCCCAGGCCGTGGAATCGCAGCGCACCGTCAGGGTCGTGCCCGCGAATCCGGTCGCCTGGCAATGCGCGGCGACCTCCGGCCCCACGAAGGACGGCCACTGACTGACCACCGATCCCACCGCGACCGGCGAGCTCCAGCCCCGGTCCACCACGAGCCGTCCCATGATCGAGCCGACGCCCTGGGGATCCCGGCCCAGCCCGAATTCGCGGGAGGGACGGGCTTTCTTCTTCGGGACGCGAGGGCCCTCGAGTGATCCCGCTGCGGACTTGCTCCGGATCTCGCCCCGCAGTTCTGCGGCGCGGCGAGCCCGGCGCAGGGCGTCACGCGCGGCGTCCGGACCCTCCTGTTCGGGCGTGCCCTCCTGTCCGGGCCTGCCGGGATCGGGGTCACGCACCATCGCCGGCTCCCGGAAGGATCGTGCCGGGCAGGACGCGGACCCTGGAACCCGCCAGTTCCGGAGGGACATCGCTGTCCACCGCGGCCGTGACCAGCACTTGTTCGGCGGTGGCCACGATGGTCGCGAGCCGGGCCCTCCGCTGTGCGTCGAGCTCCGCGAAGACGTCATCGAGGATCAGGATGGGCGCCTGGGTGCCGGAAAGGTCGTCCTCCAGCAGGGCGTAGTAAGCGGCCAGGCGCAGGGACAGCGCGAACGACCAGGTCTCGCCGTGCGAGGCGAAGCCCTTCGCGGGCGCCTGCCCCAGGAGTAGCTCCCATTCCTCGCGGTGTGGTCCCACGAGGGTCAGGCCCCGGTCGGCCTCCTGCTGCCGACTCGCCTTCAGCGCCAGCAAGTAGCGTTCGGTGAGCCGGGCGATGTCGTCTCCGGCGAGCCGCGCCGCGTCATCCTCCACCGCGGGGATCCCGACGACGGCGGGGCCGCCGTCGTCGTCCGCCGCGGCCGGAGCGAGCAGCAGGCCGGCCCCGCCTTCCTCGGTCTCGAAGGCGACCGTGGAGCGGTAGTGCGCCCGGGCGATCTTCGACCCGTCGGTGAGGGACGCGTAAGCCGTGTCGATATGGGGCTGCAGACTGCGGACCAGGGCGAGCCGGGCGTGCAGGAGTTCCGCGCCGCGAGTGGCAAGGTGGTGATCCCACACGTCCAGCGTGGCTTCCTGCGCGGAGGACAGCCGCCCGCCGCGGGCCGATTTCAGCAGGGCGTTGCGCTGCTTGAGCACCCGGTCGTAATCGGCGCGCGTCCCCGCATGACGGGGTTCCAGCGTGACGAGCAGTTCGTCGAGGAACCGGCGACGGATGGCCGGTTCCC
Organism: Arthrobacter woluwensis; assembly: GCF_030816155.1. NCBI lineage: Bacteria > Bacillati > Actinomycetota > Actinomycetes > Micrococcales > Micrococcaceae > Arthrobacter > Arthrobacter woluwensis. Next base: position 3,315,858 of record NZ_JAUSXR010000001.1, on the reverse strand, counting down.
CTTTGACCAGGGCCAGGTCCTCCGGTGCGAAGAGCACCGAACGGACCAGGCCCAGGATGTCCCGGGCCCGCACCGGGTTGCCCCGGTTGATGCGGGCCCGGTTGGCCCTGGCGGCGTTGATCTCCACTTCCACGCTGGCCTGCTGCTCGCCCCGGACCAGCCTGGCCCGGATGAACGCCTGTTCGGCGCCGAACCGAAGCAGCGGCTGGTCCGACGAGACACGGTGCGAGCCGAGCGTGGACAGGTAGCCGATGGCTTCCATCACGTTGGTCTTGCCCACGCCGTTGGACCCGACCAGGACGGTGACGCCCGGCTCCAGCGGGAGTTCAAGCTGAGGGTAACTGCGGAAATCCGTCAGCGAGAGATGCGCCAGGTACACGCCGGCTGACTACTGCGGGGCGTCGGTGCCGGCCTGCTTGACGGCGTGGCCCCCGAACTGGTTGCGGAGGGCGGCCACCATCTTCATGGCGGGCGAATCCTCCTGGCGGGAGACGAAACGGGCGAACAGTGCCGCCGTGATCGCGGGGGCGGGCACCGCGTTGGCGATCGCCTCCTCCACGGTCCAGCGGCCTTCGCCGGAGTCATCGGCCCAGCCGGCGATCTTGTCGAGGCCCGGGTCCTCTTCGAGGGCGTTGACGGCGAGGTCGAGCAGCCAGGAGCGCACGACGGTGCCCTTCTGCCAGGCGCGGAAGGTGCCGGTCACATCCTTGATGATGTCCTTGGCGGCGAGCAGTTCGTAGCCTTCGGCGTAGGCCTGCATGAGACCGTATTCGATGCCGTTGTGCACCATCTTGGCGTAGTGACCTGCGCCGACGTCCCCGACGTGGACGAAGCTGTCCTCGCGGGGACCTTCGGGACGGAGGGCGTCGAACACCGGCATGGCCGATTCGACGTCCTCGGCGCTGCCGCCGACCATCAGGCCGTAGCCGTTCTGCAGGCCCCAGACACCGCCGGACACACCGCAGTCGACGAAGCGGATGCCCTTCTCGGCGAGCAGCGCGGCGTGCTTCTGGTCTTCCGTGAAGCGCGAGTTGCCGCCGTCGATCACCAGATCACCGGCGGACAGCTTCTCGGAGAGTTCGCGGATCAGCGCGTCGGTGATCTCACCGGCGGGCACCATGACCCAGACGACGCGCGGGGTGGGCAGCGCCTTGATGAGCTCGTCCACGCTCGCGACGTCGGTCTTCTCCGGATTGCGGTCGAATCCGGTGACGGTCACGCCGCCATCGCGGAGGCGTTGCCGCATGTTGAAGCCCATCTTGCCGAGCCCGATCAGACCAATGTGCATGGCGTCCACTTCTTTCCTTAGCTGGTTTCGCACGTCAGTTCGGAAGACGGACGGGCATCACCAGGTAGCGGTAGTCGTCAGAGTCCTCGCCCTCGAGCTCCGCCTGAGCCGTCAGCATGGCCGGCTTCGGGGCGGAGGTGAAGGAGAACCTGACGAACCGGGTTTCGATGACGCTCAGGCCCTCGATCAGATAACCCGGGTTGAACGCGACCGTGATGTCCTCGCCTTCCAAACGTGCTTCCAGCTCTTCGGAGGCCTGGGCGTCTTCGCCCGTGCCGGCATCGAGGTGGACTTGTCCATCAGTGAAGGCCAGACGCACCGGGGTGTTCCGCTCGGCGACGAGCGAGACACGGCGGACGGCCTCCACGAGTTCGGAGGTGTTGACCACGGCATGGATGGCCGTGGTCTCCGGGAAGAGTGAACGGATCTTGGGGTAATCGCCGTCCACCAGCAACGACGTTGTGGCACGTCCGGCGCTTTCGAAGGCGATCAGCCGGGAGTCGTCCTGGGTGATCGCGAGCTTCAGTTCACCGCTGCCGCCGAGGGTTTTGGCGACTTCGTTGAGCGTTTTGGCCTTGACCAGCGCGGACATGGACTGCCCGGGAGCCGAAGGCGCCCAGGGGAGTTCCTTCATGGCCAGACGGTAACGGTCCGTGGCGAGGAAGGTGATCAGGTCGTCTTCGAATTCGAGGCGCACACCCGTGAGGATCGGCAGGGTGTCGTCCTTGCTGGCGGCGATGATCACCTGGCTGACGGCTTGCGAGAACGCTGCACCGTCGACCATGCCGTTGCTGTCCGGGAGCGCCGGCAGGGCGGGGTATTCGTTCTCCGGCATGGTGGCCAGGTGGAACGAGCTGCGGCGGCAGGTCAGCGTGACTTTGGATCCGTCGGTCTCGATGTCGACCGGTGCGGAAGGAAGGCTGCGGCAGATGTCGGCGAGCAGACGTCCGGACACGAGGATGGTGCCTTCGTCGCGGATCTCGGCGGGGATCTCCAGGCGTGCGGAGGTCTCGTAGTCGAAGCTCGAGAGGCTGACCGTTCCGTGCTCGGCCTTGAGGAGCAGACCAGAGAGAACCGGTACCGGAGGCCGGGGAGAAAGTGAGCGTGCTGCCCAGCTCACTGCCTCGGCGAGAACGTCCCGTTCAACTCTGAACTTCACGGAAGGGTGCCGCCTTTCAAGTACGGGAGCTCGTTGCGCCCAGCTTAGTCGGATTCAGCTTGCAAGAATACCCGGCCGGAGAGGCAAGTGCCGCACCGGTGTCCGAGGTCACGGGAGTGGGGTGGGTCCGGCGTCGCCGGGTCCACCCCGGGATCCGCTTCGTCCAGAGGCGTTCCGCTGGATCGGCCGACCCTGCCGTCGGTGGTGTTCCCGTTCCGGCGGAGCCGGAGGTCCCGGGGTCTTCGGTGGACGGGTGCCGGAGCGGAGGGAAGTTGTTATCTCACGAATTTCAGATCTTTTGGGATTCGTAGTGTTAATAACTGCTGTGGATTCTGTGGATAACCGGATCCTGCCGCGTCTTTCCGCGGAAGTGTCCTGTTGACCCGCTGTGGGCATTAATGCCAACAACCGCAGCGGGCCTGTGGGGGCAGTGCTTCCGCGCCATTTCGGGGATCCACAGCGCCGAGGGAGGTTTTAAGACCATCGCGGCGGCTTCTCCACTTAACTGTCCCCAGGTTTATCCACAGGTGTTGTTAAGTTAATAAGGAGTGGGTTCCGCGAAGGCCCTCAGGCCTCGCGCTGCTGCTGCTTGATCTTGTTGGTCAGCTCGGTGACCTGGTTGAAGATCTGGCGGCGTTCGCTCATGAGTTCGCGGATCTTCCGATCTGCGTGCATCACCGTGGTGTGATCCCGTCCGCCGATCTCCTGGCCGATCTTCGGAAGCGACATGTCCGTGAGCTCGCGGCAGAGGTACATGGCGATCTGGCGGGCGGTCACCAGGGTGCGTGTCCGGGACTTGCTGCACAGCTCGTCCAGGGACAGCTTGAAGTAGTCCGCCGTGGCGTCGAGGATCTGGGAAGCCGTGATCTCCTGAGCGCCCTCATCGGTGATGAGATCCTTCAGGACCATCTCGGCCAGGGCCACATCCCACCGGCTGGCGGTTCAGGCTGGCGAAGGCGGTCACGCGGATGAGCGCGCCTTCGAGCTCACGGATGTTGCTGGAGATCCGTGAGGCGATGTACTCGAGCGCCTCGTCCGGTGCGGAGAGGCCCTCGCTGAGAGCCTTCTTGCGGAGGATGGCGATGCGGGTCTCGAGCTCCGGCGGCTGGATGTCTGTGAGGAGGCCCCACTCGAACCGCGACTTCAGACGGTCCTCGAAACCGTCGAGTGCCTTGGGCGGCTGATCGCTGGTGATGACCACCTGCTTGTTGTTCTGGTGCAGGGCGTTGAACGTGTGGAAGAACTCCTCCATCGTCGCGTCCTTGCCGGCCAGGAACTGGATGTCGTCGATCAGCAGCACATCCACGTTCCGGTACATCTGCTTGAAGCTGGTGCCCTCGTCGTCGCGGATGGAGTTGATGAAGTCGTTCGTGAATTCCTCGGAGTTCACGTACCGGACGCGGATTCCGCTGTAGAGACGCCGGGCGTAGTGGCCGATCGCGTGCAGCAGGTGCGTCTTGCCCAGGCCGGAATCGCCGTAGATGAACAGCGGGTTGTAGGCCTTGGCCGGCGCCTCGGCGACCGCCACCGCTGCGGCGTGCGCGAAGCGGTTCGACTGGCCGATCACGAAGGTGTCGAAAAGGTACTTGGGGTTGAGCCGGCCGAACTCCTGCGAATTGCTCGGCGGCGTGGGCTGGGCCCGGACCTCGCTGGCCGGAGTCTCGACGTCCAGCTCTTCAGGGATCACGACGGCGGCCGGCACGGCGGGTGCCACGGGGGACAGATTGGCGTCCACATCGATCGCGCAGCGGATCTCGTCGGAGAAGACCTCACGCAATGCGGCGTCCAGGGAATCCTTCACCTGGTTGATCAGGACGTCACGGGTCATCTCGTTGGGGACGGCCACCAGGAGGGTGGAACCGACCAGGCCCTGAGCCTGTGCGAGGGAGACGAAAGCGCGCTGACGTGGGGAAACCTGCGGATCCCGTTCCAGAAGATGGACCACCTGGCGCCAGGGACCACCGACCGTGTCTGCGTGATTGCTCTCGTCCATGCGCACCGTGACTTTCTGACTCTGGGGTTCCCGTACGTCGTGCCGCGCAGTCCTGGCGTGATGGACCGCACTTTTCCACAGTGTTATGCACAATCGGTGGAAAACGGCTACTGAGACACTGTAGACGATCGAAAATCCAGAAGATAGCCAGCCTTCGGCCTGTGGATAATTACACCGATGTGGTTCCGCGGAATGGCCGGGAATGCCGCTCATCCACAGTTTCCACAGCTTCTTGTCCACTCCCCTGTGGACGGGTGTGGGTATGCTCTAGATTTGACGCCCCGCTCCCGGCTGCCCTAACGTTGACTAGTCCCCTATGTCCTCATGGGGGGTCCACGCCCACACAGCAGGGGCGAACATGGCAGCCAGCCGTTCCGTTCGTTCCGTGGGTGAGTACAAACTTTGCGTCAGCCTTTGCTTCCCCGCGATCCAGGTAGACGCGTCCCGTCAAACAACTGGAGCAACCACCGTGAGCAAGCGGACTTTTCAGCCGAACAACCGCCGTCGTGCCAAGAAGCACGGCTTCCGTCTTCGTATGCGTACCCGTGCAGGCCGCGCCATCCTGGCTGCCCGCCGTGGCAAGGGCCGCACTGAGCTCTCGGCGTAAAGCCGACTAGTCGACCCGAGCCAGGCCTGGCGACAGAGTGCTTCCCGCACAGAACCGCCTGCGGCTTCCTGCCGACTTCTCCACCACACTTCGTTCCGGTGTCCGTGTAGGGCGCCGGAACTTAGTTCTATCTGCGTGCCTTTCGTCACCGGACGCCTCCGGCCGTTTCGGCTTCATCGTTTCGAAAGCCGTCGGGAACGCAGTGGTCCGCAACCTCGTTAAGCGGAGGTTGAGGGAGATCGGTGCTCGACTGCTGCAGGAACACCCCACTGGAATCGATGTGGTGGTGCGTTCCCTGCCGGCGGCGGCACAGGCGGACTGGGAGGAACTCGTGGCGGACATGGAACAGGCCTTCGCCGTGGCACAGCGCCGTCTTGCCGCGCGCACGCGCGAGCAGGCCGTGGCGGACGCCGCGCCCGGCGAGGTTCACACGTGAACGTGGCCGCCGCCGTCGTCCGCGGTGTGATCGATCTGCCGAGGAACATCCTGATCGGTGCGCTCAAGCTGTACCGACTGGCGGTTTCGCCTCTCTACGGACAGGTGTGCCGGTACTTCCCCAGCTGTTCCGCCTATGCGCTGGAAGCAGTCACCGTCCATGGCGCCGTCAAGGGCAGCTGGCTCGCGGGCAAACGCCTGCTCCACTGTCACCCGTGGAGCGAGGGCGGTCTGGATCCGGTGCCGAGCGGCGGTCGTTCCTGGCCGGTGGACCAGGTTCCGCGGATCGTCATGCTGAACCATCCGCACGACTACCTGCCTCAGGACGCCGAGCCGGGCCCGGCAGCAGCCAAGACCACTGAAGAAGAGCGCCGCTCCGCGGCCTGATTGAGGGACACATCATGGACATCTTTGGGGCGATACTGGCGCCTTTCAAATGGCTGGTCAGCATTGTCATGCTGGGCTTCCACGAAGCCTTCACGTTCCTGGGCCTGCCCAGCGAATCCGGCTGGACCTGGACGCTGTCCATCATCGGCCTGGTGGTCGTGATCCGTGCGGCCCTGATCCCGGTGTTCGTGAAGCAGATCCGTGCTCAGCGCGGCATGCAGCTCCTGCAGCCTGATCTGAAGAAGCTCCAGGAGAAGTACAAGGGCAAGACCGACCAGCTCTCCCGCCAGGCGATGGCGCAGGAGCAGATGGCCCTGTACAAGAAGCACGGCACCAACCCGTTCTCGGCCTGCCTCCCCATGCTGATCCAGATGCCGTTCTTCTTCTCGCTGTTCCAGGTGCTGTCCGGCATCTCGCAGGCCAAGGAGAAGGGCGAGGGCATCAGCGCCCTGAGCCACGAGAACGTCGTCGAGTTCGACAAGTCCTCCATCTTCGGTGCGCCGCTCTCCTCCGCGCTGCTGCACGGCGGCGGGGTGTCCGTCTGGATCCTGTCCATCATCATGATCCTGGCGATGACCGCTTCGCAGTTCATCACCCAGAAGCAGATCATGGCCAAGAACATGTCCGAAGAGGCTCTGGCCAGCCCGTTCATGCGCCAGCAGAAGATGCTTCTCTACATCCTGCCGGTGGTCTTCGGTGTGGGTGGCATCAACTTCCCCATCGGTGTCCTGATCTACTGGACGGTCTCCAACCTCTGGACCATGGGCCAGCAGTTCTACGTCATCCGCCGCATGCCGACCCCCGGTTCCCAGGCGGCCCGCGAGCTCAACGAGCGCCGCAAGGCCAAGGGTCTGGCCCCGATCGACGTCACCACGGGTAAGAAGGTCGACCCGGAGGACATCCCGGCCGAGCCGGAGAAGCCCAAGGGCCAGCGTTACCAGCCGAGCCGCAAGAACAACCGGAAGAAGAAGAAGTGAGTGTAGAGACGCCCGCCGAGGAGACCGCTGTGACCGAGGCTCCGGAGAATGTGAACCGTCTTGACGAGGAAGGCGACGTCGCCGCGGACTACCTCGAAGAACTTCTGGACATCGCAGACATCGATGGTGACATCGACATCGAGGTCCGCAACGGCCGCACCTACATCTCCATCGAAGCCGACGGGGACGACCACGGCCTGAACAACCTGGTCGGCGAAGACGGCGAAGTGCTGGAGGCTCTCCAGGAGCTGGCGCGACTGGCCGTCCTGTCCGCCACGGAGAACCGCTCGCGCCTGGTGCTGGACATCAACGGCTATCGCCGTGGCCGCACCGTGGAGCTCTCCAAGATCGCCCAGGATGCCGTGGACCGCGTCAAGAGCGACGGCGGCCGGGTCGCCCTCGCGCCGATGAGCGCTTACGAGCGCAAGATCGTGCACGACGCGGTGGCCGAACTCGGATTCGTGAGCGAGTCCGAGGGTGAAGGCCCCCGACGGCACATCGTGGTCAGCGCAGACTGACTTCCCACCCGCCCGGCCCTCAGGACCGGGCGGGTCGTTTTTTCCCACCGGAGAACACGGGCCGCAGTCGGCCCACCGGAATCAGATCAGGAGAGGAACGGATGTCCCCCATCCAGGACGAGTCGGCACAGAACCTTGAGAGCGCCCCCGAGGTGTCCGCAGCCGATGCCACGTTGACCGACGGTGAGCGGGAGGCTGCGCAGCGCATCTTCGGTGACCGTCTGCCGCTCGCCGAGCGCTACGTGGAACACCTGGCGACGTCGGGCATCGAACGCGGACTGCTCGGCCCGCGTGAGGTGCCGCGGCTCTGGAGCCGGCATGTCCTCAACTGCGCGGTCATCGAATCCTGTATCGCTGAGGACGCCGTGGTGGCGGATGTCGGATCGGGCGCCGGTCTTCCCGGTCTCTGCCTCGCCATCGCACGGCCGGATCTCCAACTCACGTTGATCGAGCCGCTGGAACGCCGCTGCATCTGGCTGCAGGAGGTCATCGACGATCTCGGGCTGGACAACGTGGTGGTGTGGCGCGGCCGCGCGGAGGCCGCTGTTGGCCTGGAGGACTTCACCGTGGTGACTGCGCGGGCCGTGAGCGCGCTGGACAAGCTGGCCCGCCTCACCCTGCCGCTGCTGGCAGGCCGCGGGGAACTGGTCGCGATCAAGGGCCGGAGTGCTCAGGAGGAGATCGAGAAGGCTCAGAAGGTCCTCAGGAAGCTGGGCGCCGTGAAGACGGACATCGTGATCTGCGGCGAGGACCTCCTGGAGGAGTCGACGACGGTGGTCCGGGTCAAGGTCGGCAAGGAGAACTGACCTCGGCTGATGCCGTCCGGGAGACCGTCCGGCGTGGTGTCGGGGGCGCGCGCCGTGTGAAGCCCGCCCGTCGGCCGGAGGGTCGAGCAGTTAGGCTAGAAGTCGGTCGGAGAGATTTCCAGGAGAAAGAGTGTGTCCCGTGAGTGAACGCGAGAGTACCGTGCACCGGATCCCGCCCTTCGTTCAGCTGGGTTCCGCACGTTCCACGGAGGTTCGAAGCGTCCCGACACGACCAACGCCTAAGAAACCTAATTCGGTTGATAATTCATCGAAGGAAGGCGTTTCACGTGAAACGCCCGCCAAGAAGGCGAGTACTGTGATCGATTCGATTGACGAGTCCAGCCCCATCGCGCGGCAGCTGGCCAGTGAGACGCGCAGGCGGGAGAAGCTCGCCGGCCGGGTGCTGCCCAAGCCGAAGGCCACTCGCATCTTCACGGTGTCCAATCAGAAGGGTGGCGTCGGCAAGACGACCACCACGGTGAACATCGCGGCCGCACTGGCCTCCGCTGGACTGAACGTCCTGGTGATCGACATCGACCCGCAGGGCAATGCATCGACCGCCTTGGGCATCGAACACCACGCCGAGGTCGATTCGATCTATGACGTGCTCATCAACGACCTTCCCCTGGCCGAAGTCGTGGCCGATTGCCCGGATATCGACCGTCTGCAGTGTGCACCGGCGACGATTCACCTGGCCGGCGCCGAGATCGAGCTCGTCTCTCTCGTGGCCCGAGAGCAGCGGCTTCGCCGGGCAATCGACGTGTACGCCAAGCACCGCGAGCAGCAGGGCCTGGAACGTCTGGACTTCATCTTCATCGATTGCCCGCCCAGTCTCGGACTCCTCACGGTCAACGCCTTCTGTGCGGCCCAGGAAGTCCTCATCCCGATCCAGTGCGAGTACTACGCTCTGGAAGGTCTGAGCCAGTTGCTCAAGAACATCGAGATGATTCAGAAGCACCTCAATGGTGACCTCCGCGTCTCGACCATTCTGCTGACGATGTACGACGGACGGACCAACCTCGCGGCCCAGGTGGCGGCGGAGGTACGGGAGCACTTCCCGCAAGAAGTGCTGTCCGCGGTCATCCCTCGGTCGGTGCGAATTTCGGAGGCGCCGAGCTATCAGCAGACCGTGCTGACGTATGATCCGAACTCCAGTGGTGCGCTTTCCTATTTGGAAGCCGCAGCAGAGATCGCCGAGCGCAGCTGATGCGTGAAGCGGAACAGTCAGAGCAAAACCCCCTGCGATTGATTTCGCGCCGTCGGAAGGAGGGAGGAATCCCACATGAGTGAAAAGCGACGTGGCCTGGGCCGCGGTCTGGGTGCCTTGATCCCCAATGCTGCTGATGCAGGCAGCGCTGCACCCGCCACCCGACCGGTGGACCTGTTCTTCCCCTCTCCTCAGCGGAACCGGGTCCAAGAGGACGCCCAGACGGCCGAGCAGAAGAACGCCCAGCAAAAGAATGCCGACGTGCAGGAGGGGCCGGCTGCTGCCGAGAAGCCCCAGAAGGCTGCTCAGCGGCCCGCGAAGGCTGCCGACGCACCCGAGGCCGGAAAGACCCCCGCGAAGGCTGTCGCGGCCGAGGAGAGCCCCGCGAAGAAGGCACCCTCCCGTGCCTCGAAGACGGCATCCGAGAGTGCGGCTGCTCCTGCGGAGAAGCCGGTCAGGTCTCGCCGTTCGAAGCCGGCGGAGGCTGCCACCTCCGAATCCACGACGTCGACGGCGGCTCCCGCCGTACCCGAGTCGACCGATACTCCGGACGGCCTGGTGCCGGTCCCCGGCGCTCAGTTCGCTGAGATCCCGGTCGGCGACATCTCCCCCAATCCTCGTCAGCCCCGCCAGGAGTTCGACGAACAGGACATGGCGGAGCTCGTGCACTCAGTGCGCGAGATCGGTGTTCTGCAGCCCATCGTGGTGCGGCGGAAGCCCGAGGGACCCGGATTTGAGCTGGTCATGGGTGAGCGTCGTTGGCGCGCCACCCAGGAAGCCGGTCTCGAGACGGTCCCCGCGATCATCCGTGAGACCACAGACGATGATCTGTTGCGCGATGCGCTGCTGGAGAACCTCCACCGCAGTCAGCTGAACCCCATTGAAGAGGCGGCGGCGTACCAGCAGCTTCTGGAGGACTTCGGTGCCACCCACGAAGAACTTGCTGACAGGATCGGTCGCTCGCGTCCTCAGGTGTCCAACACCATCCGTCTGCTGAAACTCCCTCCCCTGGTTCAGCGCCGAGTGGCCGCCGGCGTTCTTTCTGCCGGCCACGCTCGCGCGTTGCTCGGGCTTCCGGATGCGCCCGCGATGGAACGTCTGGCTCAGCGGATCGTCGCAGAAGGACTCTCCGTTCGTGCGACCGAGGAAGCTGTGGTGCTCTTCCAGGATCCCGCGGATCCGAAGAAACCCGCGGCTCCTCGGAACACGGCACGACACGAACGGTTGGACTACTTGGCAACCTCCCTCGCCGACCGTCTCGACACGAATGTGAAGATCACGCTTGGTGCTCGAAAGGGACGCGTCAGCATTGAATTTGCGAGTGTTGACGATCTGAACCGCATCATGGACGTGATTAATCCGTCCTAGTGATGGAGGCCTGAAGGCGTCATTCAGAGGGTCCGTGTTTCACGTGAAACACGGACCCTATTTGTGTGGTCATCGACCGTGCTGTGAACCTGCACGTTGGACTGTGCGGTGCATGTCCAGGAGGGCCTTCGTCTCGAACGCTGGTGAGGTCGGAGAATGGCAAGAACTCGATAGCCCTCTTCTGATCACGATCCAGGATTGCACACCTTGAGGTGCGGTCTCGGCGGCTAAGGGATCCCGGAATCATGGCGAACTGAAGCTTGAAAGTGCATCAGGGCGCCACAGTTACCCTTGACTTCTCGGTCCTGATTCTAGGACTTTTGCCTTTCGTAGGCGCCGTCAACACCTGGGAACTGCACCCTTTTCGGCATATAGGCGCCTTTCATACACAGCGCCCCACGCGAGTCTCCCCCCAATCACGGGGACCCGGCACCACGTTTCACGTGAAACAGGGCTTGGACTCTCGCGCCTAGCCCGCGATTTCGCTCTCACCCAGTCTCGATACTTTGGGTCAGAAGAATCCGCCAGTCGACCGGGCGCAAAGTCCCCTGTTCGTGTCGTGAGTCGCCTCTTGTTGCCTGGGCCAATGCTCTGATGGGATGAGATATGGACCTGGCCGGCCCGGAGCTTATCGTCTGCGAGCCCGTGAGATCGCATAGGTCGGGCACGTCGCGCATACAGATGTGGCCGATGATGCATGAACTGACGACTTCCACCAATTGCGGATCCAATGCTCTGGCGGACAGGGCGTCTGCGCGGGCAGATGTTTCACGTGAAACGCGATTCACTCCAGAGCGCGCATCGGTGGGAAGGCCGTGACGAAGTGCGTTGGGCTTGGGCCTATATATCACGGAGAATGTCGCACCACCGGGACTTCGTTCGCCGGGTAGAAGCCACTCCCCTTCCGGTAGGCACCATCCATTGGCTCGGCTCTCCGGAAGGCGCATTGCGATCGCCTCGAGCTGTCTGGCCCCCTGCGCATCTGGCCCACCGCACCTATCGTCTCTGGCGGACGAACTGGGTTCGAATAGCGAAAGAAGTTGTTTATGAGGGGTTCAATCAAGAGTGACGCTTACCGCCTCGCTGCTGAGTGTGTAGTCCCGCATGACCTCTACACCCGGCAGGCGGCCTCTTCCTCGCCGCCACCCTGGGCGTGAGGCCGCTGGACCTTGCAGTTCCAGGTAGCTCTCCGCGCGCAGAGGGACGTTTTCCGAGCGACATCAGGCCATCATGCTGCTGCATCCAACCCTGCTTGTTGTACGCAAACTCTGGCGTCCCTGTGACGGCGAGACCCCTGGGCCGGGTGCATCCCCAAGAGGTCCAGCAGCTCGGCTAAGGGACTTTGATTCGCAGGTGCATCCCAGTACTGGAGGGAGGGCCCTAGTCTGGAGCGAGTAAAAGCCGGTGTCACGCCCTCTCCCCGGTTTGCGGACCTCCGATAGCGGCGTGCGCCGACCTGGTGACTGTTCCGGTCGTCAGGCGCTCATGGCCTGAGGTTTGACGCGATCGGCCTCCCTCCTGTCAGATGGGGCGTGTAAAGGGCGCTGAGAGCACCGTGACGGCCCTCGCGTCAGGCGAGAGTCCAGTCGGTGTTCTGGCACTCTCCCCAGTCCTGCCGACGGTCCCTCAAAGCCTGAGGTTGGAGCGCAAGCTACTCATGCCATTGCACCCTGGAGTGTCGCAACCCCGCATTCGACTGTGGCGGCTGTTCGTGTTTCACGTGAAACGTTCCTTGAACTTGTGGTTCGTTGCAGTGAATCCGGAGCTGCCCTGGAGATGGGATGGCCCCTTCCCGACGGTCGGGTAGGTGTGCGGAGTACTGATGTCTCCGGTTCAGGTGGACAAGCTCAGATCGTAGATGGTGCGGCGTTGGGTGGCATCCGATCGACGCTTGCGGCCCATTCCTGAGGGAATCATCCCAGTGCCCGAGTGGACGTTGGGTAGGTGGTGGCCAGCTCATGTCCCGGGGCATGTCGGGTGAACTCGTGGGACCTGCGTTCCCATTCGATCGGTCACTCTGGCTCTGACTGAGGCTGCCGTATTCGGAGGCCGGCAGGCCATCCGGGCGCAACGCGTGTGCGCCGACCTTGTGGAAAGCCTCTGTGGATAACTTTGTGGATAGGGATCCCGCAGTCTGGAGCGAGAGGGTCTGCTGAGTCGAACAGCTTGGCATGGCTGTGGACAGCATCGCTGTTCAGATGCGGTCCACGGCCGTCGCGGTCGTAGGGCAAAGTGGCGTGAGTCAGGTGGTAGCCCTGACAGGTCCCGGTGGCTGAGCAGGGGTCCGATGTGATCGCCGAATGGATCAAATGATGAAGTAGACCATTCAGAATCCGCGGATTTCCGGGCTTTCGAGTTCGTGGGTGGGTCTGTTCATGTTGATCGGCGCCAGGGTCTCGTGGCCGGTCCGGCAGCTGCATCGTCGCCGCATCGACATCACGAGCTCTTTGACCGGGCGATGTTTCACGTGAAACCGGCGTCGCATCTTTGTCCACAGGCTGTTGTGGACAAGGACTCGAGAGGCCTCGAGGATCACTGGAGCCTTGGCTCAGGCGGTGTGGATAGAGCTGTGGATAAGTGGTGTGGAGAACGCTGGCCCTTAGAGAGCTGAAGGTACGGTCAGGGCTCGCTGAGAACCTCGACGTTGTCGTGCGCCTGCCGAGGTTCTCGGCAGCAGGGAGGGAGTCGAACTGTCGGGTGCATGATGGGCCCGACTGGATGCGTGCTCCCGGTGTCCCCCGGTCTTCGATGCCTTAATCATTCTTAGCCGAACTCCCTTCCAACAGTTGGGAATGTGGCGATCTCTGTGGCGATCACGTGGCTGCCGGCTGCGTTGACGTTCTGCACGAACGTGTACCCGTTGAGAGGGTCCACCCGCCTCCTGGGGACTCGTCTATCGGTCGCGCGCGCCTAAGGGAACTGCGGCTTGGGCCTGTTCACATTCGGGAGCGAGCACAGCGGACAGTCCGACGTCGTGGCCACAGGGCCCATCAGGTAGGGTCCGCGGATCGGCAATGTGCCATCTCTTCCGAGTCGCCAGGGGAAGCTCTTTGGGATTCGTGGCTGTCTTCCCATTGGGTCTGTAGAAGATCCGCTAAGGGCGGCACCCCGGGTTTCCAGAGGGGGGCTCTGGTGCTGTGGCGTCGGGTCGGATTTCCTGACGTCTCCGGCGGGGCTGCATAGTCCCCAGGCGTGAGACGAGAGGCTGTAATCCGCTCTTGAGCGCTAGCCGCTGTCCATGCACGTCGTCGAAGCATCCAGACGGTGCCTGACCGTCAGGCGGGGCGGTGGGCCGACCTGAAGTGTGTGGTGGCCCCCAGAGGCTGTGTGTCTTCCGGCGGACGGACGAGGGACCGTATGGCAGGTAGTGTTTCTCGACAGTTGACCGAAACCGCAGTAGCAAGTGCGCGGGATCCAAATTTTCCGCCCCAGTCTCCGCCTGCGGCGGGTATGGGGGCGTGTTTCACGTGAAACAACGGGGTGGGTATCCGCGGCGGCGCGCGGGACCGGTGGTTAGGTTCTCCCTCCGATGCCGGATTCGCAACAGAGTGTCTAATCGGTCGACTCCCGGGGCGGGCTCGTGGGCGTCCGGGATATGAAGTGGCTGATCGGCCCATATGAGGCCTTTAGAGTCGGTATGAACGCTGATGGTTGCCACGTACGCTCGGTCGGGTGTGAACAGTCTGAGGGTGCCCTACGCTGGCCGGCCCTCAATGAGTCTCACGAGAAGTACGCCTTCGATGCCTGAAGTCCGGGAAACAAGGTTGCCTGAACCCGGAACCCTGAACCCATGACCTGAACCCATGACCCAGGACCCAGTGGCCGGTTGTCACTCGTCGGTCGTCGGTGACCGGTGACCGGTGATCGGTGAGTTGCGAGCTGAAGGTTGTGGGTATGGGTGAATGCCATGCCAAGCCGCGGAAAAGGCCTGGCGCTACGTCGATCCCCTGTGACACTGAGGCCTCGACGAGGTCTACCGGGCTGTTGGTGGGCGGTCTTAGTCCCTATCAGGCCAAACTGATTACAAGGGTGAGTCTGGCGAGAGCGCGTGTTCCACTAGGTCTGACCTCCTCCCCGCACTGGTGAGGAGGTCGTACGTGGTGATTGAGGGGTGTGTATATTCCACTTCAGGCCGGTGGGAGCCATCCGCCTTATGACGGGAATTGCACTGCGGTTGCGCGCCTCCACGCTCCACCTGGGCACCTGGGTGTCTAGGCGCCAGGGCGTCGTAGGGACCGCGGGAGCGTGTGAGCGTGTGAGCGTATGAGCCGACCTCCTCCCTCTGCGGAGCCAACTCCCACTCCCAGCCTCTCAAAGGGCTGTGGCGGTCTCGTGCCCCCAGGAGGCGCGCTGGAGCGTCGTGAGGGGATTCGAGTGGCTTGCACCGCGTCCAGAGCCTCCCGCCTCTCCTCGCATGCCCTGGGCCCCGTAGACAGTCGAAAGCCGGGATCTCCCGTTGTCCGTGCAGGAGACCCGCGCCGTTCGGCACGAGGTGCACCGAGCATCAGGCGGACTGGACCGGTCACGATCGAGGCCTCGAGGAGGGTGGGGACTGCTGTGCTGAGCAACTCATGTTCGGTCGACTGTCCGTCGTGGTGCTGCATGCTTTCGAACCATGCCATTTCAGGGAGCCGGGTGAGACCTTCCCGGGCGTCCTCCAGGGCGAGTCATCTCAGGGTGTGCCCTTCGCGGTATTGGTCGCTCGTGGCCGTGTCGTAGTGAGTCTGTCGTCTGAGGACGCCTTGAGGCTTACGACGAAGACCTGCAGAGAAGAGCTTGGGCGGTTGATATCGCGCTGTCTGCTCGTTTCGACTCAACCCGCGGAGGAGGCTGTGCGCATCACGTCTTCTCATCCTGATGGTCTCGCGCTGTGCCGAAGTCTTCACATCTTTCTGCCTGCCGGGATGTCCTGAGGGGGCTCCAGGCGAACCGGACTTCAGAGGTGTCTCCCCTGCCGCGGACCCGCTCTGACGGCGCGACGGCTGCACGAGTGCGTGTGGAGTAGTCGTGATCGGTCTGCCGTGTTTCACGCCGGACCTAATAGATGATCCCCGGAGTCGGCCGGGTGGCCTGCTCTTTCTGCTGCCGGCGCCGTCGTACATTCAGGTCCGCCTCTTTTAATGCAGCCGCGTGGCTCTTCATCGAGATCTTCATGAATTCACAGAACTCACTGATTACACTTACAGACCTGACTTCTTGAATCGTGCGACGTCAATCTGCAAGGAGTTGGAGAACCTGCCGCGTCTCGTAAGCCGGTCGAGTGATCGCGCGTCGTCGGAGAGTTCGCCCCTCTCCCTCCCCTCCTCTCCTGCATCAGGTCTCGCTCTCGCATGGCGAGGCCACGCCGTAGCCCGGTGAACTGCCGTGGATCTTGTGGACCGAAAGCTGAAGAGCTCGTCCCACCAGTCTGGCCGCCACAGGGCGTTTCACGTGAAACACAAAAAACGAAGGGCCCGATGCCTGCGCATCGGGCCCTTCGTGAGCGGCTTATCACCGCGAGGAGACGGTTCAGCCGAGAACGTCGGCGAATTCCTTCTCGAAGTACTGCTTCGGGTATGCACCGGTCACGGTGTTCTTCACCTCGCCGCCCTGGAACAGGTAGACGGCGGGGATGGAGGTGATTCCGTACTTGGGAAGCGACGGCGGGGTTGTCGTCGACGTTCACCTTCACCACCTCGACCTTGTCAGCGTTCTCTTCCGCGATCTGGTCCAGGATCGGGCTCAGCCGGCGGCAGGGGCCACACCATTCCGCCCAGAAATCAACGATCACGGGCTTTTCAGCCTGGAGAACGTCGTTCTCAAAGCTTGCGTCGGTAACGTCCTTGGCGTTGCTCATGGTTTCCTTCTTTCTTCGGAATTCTCAGTGGTTCTGGAGGTAGTGTTCGACGTCGATGGCAGCAACGCAACCGGAGGCGGCTGCGGTGATCGCCTGACGGTACTTCGGATCGATCACGTCACCCGCAGCGAAGACGCCCGGGAGGCTGGTCTTCGAGGTGCGACCGTCCACGGCGATGGTTCCTTCGGCCGTCAGATCGAGGATGCCCTTGAAGAGGTCGGTGCGCGGGTCGTTGCCGATGGCGACGAAGAGGCCGGTGACCGGAAGTTCCTCCTCGACGTCGGTCACGAGATTGCGGAGACGGATGCCGGTGACCTTGTCCTCACCGATGACATCCACGACTTCGCTGTCCCACACGAAATCGATCTTCTCGTGGGTCAGAGCGCGGTCGGCCATGATCTTGGAAGCGCGGAGCTCCTTGCGACGGTGGACCACCGTGACCTTGGAGGCGAACTTGGTCAGGAACAGGGCCTCTTCCATCGCGGAGTCGCCACCACCGATCACGGCGATGTTCTGATCCTTGAAGAAGAAACCGTCACAGGTTGCACACCAGCTGACACCGTGGCCCGAGAGACGCTTCTCGTTCTCCAGGCCGAGCTCACGATAAGCGGACCCGGTGGACACGATGACCGTGCGGGCACGGTGCGTCTCCCCATTGCCGAGGGTCACGGACTTCACGTCGCCGTCGAGGTCCACGGAGACGACATCCTCGTACTCGACCTGAGCACCGAAGCGGCTGGCCTGCTGTTCCAGGTTGTCCATCAGATCGGGTCCCTGGATGCCCTCCGGGAAGCCCGGGAAGTTCTCCACCTCGGTGGTGTTCATCAGCTCGCCACCGGCGGTCACCGAGCCGGCGAACACGATCGGGTTGAGCTTGGCACGCGCCGTGTAGATGGCAGCGGTGTACCCAGCCGGACCGGATCCGATGATGATGACGTCGTGGACCTCAGGGGCCGTGGTTTCTTGCGTGCTCACGTGGGTGGAATCCTCTTCCTCGCTCAAGCCAAACGAATGCGGCAGAGGGCACAACGGAACGGAGCGCTGAACTATTCCGTCAAAGAAGTGGCCCCAGGCCTCTTCACAGAGTACCTGGGGCCAGTCGACTACTGAATTTTGATTTCCGCCAGCCTCAGGCCGTACGGGAACTGTGTCCGTGGCGCCGCGAGTCGTGGCAGCGCGGTGATGTCCATGATCACGTACTGGGTGGTGATGTCTCCGCCTACCGCCATGGTCAGGTTCGGACCGGTGAAGGTGTTGCTGGCGACCTGCTTGGCCCCGTCAAGACTGGGCTTGTCATTGGTGTACATCGTCACCGAACCGCCGGATCCGCCGAGCTGCGTCAGGGTGATCGACTTGACCTGCGCGGGCTGCTTGAGCTTCACCACGAGGGGGATGCTCTTGACCAGGCCACCCCAGTTCTCCGAGCCGAACTCCATGTTCGACCAGTACGTCGCATTGTTACCGTCGATCGCCTTCGGCAGGTCCTTGTCGAAGCCTGCGGCGAAGTCGAAATCACCGAGTCGTGTCAGTGAGTCGATCGCCGGCGGAGCGGCGACGGGAGCCGTGCTCGGAGGCGGCTGCGAGCCGGGATTCGTCGCGGTCGGCGCCGTCGACGTCGTGGTCTTGTCCGCGGACGGGGCGCCCGCATTGAAGAGGTTGCCGAGGTTGGTCACCGCGAACACCAGGGCGGCGATCAGCACGACGACGAGCACGCCGCCGACGATCCAGCGCGTGCTGCGGTTCTCCGGTGCAGGCGCCGCTTCGTCGTCGTCCGGCTCGGTCTCGAAGCCGAGCATCTGATCCCGCGCCGCGGCAGGGAAGTGACCTGCTTCGCGGCGGTCGCGCTCTGCGGCGGCCGCAGGCTGCTGAAGGAAGGCGGCCGTCTCAGGCGCCGGGGCGGCTTCGGCGTGGCTGCGGTCCTCATCGTTCCAGACCGTCACCTTGGGCTGCTCAGGCGCCTTCGGCTGTTCAGGGGCGGAGGGCTCCTGGGCACGCGTCACGGGTTCGGTGGCGGGCGGCGCAGCGGCCGCAGGGCGCTCCGGCTCGGCCGGGACCTGTGCACCGGGGGCGGTGTGCGCAGCCTCGTGCTCGGGGGACCAACCCTGTTCCGAGTCGTAGTGGATGACGTCACCGGAGTTCTCGTCGTAGCGCCCACCGTAGGTCTCAGGTTCCCGGGAACGCTCCTCGCCGAAGATCTCGCTGCCGAGAGTCTCGGTGAAGAAGGGCTCCACGTACGGAGCATCGGTGGCGACCAGCAGATCCAGCAGATCCGGGGCGCTCGAATGGCTGGTGATCAGGTACGTCAGACCATCGTTGACCCCAAGGTCCAGCACCTGCATGGCCCCGGGGCGTTCCCCCGTGGCGACTTCACGGGCGCTCTGGGAGAGCTGATCCGCGTTCTGCTCACTGGCCACCAGGATGCTGACCGGACGGTTCAGGACCTGGTCCACACCGTCCAGCACCTGATCGCGGTCATGGGAGAGCAACACCGAGCCTGTGACCTTGTAGCGGCCACCCAGGACGGATCCTGCCTCGATCTGCTGGGACATCACAACCTCCTCAGGCCCCGGGAAGACACGGGGTGTTTCGAGTTTCGATCCTATCGGAGGTCAGATGGGAAGTGGGGATTCTCCCCAGAGCGGCCCTGGTATGTGTGACGTCCGAGCTGAGGCTGCTGTGCAGGAGGGGCCCAGAGCCAGTCGCGGAACACCGTCAGCAGGCTCCTGCGGCCTTCCGGGCGCACCGCCGTGACCTCGTCGCCATAGTGAGGCGTGGACGGATGGCCGCTGCCCGCACGCTGCGTCAGACCCTCCCCCACGTCCTCGGCGCTGGGCGCCGCACGGAAGCCCTCCGAGTCGAACCCGCCCGAGATCCTGGGCAGGAGGCCCGTGTCCATCGACACGGCCGGGAGGGCGCCCGTGGAGAGATCCTCGCGGGTCCCGCGGTGTGCCTGCCCGGCCTGCGCGGAGGAGGCCGACGACGGCGCGGCGGCCGCCGTCGTCGTCGGGCTCTCGGCAGGGGTGGGGCGGATGAAGCGCGCCAGCAGCGGGCGGAGCAGGTCACGGAGCTCTTCGACGTGGAAGACCCGCAGGAGCACGACATAGACGCCCAGCATGACCGGAGCGGCCACACAGATGGAGAGCAGGGCCGCGGCCTGGTTGTGCCACAGGAAGCCGTCGGCGCGGTAGGCGCCGAACAGCCACAGCACCACCCCGCCGGCGATGGCGGAGCCGATGCCCGCGTAGCCCATGCGGATGTAGGAGTTGATGATGCGGGGACCGTCCAGATGGCCCAGGACACGGCGCAGGAAGAACGCGCTGATCAGGACGGAGAGGATGTTGCCCACGGAGTAGAGACCGGCGATGGCGTAGATGATCATCTCGGCCGGCAGGAACTGGATGACGAAGGCGCCGACCAGGTTCAGCACGGCGAGTGCGAGCTGGACGTAGAACGGGGTCCGGGCGTCCTCGCGGGAGTAGAACACCCTGGTCATCATGAAGTTGATGCTCAGGCAGGGGCTCGTCAGCGCCAGGATGGAGAGCGTGATCGCCAGCAGGGCGCCGTCCTGCGGCTTGCCGGCCGAGAAGAACATGCCGATCGGAGCCGCCAGCACCAGGAGGGCGATGGCGCTGAACACGATCGCCACGGCACTGGTGCGCAGGCCGTTGGAGAGGGCCGCGCGGAGACCGCGCACATCGTTGTCCAGGGAGGCTTTCGCCATGCGGTTGAACAGCACCGTGGCGAGGGACACCGAGATGATCGAGTGCGGCAGGAAGTAGAGCTGGCTGGCGATCTCGAGCACCGCGTTACCGGCGATGGGCGGCGAGCCCGCCGGGGCGTTGGCCCGCACGGCGCCGGGGATCGTGGCGATTTTCATGACGTACAGGAACGCGAGCTGGCTGACGACCGTGGTCAGCAGCGCCCACGAACCCACCTTGGCCGCTGCGCCGAGGCCGACGCCGCGCCAGCCGAAGCGCGGCTTCAGGCCCAGCTTGAGGCGCCGGAGCGGGATGAACAGCAGAGCGGTCTGCACCAGGACGCCGAGCGTGGAGAAACCTGCCACCAGGATGGTCTGGCCGGTGCCCCAGTTGTCCAGCGTGTGCGGGTTGGCGGCACTGGCGCCGAAGATCGCCACGAAGAGGCCGAGACCGGCGATCGCCACGATGTTGTTGACGATCGGGGCCCACATGGCCGGCGCGAAGGACCCATGGGCGTTGAGGACCTGGGTGAGCATCGCGTAGAGCCCGTAGAAGAAGATCTGGGGCAGACAGTAGACCGCGAACGTGACGGCCAGGCTCATCTGCGCCGGGCCGTAGCCCGAGGTGGTCACCTGAATCAGCAAGGGCGCACACAGCGTGACCAGCGCCGTCAGGGTGAACATGACGATCACGGCCAACGTCATGAGGCGGCTGATGTAATCCGCCCCGCTGTCCGGTGCGCGGCTCGCTTTGAGGATCTGGGGCACCAGCACGGCGTTGAAGACACCGCCCGCCACCAGCACGAACACCATGTTCGGCAGGTTGTTGGCGTTGATGAAGGTGTCCGTGACCGAGGAGCCCAGGCCGAGCGCCACGATCAGCAGCCACGACTTCACGAAACCGAGGATCCTGGAGATCAGGGTGCCCGCCGCCATCAGGGCGCTGGCGCGTGAATCGCTGGCGCGGGAGGCTGCGGAGGTCGGGGAGTTCAGGGCCGCATCGGCCTTCTTCGCGTGAGACATCCCCAGTATCGTCTCACTCCTGGCTGCTCCTCCGCCTGAGGCACGGGCCGGGACGCCCTGTCGGGCGGCCTGTCGGTCGGCTGTCAGGAGGGCAGGTGGCCCGGCAGGAGTTCCCGTGCGAGGTCGGCGATCCGCCGCTCATTGGGGAAGGAGAGACGGCGGGCCAGATCGGCCAGAGGGACCCACGCGACGTCGACCGCCTCGTGGTCCGGATCGTTCTCGATGGTGAGCTCGCCGCCGGTGGCTTCCAGAAGGTAGTGGTGCACGGTCTTGTGGACGCGGTGGCTGGTCACGGTGAACCAGTAGTCGATGCTGCCGAGAGGGGTGAGGATGCTCCCCTCGATCCCGGTCTCCTCCGCGATCTCCCGGACCGCGGCGGCTTCATTGCTCTCGGCGCCTTCGGGATGGCCCTTCGGCAGGCACCATTCCAGCCGGCCTCCGCGGTTGATGCGGGCGATGATGGCCACCGGCAGCTGGGGCGACGTGGTGTCCACCACGACGCCGCCGGCCGAGACCTCCTCCACGGTGGGCAGAGGAGTGGTGAAGTTCTGGTTTGCTGGCGCAATGTGGGCACCGATCGCCGAGGGCAGGGGCGCGCTGTTCCTCCTGTTCGGAGCGCTCGGTACTGGATTGGCCATGCCCATAACTCTATCGACCTTTCGGTGGCCTGAGGACCGGTCCTCGTCCTGGCGCGGGCTGGCGGGGCCGGTGCGGCATTGGGGACGGTGACGGAAACGTGACAAGCTTGGATCACTATGGTGAGTGAATTTCAGGGTGGCGCGGCCGACTCGATCGGTTTCCACCTGGACCCCGTGATTCTGGAACTGGGCCAGCTCTTTGCGGATGCAGGACATGACCTTTCCCTGGTCGGCGGACCGGTACGCGATCTGTTCCTGGGCCGGGACGCCCTGGACCTCGACTTCACCACCGATGCCACCCCGGACCGCACCCTGGCGATCATCAAGCCGTGGGCGGACACGCACTGGGAGATCGGCAAGGCCTTCGGCACCATCGGCCTGCGCAAGGCCGGCTTCCAGATCGAGATCACCACGTACCGGGCCGAGTCGTACGACCCCGGAGTCGCGCAAGCCCGTAGTGGCCTTTGGGACCTCTCTGGAGGACGATCTCTTCCGCCGCGATTTCACCATCAACGCCATGGCGCTGCGGCTGCCCGGCCGCCAGCTCGTCGATCCTTTCGGCGGGCTGAGGGATCTGCGCGCCGGCATCCTCGCCACCCCGGGCACGGCCGAGGCGTCCTTCTCCGACGACCCGCTGCGCATGATGCGGGCCGCGCGTTTCGCCTCGCAGCTGGACGTGGGCGTCAGCGCCGACGTCCGCGCCGCCATGACGGACATGGCCGACCGCATTTCCATCATCTCCGCCGAACGGGTCCGGGACGAGCTGGTGAAGCTCATCAACGGCGCCCGGCCGCGGGTGGGCATCGATCTCCTGGTGGAGACCGGCCTGGCGGACCGCGTGCTGCCCGAGGTGTCTGCGCTCCGCCTCGAAGCCGACGAGCACCACCGCCACAAGGACGTCTACCAGCACTCGCTGCAGGTCCTGGAGCAGGCGGCGGACCTCGAAACGGACGACGACGGCGCGGTGCCGGGACCGGACTTCGTGCTGCGGTTCGCGGCGCTCATGCATGACATCGGCAAGCCGGCCACGCGCCGCTTCGAAGATGGCGGTGCCGTGAGCTTCCGTCACCACGACGTGGTGGGCGCGAAGCTCGTGTCCAAGCGCATGAAGGCGCTCCGTTTCGACAACGACACCATCAAGGCCGTGGCCCGCCTGGTGGAGCTGCACATGCGTTTCTACGGCTACGGCGACGCCGGCTGGACCGATTCCGCGGTCCGCCGGTACATCACCGATGCCGGTCCGCACCTGGAACGGCTGCACCGCCTGACCCGCTCGGATGTGACCACCCGGAACCGCAGGAAGGCCGAGCGCCTGGCGTTCGCCTACGACGATCTCGAACAGCGCATCGCCGAGCTGCGGGAGCGCGAAGTGCTCGACGCGGTCCGCCCGGATCTGGACGGCCAGCAGATCATGCAGCTCCTGGATCTCCGCCCCGGTCCCGTGGTGGGCCGCGCCTACAAGCACCTCCTCGAGCTGAGGATGGAGCACGGTCCTCTCGATCCCGAGCGGGCCGAGGAGGAGCTGCGTTCCTGGTGGGCGCAGCAGCCGGAATCCCAGGCGTCCCCGGAGGGCGCCGTCGCGGACCAGGCGGCCGCAGAGAAGCCAGCCGCAGAGAAACCGGCCAAGGGCTCCCCAGCCGTTGAAAACCCAGCGCAGCAGGCCGCCGTCGACGGCCGGAAAGACTGAAGGACAGCCATGAACGCCACCCCGAACACGGATCTCCCCCAGCTGTGGCTCCTGCGCCACGGAGAGACCGAATGGTCCAAGAGCGGCCAGTACACCGGCCTGACCGATCTGCCGCTCACCGAGGAGGGCGAGCGGCAGGCGCTCCGCGCCGGAGGGGTTCTCAAGGATGTGGAGTTCCGTGAGGTGCTGACCTCTCCCCTGCAGCGGGCCCGGCGCACCGCCGAGCTGGCAGGTTTCCCGGAGGCCCAGCCGGAGCCGAACGCGGTGGAGTGGAATTACGGGGACTACGAGGGCGTCAACTCCGCGGACGTGCGCGCGAAGAACCCCGGCTACCTGATCTGGACCGACGGTGTGCCGAACGGCGAGACGATCGACGAGGTGGCGGAACGGGCTGACCGGATCGTCGAGCGTGTCCGTTCCGGTGGCGCCGGCGACGTGCTCGTGGTCGCCCACGGCCACTTCTGCCGCATCCTGGCGGCCCGCTGGCTGGAACTCGATCCCGTCGAGGGCCGGCACTTCCTGCTGGGCACCGCGCGCGTGTGCACGCTCGGCTGGGATAAGAAGACGCCCGCCGTCGTGTCCTGGGGTCTGTAGACCTCCCACCACTGAACACTTCACGGACCAGCTCGCCGCCCGCTCGGGCGCGGCCTCCGACGACGCCCCTGGAACCTCTGCCGGGGGCGTTCTCCGTTCCCCGTCATCAGGCTCCCGGGTCACCGGGAATTCCCCTCCGGGAGGGATCGGATTACGGTCCGTCAGGTATCCGGGAAAAGAATTTGAGAAAATTTTCAGGAAAGTGCGGTTCCGGGCTGGCGAAGCCTGAAAACTTCCTGTACGTTGTTTATTGTTCCCTTCACAGCGAGGGAGCGAAACCCGGTCAGTGCCCTCTGGCATCGCTTCGTGCGACCACTGCGTGCCGGACCGGGATGGTAACTATCGGCGTCAAGAGAAAAGGAGGTTGCGACATGAATATCACCAAGATCACCGCACTGTACACGGATGTGCACATGGTTGGCGGAGTGGCAGCCTCCCGTACTTGGCTCCGGCGCGCAGCGTAGTTCTGCGTCCGGTTCCCGCCAGGTTGCGGGAACCGCTCCTCACGGCAGCGTAGTCCTGCCACTCCGCCTGCGGGCATTCTCACACTGATGCACCCCGGTTCTTGATGAATTCCGGCATACGCATCAGCGCACCCTGAATTCTTTTGTGGATTTCTTTTGTGGAATTCCCATGCCCTCGGCACTGAATTCTTTCCCGGCATTTCACTGTTGATTCACCGCGCCCGAAAACAGAGGAAATCATGATCATCGTCGCTTTTGATGACCCCATTCCCGCCTCGCCGAGACACATGAAGCGTGTCAGCAAGGCATCGTCCAGGTCCCGGAGCCCCGAGCTCCGCGACAAGAACCCGCACCACACGAAGGGGGGTGTGCCCTCATGAGGAAGTTTCCCAAAGAATCCCTGGTCTTCCAGCAGCAGAACCGGTTCAGCAACCAGGAGATCAGCAGCCGGACCCTGGAGCAGACCCGTGATGACGTGTTCGTCCAGATCCACCTGATGAACACGCTGCGCTAGCCGTACTGACAGACGGCTCGACGTGGCGACCACAGACCGCGGCGCCTTCAGACGCACAGGCGCCGCAGCACCGGCGGAAGCCCCGGGTGAAGCAGACACCCGGGGCTTCCGTGTGTCCCGGGCCGGGACGGGGTCGCCCTGGCACTGTCAAGTTCGGCCCCGTCACGCCCGGTGCTGGACGCATCCTGGCCGGTAGGCTCGTGACATGGCAGGACATGGCGCTCCCAGGACCCGGATGCGGCTCGTGGTGCCCTCCCGGACGGACTCGCTGCTGAGCCGTTTCACGGAGCTCGTGGGCGGACCACTCGGCCGCCGGACCGCGCCGGGAGTGGTCTCCCCCGGTTTCTTCACCGTGGACCGGGTCCTGGTGCTGCTCACCGTGGTCGCCGCGCTCCTCGCACTCGCCATCAAATCGTCCTGCCGTGTCCAGGGCTGGGCCGGGGCCGGAGCGTACTACGCCACGTGCCACTCGGACTTCCCCACCCTTCTCGGCGGGCCGGCCTTCGCGGGCGGGTCCCTCCCGGTCTTCACGCCGGATGTCCGCTTCGAGTATCCGGTGCTGCTCGGCGTCGTCGCGGCGGTGACGGCGCTGGCCGTCCCGGCGAGCGGAGACGGCGCGCAGCGTGCGCTCGGCTACTTCGACCTCAACTCCCTTCTGGTGGTGGGACTCTGGATCGGCACGGTGCTGGTCATCGCCCGCCTGGCCCGCCGGAGGAAGTGGGACGCCGCGATGGTGGCCCTGGCCCCGGGCATGATCACGTCAGGCTTCATCAACTGGGACCTGTGGGCCGTTTTCGCGCTCTCGCTCGCCCTGCTCTGCTTCGCGCGCGACCGTCCCGTGTGGGCCGGGGTCTGGATCGGCGTGGGCGCGTCCTTCAAGCTCTATCCGCTGCTTCTGCTGCTGGCGGTGCTGATCCTCGCGATCCGGAGCGGGACGATGCGCACGTTCGGCCGGACGGTCCTGGGATCCTGCGCGGCGCTGCTCGCGGTCAATCTGCCGTTCGCGCTGCTCAACCCCGGCGCCTTTCGGTACTTCTTCGATTTCGCCTTCTCCCGCGGGGCGGGATTCTCCTCGCTCTGGGAATCCTGGAACCTCGTGGCCGCCCGGCTGGGGCAGCCGGGCCTGAGTCCCGCCCAGGTGAACGTGGCGGCGGTGGTGTCGTTCGCCGTCGTCGCGCTGCTGATCACGCTCCTGGCGCTGTCGGTCCCGCAGCGTCCGCGACTGGCGCAGGTCCTCTTCCTGCTGGTGGCCGCGTTTGTCCTGTGCAACAAGGTCTACTCGCCGCAGTTCGTGGTCTGGCTGATCCCACTGGCTGTGCTCGCGCGCCCTGTGTGGCGCGACTTCCTGATCTGGCAGGCGGCCGAGGTGGTGCACTGGGCCGCCATCTGGATGTACCTCGGCGCCGGCGCCAGTGGAAGCGGCCCGCAGCACAACATCGACGTCCCGTACTATGTCTGTGCCGTGCTCCTGCACATGGCCGCCACCTTCTATCTGATGGTCCGGGTCGTGTGGGACATGGTGAATCCGGACGACGACGTCGTGCGCGCCGGCGGGGTGGACGACCCTCAGGGCGGCGTCTTCGACCTCCGTCCGGACCGGCTGAGGCTCGAGCCTCGCCGTCTCGG
The DNA here is from genome assembly GCF_030816155.1 of Arthrobacter woluwensis. Taxonomy (NCBI): domain Bacteria; kingdom Bacillati; phylum Actinomycetota; class Actinomycetes; order Micrococcales; family Micrococcaceae; genus Arthrobacter; species Arthrobacter woluwensis. The sequence goes on along the minus strand of NZ_JAUSXR010000001.1, from coordinate 3,289,034 downwards.
CGCGTCGCTCCGCAGGACCCCGCGCACACCCGCAGCACCGCAGCACACTCCGCACCCGTGAGGACCGCACCCGTGACACCCGCACCCGTGACACCCGCACCCGTGCCGGCAGAACCGCAAACAGCAGAATTCCAGACAGCAGAACTCCAGAAGGAAGAGGCCGAGGCTCAGCCGTGAACATCCAGCTCCGACGCGCAACCATCATGACCTTCGTGGTCTTCGGCATCAACGGACTCGTGTTCGCCAGTTGGGCGTCACGCATCCCGGCCGTCGCCGCGACCCTGCAGCTCTCCCCCGGCGAGATCGGCGGTCTGCTGCTCTGCATGGCGGTCGGATCGCTCGTGGCGCTGCCTAGCGCGGGATGGTGCGTGAACCGGATCGGGGTCGCCAACACCATCCGGGTGGCCAGTGTTTTCTGCGCCCTTGCGGTCTCCGGGGTCGCCACGGGCCTCGCATTGCACTCCGTGCCGGTCACGGGCGGCAGCCTCGTGCTGATCGGCGTGGGCATCGGGCTGTGGGACGTCGCGCAGAACATCGAGGGCGCCGACGTGGAACACCAGCTGCGGCGCACCATCATGCCGCAGTTCCACGCGGCGTTCAGCGGAGGCGCGTTCGTGGGAGCCCTCCTGGGTGCGGGTCTCTCCGCCGTGGGCGTCGGCCTGCCCGCGCACATGATCGGCATCGCGGTCCTCGTCCTGGTGATGGGCCTCGCGGCGCCGCGTTACTTCCTGCCCCATGCCCCGGAAGACCAGGACGACGTGCCAGCCGGTGGCCGGATGTTCGCCTGGAAGGAACTCCGCACCTTGCTCATCGGCGTGGTGGTCATGGGCGCGACCCTGAGCGAGGGCGCCGGGAACGACTGGATCGCCAAGGGCACCGTGGACGGTCTGCACCAGAGTGAATCGACGGGCGCGCTCGTCTTCGCGGTGTTCGTTGCCGGCATGACCGTGTTCCGGGTGCTGGGCGCGGGCCTGATCGACCGCTTCGGACGCGTGGCCGTGCTGCGCGGCAGCATGCTCGCGGCCGCGGCCGGTCTGGCCCTGTTCTGCTGGAGCGGCACTCTCTGGCTCGCGATCCTGGGGGCTCTCCTGTGGGGTGCGGGCGCCGCGCTGACCTTCCCCATGGGCATGTCCGCCGCCGCCGACGATCCGCGCCTGGCCGCGGCGCGTGTCTCCGTGGTGTCCACGGTGGGCTACGTGGCGTTCCTGGCGGGGCCGCCCGTGCTGGGCTTCCTGGCTGACCACCTCGGCGTCCGCAATGCACTGTTGTTCATCGGGATCCCGATCGTGCTCGCCGCCGTCCTGGCGTCGGCAGCCAAGCCGCTCAGCGTGGAACGTACGCCCCGCTGACCGCCGGGGTCCACCTGAGGGCGTACCGGCGTCGTCGGGAATCATCCGCCGGACAGAGGCATGCCGCGATCCCGCTGGATAGCCTGGAAGCAGGGCACTTCGCCAGCCGAACCTGGCAGGAGCCGACACCGATCGCATCATCGAAAAGCGAGGACCAGGCATGATCCAAGCACAAGGCTTGCGCAAGCAGTACGGACCCAAGACCGCTGTTTCCGGCATCAGCTTCACCGTCCAGCCAGGCAGGGTCACGGGCTTCCTGGGGCCGAACGGCGCCGGGAAGTCCACCACCATGCGCATGATCATGGGGCTGGACAAGCCGACCGCCGGGCACGTGACCGTCAACGGGAAGCCGTTCGCCCAGCACAAGGCGCCGCTGCGTGAGGTGGGCGCGCTCCTGGACGCCAAGGCCGTGCACACCGGCCGGAGCGCCTACAACCACCTCCGCGCCATGGCCGCCACCCACGACATCCCGCTGAGCCGGGTCCACGAGGTGATGGCCATGACCGGCCTGACCGAGGTGGCCAAGAAGCGTGCCGGCGGGTTCTCGCTGGGCATGGGCCAGCGGCTCGGCATCGCCAACGCACTGCTGGGCGACCCCCAGACCCTCATCCTGGACGAGCCCGTCAACGGCCTCGACCCCGAGGGTGTGCACTGGGTCAGGAACCTGGTCCGCTACCTCGCCGGGCAGGGCAAGACGGTCTTCCTCTCCTCCCATCTGATGAGCGAAATGGCTCAGACCGCTGACCACCTGCTGGTGATCGGCCGCGGTCAGATCCTCGCGGACATGTCCGTGCAGGAGCTGATCGCGGGTGTCCAGCAGAAGAAAGCCCTGGTCAGAACGCCGCAGTCGGCGGAACTCGCCGCGGCACTCGCGGCTCCCGGCGTCTCCGTCAGCCAGTCCGCCCACGAGACCCTCGAGGTCTCCGGCCTGGACACGCGGGACATCGCCCGCGCAGCGCTGGAGCGTCAGATCCTCCTGTACGAGCTGACGCCGCAGGAGGCCTCCCTCGAGCAGGCGTACTTCGAGTTGACGCGCGGGGCCGCCGAATACCAGTCCGACTTCAGCATGGCCAACGCCACTCACGCTCACGCCGCGGCGGCCGGTCCCGCCGATGGCCAGGGCTTCGGGAACTAGGGGACAGTGATGAGCACACAGACTTTGAACACGACGCAGAAGGCCCCCGCCCAGGGGGCCACCACCGGCAACTGGAGCTTCCTCGGCCTGCTGCGCAGCGAATGGATCAAGTTCTGGAGCCTCCGCTCCACCATCTGGCTGCTGGCGTGCACCGCCGTCGCGGCTGTGGGTGTCGGCGCGCTGACCGCCTGGGTCCGCCACACGATCTTCGAGACCATGATCGATCAGGCCAGCAAGATGGGCGCCAAGCCGTCCGCTCAGGAACTGCAGTCCTCGATCGGCCAGGGCAGCGGCATCGACCTCTACAACCTGCCGAACGCCGGCCTTCAGATCGCCGTCCTGGTCCTCGGCTCCCTCGCGGTGCTGTTCCTCTCGAGCGAATTCGCCACCGGCATGATCCGTTCCACCATGTCCGCCACGCCTCAGCGCCTTCCGGTGTTCGCGGCCAAGGCGATCATCCTGGCCGTGGTCGGGTACGTGCTGGCCACCGTCACCGCCGTGATCACCTTCCTGATCTCGATGGCGATCTTCTCGGACATGCCCGTCTTCAATCTGGGCTGGGACACCGAGGGCGTGCTGCAGGGGGTCTTCACCGGTGGCCTGTACGTGGCCGCCGTGGCGATCATCGGCCTCTCCCTCGCCGCTCTCCTGAAGAGCTCGGCCGGCGGCGTGACCGTGCTGGTGGCGCTCCTGTTCGTCCTGGACTTCGCGGGCAGTTTCATGCAGCTCATCCCGGGCGAGTTCTGGAAGTACGTCCCCCAGTACCTCCCGAGCCAGGCCGGCGGGCGTTTCCTCGCCATCGGGCACGTCGACGGGATGCTGGATCCGGGCATCGCGGGTCTCGTCCTGCTCGGCTGGGTCCTGCTGCTGGCCATCCCGGCCCTGTTCGTCCTGAAGAAACGGGACGTCTGAGCACGTGACCCGCTCCAAGGACTCCTTCGCGGCGCCGTCCCCCACGGGGACGGCGCCCGCGCCGCTTTCACTGGCGGAGATCAACGCCCGCCACCGCGGGGCGGTCCGCCGGTACTTCAGCGCGCATCCGAAGGTGATGGACGCCGTCGTGGTGGTCTGTTACCTCCTGCTCTCCCTCGCGACGTCGATCAGCAACGCCGCGCGCGGAACCTGGCTCGCCCCCGTGGCCGTCCTGGCCATCGCGGCGGCGCTGTTCTTCCGGCGGAAGGCCCCGCTGGTGGTCTTCGGCGTGGTGGCGGTGCTGGAGTTCGTCCTGGCCCTGACCGATCTCTGGGCGTCCAATCTGAGCGCCGGGCTGTGGTTCGCCCTTTATGCGGTGGGGGTCGCGTACCGCCGTCGTGTCGCGGTCATCGCCTTGATCCTCGGGCCGGCCCCCCTGGTCTGGCGCTACGTCTTCGGAACGAGCGCCGAGCAGTACGCGGAGGCGTTCACGAACGGCGGCCCCGAGGTCAGCGACATCGCCTTGCGCCTCTCGGTGGTGCTCACCACCTACCTGAGCTGCGTGATCGCGGTCGGATTCGGCATCGCCGTCCGCCAGCGGAGGCAGTACGAAGCCGCGATCGCGTCCTGGGCGGAACAGTCGACGCAATGGGGCCGTTCGGCCGAGCGGAGCCGGATCGCGCGGGAGATGCACGATGTGGTGGCGCACTCCCTGACGGTCATGGTCTCGTTGGCGGACGGCGCGTCGACGGTGCTGAAAAGGGATCCTGAGCGCGCGGCGGAGGTGCTCACCGAACTCTCGCGGACAGGGCGTGCGGCCCTGGCGGACACGCGACGGGTCCTCGGCGTCCTCCGCGAGGAGGACGGCGCGGCACCCTTGACCCCTCTCAACGGCGACAACGATCTCGAACGGATGGTCACCGGTTTCCGCACGGCGGGGCTGCCGCTGACCTTCACCTTCACGGGTCCGGGCCTGCCCGAGGACACCACGCTGCGCCTGTCGGTCCACCGGATCGTGCAGGAGGCGCTGACCAATGTCCTGCGGTACGGCAAAGGACTGTCCCGTGTGGACGCCGTGGTGGAGCACGCGCCCGGCGTCGTGCACATCCGGGTGCAGAACGACGGCGTCGGGTCGGCTTATGCGTCGGGGACCGCCAGCGCCCTCGGCAGCGGACAGGGCATCCCGGGGATGCGTGCGCGGGCCGGCATGTACGGTGGCACTGTGCAGGCGTCCGCCCTGCCGGCCGGCGGCTGGCTGGTCACCGCGGAGCTGCACTATGACAAGGGGGTTGCAGGCGATGCCTGAGCTGGTGAATGAGACGGGTGGCGCCGTGAGTGGTCCGGTGCGATTGCTACTGGTGGACGACCAGCCGCTGCTGCGCGTGGGGTTCCGGCTGGTGCTGGAAGGCGAGGAGAACCTGGTCGTGGTGGGCGAGGCCTCCAACGGCGCCGAGGCAGTGCGCCAGGTGACCGCCCTGAAGCCGCATGTGGTGCTCATGGACGTCAGGATGCCCGGTATGGACGGGATCGAGGCCACCCGCCTGATCGCCGCCGCGCACCCGGAGACCAGGGTGATCATCCTGACGACCTTCGATCTGGACGAGTATGCGTTCGCGGGACTTCAGGCCGGAGCCTCGGCGTTCCTTCTCAAGGACGTGGCCCCCGAGGAGCTCATCCACGCGGTGCACGTCGTGGCGAGCGGCGACGCCGTGGTGGCGCCCCGGGTGACGCAGCGGCTGCTCGAGACCTACGTCCGCGGAGCGGGGCGGGGGCATGGCGACGGCCAGACGCCTCCCCGCGACCCGATGCTCGAGGAGCTCACGCCGCGGGAGACCGAGGTCCTCCTGGCGATGGCCGAGGGCCTCACGAACGGTGAAATCGCGTTGAAGTTCTTCCTCTCCGAGGCGACGGTGAAGACGCACGTGCGCCGCATCCTGGCCAAGCTCCACCTGCGGGACCGGGTCCAGGCCGTGGTGTACGCCTATGAGACGGGCCTCGTGGTCCCGAGCAACCCGGACTACTGAGCCGCTCCCTCGCGGTGCTCCGCGGGGGTGCTCCACGGGGTGCGTGCGCATTTGTGGTCGTTTCCCCTGGTGCGGGGCCGCCGCTCCTGAGCCCGCGACGGCGGGGGGCTAGCCTTGAACCATGTCTTCACCTGCCACCGCATACGAACACATCCAGGACTTGGGGGCGTATGTCAGCGCCTCGCCGTCGAGTTTTCATGCCGCCCATGAGGCCGCAGCCCGCCTCGACGCGGCGGGTTTCACCGCGCTGGACGAGCGCGAGCCGTGGGCTGGCGGCCCCGGCGCCTTCTACGTCGTCCGGGACGGGGCGCTCATCGCCTGGGTCACCCCCGACGGCGCCGGCCCCACCACGCCCTTCAACATCCTGGGCGCCCACACGGACTCCCCGTCCTTCAAACTCAAGCCCCGCCCCACCACGGGCCGCTTCGGGTGGCTGCAGGCCGGCGTCGAGGTCTACGGTGGTCCGCTCCTGAACTCCTGGCTGGACCGCGAGCTCCGCCTGGCGGGCCGCCTGGTCCTGCGCGACGGCAGCGAGCATCTCACGGCCACGGGGCCCGTGCTCCGCTTCCCGCAGCTGGCCATCCACCTGGACCGCGGGGTCAACGACGGGCTCACCCTGGACAAGCAGCACCACATGAACCCCGTGTTCGGCCTGGGCGATCCGCTGCAGGAGGACCTTCTGGCGGTCCTTGCCGCGAGCGTTCCGGGCGGCGGGGTGGATCCCGCGGACATCGGCGGGTACGACGTCGTGGTGGCGGACACGCAGCAGCCCGCGGTGTTCGGGGCGAAGGACGAATTCTTCGCCTCCGGACGTCTCGACAACCTCTCGGCGACGCACGCGGGCCTCGTCGCCCTGATCCGGCATTCCGCATCGGAGGTCCCCGCGGGCGGTCCCATCGCGGTGCTGGCGGCGTTCGACCACGAGGAGATCGGATCCGGCTCGCGATCGGGAGCCTGCGGTCCGATCCTCGAGGACATCCTGACCCGGATCTCGGACGGCCTCGGCGCCACGGTGAGTCAGCGGCGGCAGGCCCTGGCGGCGTCGTTCTGCGTGTCCGCGGACGCCGGCCACGCCGTGCACCCCAACTATCCCGAGCGGCACGACCCCGCCAACCGTCCGGTCCTGAACGGCGGGGCCACTCCTTAAGATCAACGCCAATCAGCGGTACGCCACGGACGCCATGGGGGCCGCCTTCTGGGCGCGGCTCTGCGCGGAGGCCGGCGTGCCGTACCAGGAGTTCGTGTCCAACAACGACGTGCCCTGCGGCTCCACGATCGGGCCCCTGACGGCCACCCGGCTCGGTATCCGGACGGTGGATGTGGGCGTCGCGCTGCTCTCCATGCACTCGGCCCGCGAGCTGTGCGGTGTGGAGGACCCGTTCCGGCTGGCGAAGGCTTCGGAGCTGTTCTTCCGGACGGCGGTCTGAGGCCTCTTCCTCCCTGCACGTTCCTCCCCTCAATTGCCGGTGGCCCCACGGAAATCCGTGGGGCCACCGGCGTTTCAGGGTGCTTGTGTCAGGACGCCAGGCTGACCACGAGGTTGATGGTGCTGGCCAGGACCACGGTGCCGAACAGGTACGAGAGCAGCGAGTGCTTGAGCGCCTCCTTGCGGATGGCAGTGGTCTCCAGGTTGGTGTCCGAGACCTGGTAGGTCATGCCGAGGCTCGTGCCCAGGTAGGCGAAATCGGTGTACTGAGGGGGCTCGTCCTGGTTGAAGGCGATGCCGCCCACCTTGTCTCCGCCGTAGTACATCTCCGCGTAGCGGAGGGTGAACAGGGTCTGGATGAGCATCCAGGACAAGGCCACGGTCACGAAACCGAGTGCGGCGTTGGACAGCCGCTCGGACGAATCCCCCTGGTGGGAGGAGATCACCAGGATCGCGACGGCGACGATCGCCGCGATGTTGGCGCTCAGGATCAGCGCCTCCGTCACGCCGCGGGACGGGTCCTCCGACGTCGCGTGCTCGCGCGTCTGCGCGGCGTTGAGCCGGATGGTCCGGGAGAGCACCCATCCCACGTAGGAGGCTGCGGCCGCGGCCCAGCCCGCGGCCGGGGCCTGGACGGGGTGTCCCGTGAGGAGGACGATCACGGCCGTCGTCGCTCCGACGATCAGCATGATGAGGAAGCGCAGGCGTGCCCTGCGGACCGGTTTCTTGGGGGTCATGACCCAAGGCTAACCGTCGGTCCACAGCACCTCCTGTCGCAGCGATCCACATATGGACGCGCGCACTGTCCTCCTGCGGAGACGCCGAATAGGCTTGAGACGTGAAATGCACTAAGATTGTGAAGTCTGTGTTGCGCCTTGCCCTCAATCGGAGGGTCGGGCCACCGACAGTCGCAATGAACCTCCTGTTACGGAGAGACCGTAACCGTTCAGCCCAAAGGAGGTGGGTTCACATATGCGTCCTTATGAGTTGATGGTGATCTTCGACCCCGAGGTCGAAGACCGCGCCGTTGAGCCGTCGCTGCAGAAGTTCCTGAATGTCATCACCACCGACGGTGGAACCGTCGACAACGTTGACATCTGGGGCCGTCGCCGTCTGGCCTACGAAATCAAGAAGAAGTCTGAGGGTATCTACGCAGTGGTCAACTTCACCGCTGCTCCCGCTACCGCTCAGGAACTGGATCGCCAGCTCGGCCTCAACGAGACCGTTCTGCGCACCAAGATCATCCGTCCGGAAGACCAGAAGGTTTCCGCAGAGTAATTCTGCGTGACTTCGGTCCTCCACATTTCTCGCAGGAACCCCAAGGAGGAAGCAGATGGCAGGCGAAACCCCAATCACCGTTATTGGCAATCTGACCAACGACCCCGAACTGCGTTTCACGCCGTCCGGTTCGGCCGTTGCGAACTTCACCATTGCTTCCACCCCGCGGACCTTCGACCGCCAGTCGAATGAATGGAAGGACGGGGAAACCCTGTTCCTTCGCGCTTCGATCTGGCGTGAGGCTGCCGAGAACGTCGCAGAATCCCTGACCAAGGGCATGCGCGTGATCGTCAGCGGCCGTCTGAAGAGCCGCACCTACGAGACCAAGGAAGGCGAGAAGCGCACCGTTATGGAGCTCGAGGTCGACGAGATCGGCCCGAGCCTCCGGTACGCCAACGCGAAGGTCAACCGCAACCAGCGCTCCGGCGCCCAGGGCGGCGGTGGCTGGAACGGTGGCCAGTCCGGCAACGGTGGCGACTCCTGGGGCAACCAGGGCGGGGGCTCTCCGGCCCCCTCCGGTGGAACCCAGGGTGGCAACTGGGGCGGCGGCAACAGCCGTCCTCAGCAGCGTCCGGCCTCCCAGCCGCAGGACGACCCGTGGGCGACCCCGGGTGTGTCCGATGGCTGGGGCAACGGCCCGGACTCCGAACCGCCTTTCTAAACCACAACATTCACCATCCCGTGGATCACTCCACGGGCTCCCAGGAAAAGGAGCTCCACGATGGCTAAGGCTGAAATCCGTAAGCCCAAACCAAAGTCCAACCCCTTGAAGGCCGCTGACATCACCGTCATCGACTACAAGGACGTCGCACTTCTGCGCAAGTTCATCTCTGACCGTGGCAAGATCCGTGCCCGCCGTGTCACTGGTGTCTCCGTTCAGGAACAGCGCAAGATCGCACAGGCAATCAAGAACGCCCGCGAAGTTGCTCTGCTCCCTTACTCCGGCGCTGGCCGCGGCTAAGGAAGGGATTCACTACCATGGCAAAGCTCATTCTTACCCAGGAAGTCACCGGTCTCGGTGCTGCTGGCGACGTGGTCGAGGTCAAGAACGGGTACGCCCGTAACTACCTTCTGCCCCGCGGCTTCGCTCTGACCTGGACTCGCGGTGGCGAGAAGCAGGTTGAGAGCATCAGGGCTGCCCGCGCTGCTCGTCAGCAGGCCAGCCTCGAGGCCGCTCAGGCCCAGGCTGCCGCCCTGTCTGCCAAGAAGGTCGTCCTGAAGGCGAAGGCCGGCGTCGCCGGTCGTCTCTTCGGCACCATCAAGCCGAGCGACGTCGTCGCCGCTGTCGAGGCCGCTGGCCTGGGCTCGGTCGACAAGCGCTCCGTGCAGCTGCCGGTCCACATCAAGTCCACCGGTTCCTACACCGCGAACGTCCGTCTGCACGACGACGTGACCGCTGTGGTCAACCTGGAGATCGTGGCCAGCAAGTAATTTGCGGAAGTAGCATAGGGTTCCCCGAGACCGAGCGTAGCGAGGCGCCAGGGACCTGCCGCAGTGCTTCGGAAGGCGCTCCACCCCTTGGGGGGTGGGGCGCCTTCGTCATTTACGGAGGCGGTCCGCATCCTGGGCCGCCTTCCAGGCCACTCCCACGGGCAGCCGCCCCGCCGCGGAGCGGTGGTCAGGGCCGGTGGTCGTGTTCCATCGTGTGGGCGTAGCCGAGCCGTGCGAGCTCGCTCAGGACGTCGGGATCCACGTCGGAGAGCCGGTTGACGTACAGGCAGCTCACGCCGCGTCGGTGCTTGCCCAGCCGCTCTAGCAGGTGTTCCGCCTCAGGATGGGCGAGCAGGCCGTACAGGGCGAACTTCCCCTTCCGCGGCGAGAAGCCGAGCGGAGGAGCGTCGCCCTCGTGGCCGCTCTCGTAGCGGTAGTGATACTGACCGAAGCCCACGATCTTTCCCGTCCAGAGGACCGCCGTATGGCCGCTCAGCGCCTCGAACAGCCGGATCAGAGCCCGGGAGTCGACCTGCTGCTCCGGACGGTCCAGGGAGACGATCAGGTCATCGACGGGCGAGGAGCCGACGGCGGCGTCGAGGGGGTGCATACCCCCATCCAAGCACCGCCGACGTCCAGGGAATAGATCCGGCGGGCACGCGTTAAGGAAAGTAAATGCAAATGCATCTACTATGGGAGTGTGGATCACATGGAATCAGCAACTGAGCCCCGCAAGGTCGTGGTTCTCTCGGCAGGCCTGGGCGTGCCGTCGTCGAGCCGTCTGCTGGCGGATCAGCTCGCCGCGGCGACTCAGCGCTCCCTGACCGGACTGGGGATCCAGTCCGAGGTTCAGGTGGTGGAACTGCGTGACTACGCCGTCGACATCGCCAACAACTTCGTCACCGGGTTCGCGGCGCCGCGCCTCGCGGACCTCATCTCGGCTGTGGAGAACGCGGACGGACTGGTGGCGGTCAGCCCGGTGTTCAGCGCCAGCTTCAGCGGCCTCTTCAAGTCCTTCTTCGACGTCGTCGACCCGAAGGCGCTAGAGGGGACCCCGGTGCTCCTGGGCGCCACGGCCGGGACCGACCGGCACCAGATGGTGCTGGATTACGCGATGCGTCCCTTGTTCGGCTACCTCCGCTCGCGCGTGGTGCCCACCGCCGTATTCGCGGGTCCGCAGGACTGGGGGAACACGGACGACGGCGCGCAGCGGGGTTCGCTGGCCGACCGGGTCGAGCGCGCAGGCGGTGAGCTCGCAGCCGTCATCGCGGAAGCTCCCGCCCGCCGGCGCGAGGACGACATGGTCTCCCTCCCCTTCGAGCAGCTCCTGGCAGGCATCTCCGCTCACTAGAGCAGCTCACTAGAGCAGGGAGACGAACTCCCGGGCCTCGTCGAGGGAGATCGTCGAGTGGCGGGCGAGGAGGGCTGCGGCCTGCTCCCGCTCGCCCTGGACGGCGAGATCCCGGATCCGTCCGTAAATCTGATCGTTGAGCATGTTGCTGCTCACCTCGAGGGTGGTGTCGCCGCTGCTCGCGATGGCGCGGTAGCGGTAGCCGAACACCTCCGGGGTGTCCTCTTCCCCGGCCTCGCCCGAGTTCGCCGGCTGGGGCGCGGCGATGTACGGCTGAGGGTAGCGGGCCATGGCCAGCACGGTGTCCCGTGCCTGACGGAGTCCGACCCCGGTGGCTTCGCGGTACACCTTGATGGCGCCGATCAGCTGCTCCTGGGCGATGAGGGAGTACAGCGCACGGTGCTGCTCCGAGTTCAGCCCGCGGGTGGCCTCCCGGGCCAGCTCCCGAGGATCCACTTCTTCCCGGGGCTCCGCGGGGCGGTTCCAGCGGCGGGCCAGCAGCAGAACCACGGCCACGACGGCGATCAGGATGAGAAGCGGGATCAGGAGAGGTTCCACGCCACCAGCCTATTCCAGACAGGCGCGTTCCAGACAGGCGCGCCGCGCATGGGCGCAGCTCACAGGCTCACCGGGGAGTGGGCGACAGGTTGTCCACATCTCGGGCTGCGGCCTGTGGATGAAAAAATATCCGGAAATTCTTTCCCTCCACATGATGTAGATAGCATTTCCGCAGGTCAGAGCGCGTTTGCAGTAACGGCCTCTCCCACTTACCCACAAGTGGACCCAGGGAAGCGCACAAGCTCAGCTTGGTCATCCACAAGTTATCCACAGCTGTGAGGAAATGTGGGCTTTGAGGCTGTGGGAAACCCGACTACCGTGAGTGGGTACTCCACCCGGGACGGCGCGCGCCGCGCGATGCGGCCGCCGTCGCGACCGATTCCCGAGTCGGTTCTCCAGGGTGTCCCTCCTCCCGTGATCCGGGGCTGGACCGATCCGGAACGGCCGGAGGGCGGAGCCGCACTCCGGCCGGACACCCCTGTCAGATCGAGCGCCTGTCGGCTCGGAAATACTGTCAGTCCTCCCGGGGAAGATCTTCTTGACAGACAGCAGGAAAAAGGAAGGCAACCGTGTCCGTAGCGCCCATCGAGGCCGTGGATGGCCCGCGTCAAGACGACAACCTGAGGACTCCCCCGCAGGACATCGCCGCTGAACAATCCGTCCTGGGAGCCATGCTCCTCTCCAAGGACGCGATCTCCAGCGTCAGCGAGGTCATGCGCGGCAATGACTTCTACCGCCCGGCCCACGAGGCGATCTTCGACGCCATCCTCGACCTGGACTCGCGGGGCGAGCCGGTGGACGCCGTCACGGTCTCGGACGAGCTGACCAAGCGCGGCGAGATCAACCGCATCGGCGGACCGGCCTACCTCCATGAGCTCCTGCAGACCGTCCCCACGGCCGCGAACGCCAACTATTACGCGGACATCGTCGCCGAGCGCGCAGTGCTGCGCCGGCTCATCACCGCCGGCACCAAGATCGTCCAGCTGGGCTACGGCCAGGACGGCGAGGTCGAAGAACTGGTCAACCAGGCGCAGGCCGAGGTCTACGCCGTGGCCGAGCGCACCACCACCGAGGACTATGTCGCCCTGAAGGACGTCATGGAGCCGACCCTCGATGAGATCGAGGCCGCCGGCACGCAGACCGGCGGCATCTCCGGCATCCCCACGGGCTTCCGGGAGTTCGACGAGCTCACCCACGGCCTGCACCCCGGTCAGATGATCGTCATCGCGGCCCGTCCCGCCGTGGGCAAGTCGACCTTCGCCCTCGACTTCGCACGGTCGGCCGCCATCGCCAACAACCTGCCCACCGTCTTCTTCTCGCTCGAAATGGGCCGGAACGAGATCGCGATGCGTCTGCTGTCGGCGGAGGCGGAGATCAACCTTCAGGACCTGCGCCGCGGCACGGTCAAGCAGGACCAGTGGGACAAGATCGCCGGGAGCATGGCCAGCATGAACGACGCTCCGCTCTTCATCGATGACAGCCCGAACATGACGCTGATGGAGATCCGGGCGAAGTGCCGCCGCCTCAAGCAGCAGCACGGTCTCAAGCTCGTCATCCTCGACTACCTCCAGCTCATGACGAGCGGCAAGAAGGTCGAGTCCCGCCAGCAAGAGGTCTCCGAGTTCTCCCGTGCCCTCAAGCTGCTGGCCAAGGAGATCCAGGTCCCGGTCATCGCGCTCTCGCAGCTGAACCGTGGTTCGGAGCAGCGTACGGACAAGCGGCCCATGGTCTCCGATCTGCGTGAATCCGGCTCGATCGAGCAGGACGCCGACATGGTCATCCTCCTCCACCGTGAAGAGGTGTACGACAAGGAGACGGCCCGTGCCGGTGAGGCGGACATCCTGATAGCCAAGCACCGTAACGGCCCCACCAAGGACCTCGTGGTCGCCTTCCAGGGCCGGTACTCGCGCTTCAAGGACATGGCCGCAGAACAAGAAGGATTCTGATGGCCCGTGATGCGCGGCTGGGCCGGGAGATCCTCCGGCTCGCCGTCCCGGCCTTCGGCGCGCTCATCGCGGAGCCGCTCTTTCTGCTGGCGGACTCCGCGATCATCGGCCACCTCGGCGTCGCGGAACTGGCCGGCGCCGGCCTGGCGACCACGGTCCTGCACACTGCCGTGGGGCTCATGGTGTTCCTGGCGTACTCCACCACGCCGGCCGTCGCGCGGCTCGTGGGCGCCGGACATCCGGAGAAGGCTCTGGCGGCGGGCCGGGACGGCTTGTGGCTGGCGGGCGTCCTCGGGGTCATCCTCGCCCTGCTGGGCCTGTGGACGGCGCGTCCGCTGCTGGCCACCCTTGGCGCCAGCGACGAGGCGGTGCTCGGTTTCGCGGCGGAGTACCTGCTGTGGTCCTTGCCGGGCCTGGTGGCCATGCTGCTCGTCTTCGCCGGGACGGGCGTCCTGCGCGGCTTCCAGGACACCCGCACGCCCCTCGTGGTGGCTGGAGCGGGCTTCGGCATCAACATCGTGCTGAACTGGATCCTGGTGTACGGGATGGGGCTTTCCGTGGCGGGCTCCGCCCTCGGCACCAGCATCGCTCAGTGGCTCATGGCGCTCGTCTACATCGTCATGGTCGCCCGAAGGGCCTCGCGGCTGGGGGTGGGGATGGCTCCGGACCTCAAGGGCGTCCTCTCGCTGGCCCAGGTGGGCTCGTGGCTCATGCTGCGCACGGCCTCCATGCGCCTGGCCATCCTCGCGACGGTCTTCGTGGCCAGTGCGCAGGGCGCCGTGAATCTGGCGGCCCATCAGCTCACCATGACCATCTTCAGCTTCCTCGCCTTCGCGCTGGACGCCCTCGCCATCGCGGCCCAGGCGATGATCGGCAAGGAGCTGGGCGCCCACCAGCTGGAGAAGGTCCGCGAACTGACCCGCACCATGATGCGCTGGGGCCTCGGGTTCGGGGTCATCACCGGGGTGTTCCTGGCCGCGGTCTCCCCCTGGGCCGGCTGGCTGTTCACCCCGGATGAACGGGTTCACCAGTCCTTGATCGCCGCGCTCCTGGTCCTGGCCGTGGGGCAGCCCATCGCGGGACTGGTGTTCGTGCTGGACGGTGTCCTGATCGGCGCCGGGGATGCGCGGTATCTCGCCCTGGCGGGCGTGGTCAACGTCCTCGTGTATGCGCCGCTCCTGCTCGGGGTGTACTTCCTGGGGCCGCAGGAGGGTCCGTGGGGGCTGTTCTGGCTCTGGCTCGCATTCGGCATCGGTTATATGTCTGCGCGGGCATTGACGCTGGGCTGGCGGGTCAGGAAGGACAACTGGATGGTGGCCGGGGCATGAGACTCAGCCTCGCGGCGGGGGCCCGATTCGCCGCCTGATCGCCGCGGCTTTAAGCTTGAAGGCGTGACTATGGACCAGGAACTCCCCCAGAACGAGCCTGCCGGGCGCCCGGGCGTCTCGCAGGATGCCGGAAAACTCTGGGCGCCCTTGCTGGTCCGGTCCCTCGTGGCCCTGGTGTTCGGCGCCGTCACGGTCTTCTGGGTCGGGCCCAGCCTGGCCGTCTACGCCTATGCCGCCGCCGGGTATCTGCTGGCGAGTGGAGCCTCGCTCTTCTGGCTCGGACGGCTCTCCTCGGACTCACTGCGCACACCGCTCTCGGTGGCCGCGATCGCCGAGGCGGCCGCCGCCGTCGTGATCCTGGCGCTCAATCCGCACACCGACGCGGGGGTCACGCTGGCGCTCTCTGCGGCCCTGGCAGTGGCCGGCGCGGTGGAGATCGGGCTGTTCCTCAAGCGCCGCACATCCTCCGAGGCGCGGGTCCTGGGTCGGGATCTGCTGATCTCGGGCGTCGTCGGGCTCGGCACCGCGCTGCTGCTTCCCTTCTTCATCTCACTGGGCGCCCACGCGCTCCTCGGAGTGGCCGGCGGTGGCGCCGTGCTGACCGGTGTCCTGTGGATCCTCTCGGCGCTCACCCTCCGTCACGATGCGCGGCGCAGCCCCGGATCGCTGAACGCGTAAACTGGTAGAGGTTCTACGCGAGGTAGAAACCAGTGCCACGAGGGCACACACGAGGGCAGCCGTGGAGGCTGCACGATTCAGACGCACGACAAGCCAGGAGTTGGACAGTGGACGGGCAGCAGCCGGAAGAACAGCGTTCAGTGCGGTCGTCCATCAAGGGTCCCTTGATGTTCTCCGCTTTCTGGGCCGTGGTGGCCTTCTTCGGTGTCCTGATCTTCGCCTCCGGCGGCAGCGCCAAGATGCAGCGCTTCGACCTCGCCTTCACCGGCGCCGGGATCGCGTTCATCGTCACCCTGGTCATCTCGGCCATGCTCTCCCTGACGCACAAGGACAACGCCCCGCACCTCGGTGAGGGCTCCGGCGTGCACCTCTCCTCCGCGGACGAGGCCGGCGAATCCCGTGACTCTGAGAAGCCCGACGACGAACAGGGTTCACACCACTAGGGAGAATTCCTGACCACTCGTTAGACTGGCTGCACTTCGCATACCGCCACGGCGCCGACACCCTGAGCGCCGCCAACAGATGAGGTGTCCCGGTCCATGTCCCGCGTCCCCCAAGCCCCCAAAGCAGCCCGCAAACCGGGCAGCGGTGCCTCCAAGAACGCGCGGGGCGGAGTGCTGGCGATGCCGTCACGGAAGACCCTGATCGCCACGGGCGCTGTGGTGCTGGGAGCCATCGTGGTGGTGCTCCTGGCCATCTGGATCCGGTCCACCACCGCAGGCCAGGACTTCATCCGCACCTACCCCGGGCATTCCGGGCTTCCGGCGGGGACGCAGGAAGGCCTTCCGCTCTGGCTGAGCTGGCAGCACTTCCTGAATGCCTTCTTCCTGCTGCTGATCGTGCGCACCGGCCTCCAGGTGCGGACCGTGCAGCGCCCCGCGGCGTATTTCACGCGCAACAACAAGGGCTTCATCAAGACCAAGAACCCGCCGGCCAAGATCTCGCTGGACCTGTGGTTCCACCTCTGCCTCGATGCGCTCTGGGTCCTCAACGGCGTGGTGTTCATCGTGCTGCTCTTCGCCACCGGCCACTGGGTGCGGATCGTCCCCACGAGCTGGGACGCCTTCCCGAACGCCGTCTCCGCGGGCCTGCAGTACGCCTCCCTGAACTGGCCCACCGAGAACGGCTGGGTCAACTACAACGCACTGCAGCTGCTGACGTACTTCCTCACGGTGTTCGTCGCGGCGCCGTTGGCGCTCCTGACCGGCATCCGGATGTCCGGCGCGTGGCCCAAGAAGGCCGCGATCAACAAGTTCTACCCGCTGGAGCTCGCCCGCAAGGTCCACTTCCCGGTCATGATCTACTTCGTGGCCTTCGTGGTGGTGCACGTGTTCCTCGTGCTCAGCACGGGCATGCTGCGGAACCTGAACCACATGTACGGCAACCACGACGGCGAGGACTGGCTGGGCTTCTGGCTCTTCGTGGCCTCGCTGGTGGTCATGGCGGCGGCGTGGCTGCTCGCCCGCCCGGTCTTCCTGCGGCCGATCGCATCCCTCATGGGCAAGGTCGGCCGCTGAGCACCTCGATCCGGGCCTGACGGCCCTGTCGGGCGCGGCGGGCAAGCCCGGGCGCGGCGCCGATGGCGGCACCGTCCTCGCCCGCCTTCTGGCGGCTGCGTCGCCCGTCAGCTCCGCTGGCGGGCCCGGTACGCGGCGACGTGCGTGCGATTGGCGCAGTTGCCGGTGTCGCAGAAGCGTTTGGAGCGGTTGCGGCTCAGGTCCAGCACCGCGGCGTCGCAGTCCTCGGCCGCGCACAGCGCCAGCCGGGAGAGCTCTTTGGAGCGGATGACGTCCAGGATCCCCATGGCGGTCTCGGTCGCGATGCGGTCCGCCAGCGGCGCCTCGTGAGTCGTCGCATGGAGATGCCAGTCCAGGCCGTCGTGTTTCATCAGCTGGGGCAGCGCCCGGGCGTCCCGGAGGATCCTGTTGACCTCTTCCGCCGCCTCGTCCTCCGGGGACGTCCACAGGGCGCGCAGCACGTCCCGCAGCCGTCGCACGGAGGCGAGCTCGGCGTCGTCGTGCGTGCGTGAGCCGTAGAACTCCTCGCGCGTCAGGAAGGCGGTCAGGTGTCCGTCATCGGGGAGGAGTTCCGCCCCGTTCGCGCTCGTGTTGATGAGATTCATGGCGGAACGCAGGGCCACCTCGGTGTCATGAGCAAAAACCATATTGACTCCTTACTTCTCCTGCCGCTACTGTCACGAGTAAAGCACGTTTCACTCCTGACAGGAACTCGCCATGCCTCGCACCGCAACGACCGCGCGCCGCGCCCCTTCGGCCTTCGTCGGCGTCCCCGTGGCGCTGCTCTCCTCGGCGGTGTTCGCCACCTCGGGGTCCTTCGGCAAATCCCTGCTGGAGATGGGCTGGTCGCCCGGAGCCGCGGTCGCGATGCGCCTGAGCGGCGCCGTTCTCATTCTGACCCTTCCGGCCCTCTGGTCGCTGCGCGGCAAATGGCACCAGGTGCGGGACAACTGGCTCACCATCGTCCTCTTCGGCCTGTTCGGCGTGGCGGCGTGCCAGCTCTTCTACTTCAATGCCGTCCAGACCCTCTCGGTGGGGGTCGCGCTGCTCCTGGAGTACCTGGCGCCCGTCATGATCGTGCTGTGGCTGTGGGTGGTCAAGCGGCACGCGCCGCGCTGGCTCACCATCACCGGCACGGTCGTGTCGATCGCAGGCCTGCTCCTGGTGCTCGACCTGGGCGGCGCGCGCGTCGACCCGGTGGGCGTCCTCTGGGGCGTCGCGGCCGCGGTCTGCCTGGTGGTCTACTTCTTCATCACCGCTCGCCAGAATGAGGGCCTGCCGCCGCTGGTGCTCGCCTCGGGCGGGATGCTCGTGGGGGCCGTGGTGCTGTGGATCGTGACCCTCACGGGGATCATGCCGCTGCGTTTCACCTTCGGCGAAGCCCACCTCGGCGGCGCGTCGGTGCCGTGGTGGATCTCCCTGGCCGGGATGGTCATCCTGTCCACCGTGATCGCTTACGTGACCGGCATCTACGCGTCGCGCGCCCTGGGATCCAAGGTGGCGTCGTTCGTGTCCCTCACCGAGGTGCTGTTCGCCGTCGTGTGGGCGTGGCTGCTGCTCGGCGAACTGCCGGCGCCCATCCAGATCGGCGGCGGCATGCTGATCGTCCTGGGCGTCCTCCTGGTGCGGGTGGACGAGCTCCGGGATCCCGACTTCACGGACGAATCCGCCATGGTGGCCGAGGCGGTGCCGGCCGGGCGGCCCGAGGCCCGGGTCGACGCCTGAGCCGAGCGCCCGGGAGCGGCGCTTCGACGACGACGGCGCCCCCTCCCGGCCGCCACCCGCCCTTCCGGGTGGGGGCGCGGCCGGGGGTGGGGCGCCGTCGTCGTGATCGCAGGGGCCGCGCTTCAGGCGCGGTCTGCGACGACCACGTAACCGGCCTCCGCCACGGCCTCGCCGATCTCCTCGGGGGAGAGCTTTCCGCGCGAGGAGATGGTCACGGTGGAGACCCCACCGGCATTCAGGTCCACCGCGACGCGCTCCACGCCGTCGACCGCTTCCAGCTCCTCCGTCACGGAGGAGACGCAGTGGCCGCAGGTCATGCCAGAGACGGAGACCTGGGTGGTGATCAGGGATTCAGGGGTGCTCATGATGTTCTCCTCGGGGTGACGTGATTCGGGTGACGGGTGCTTGATCAGCGGAGCAGGCGGCCGATGGCGTCCGTGGCCTCTTTGACCTTGGCGTCGACCTTCTCCTGGCGCAGTGCGCCGTCGGACTCCTCCGCGGCGCCCACCACGCAGTGGCCGATGTGCTCCTCCACCAGGCCCAGGCTGACGGCGTGCAGAGCCTTGTTGACGGCGGCGATCTGCGTGAGGATGTCGATGCAGTACTTGTCCTCCTCGACCATGCGCGCGATGCCCCGGACCTGCCCTTCGATCCGCTTCAGACGCCGCTGGTAGGCCTCTTTGTTGGCGGAGTAGCCGTGCTGGTGGGGGTGTTCCTGAATGCCGGACTCGCTCATGTCTCGAGGGTATACCCCCTAGGGGTATCAATCAAGGGCCGCTCCGGGGCCGGACGCGCGATCCCGGGAAATGGAAAGCCCCGGAACACGTCATTGGGGGATACGTGCTCCGGGGCAGCTCATGGGGCAACTTCTTCGTCGCTGGATCGAGCTTAGCGGCAATTCCGGGCGCTTCGCCACTTCTGCCGATTACTAATCGCGGCGGACTTTCGTGACAGAAAATCAACAACCGTATGAATCGCAGATGCGGAGAAAATCGGCGCAGAATTCCGCACTATTGCGGGTGTTCTGAAGCAGTGCTTGCATGGAGGCATGTCAACGGCGACGCAGTATCTGGTGGCGATCGGTACGAAAAAGGGCCTCTGGCTGGCCCGCAGCAAGGACCGCAAGGACTGGGTCCTGGACGGACCCCATTTCCTCATGACGGAGATCCCGAGCATCGGCATCGACACCCGGGACGGAACGCGGCTCCTCGTGGGCATCCGTTCCGAGCACTGGGGTCCCACGGTGGCGCACTCGGATGATCTCGGCGCCACCTGGACCGAACCGGACGGGGGCGGGATCGCCTTCGGCGAAGGCGACGGCGCCGCCGTCGAACGCATCTGGCAGTTGCAGCCCGACCGCGAGGACCGTCCGGGCGTCGTCTGGGCCGGCGTCGAGCCGATCTCGCTCTGGCGATCCGACGACGGCGGCGAGCACTTCGAGCTCAACCGCGGGCTGTGGGAGCACCCGCACCGTCCGGAATGGGGCGAGGGGGCAGGCGGCGGTGCGGTGCACTCGATCATCCCCGCGCCCGACGGATCCACCGTGCACGTCGCCATGAGCACCGGCGGCGTCTATCGCACGCGGGACGGCGGGGAGAGCTGGCAGGCCACGAACCGGGGCATCGGGGCGTCGTTCCTGCCCGGCGAGCTTCCCGAGTTCGGGCAATGCGTTCACAAGATCGCCGCCGACGCGGGCGATCCGGACCAGATCTACGCGCAGAACCACGGCGGTGTGTACCGAACGCGGGATGCCGGCGACAGCTGGCAGGCGATCGAGCACGGGCTGCCGGCGAACTTCGGTTTCGTCATGCTGAGCCATCCGCGCAACGCCGGGACGGCGTGGGTGATCCCGCTGGCCGCGGACGTGGAGCGTATCCCGGTGGATGGGCATCCGGCCGTCGGGCGCACGCGGGACGCCGGGGAGAACTGGGAGATGCTCGACGCAGGCCTGCCCGCCAAGGATTACAACTCGATTCTCCGGGACGCCGCCGCCGTCGACACGGCGGAACCCGTGGGGGTCTACTTCGGGACCCGTGGCGGCAGTGTCTATGCGAGCTCCGATGAGGGCGCCACCTTCCAGGAGATCGCGTCCCATTTGCCGGACGTGCTGTGTGTCCGAGCGGCGGTCATCGAGGTGCCGGACCAGGAATCAGCGGCCGATGACGGAGTCCCGGTGACGAGCTGAATGGGCGCCTTCACCGTTCTGATCCCCAGTGTCCTGCGCCCCCTGGTGCAGGACGCAGACCTGCTGGACGTCGAGCTTCCCGACGACGGCCGGCCGGCCACCGTGGCCCGCATCCTGGGCTCTGTGGCGGCCGACCATCCCGTGCTGGGCCGGCGGCTCCGCGATGAGACGGGAGCTCTCCGGCGTCATGTGAACGTGTACCTGGGACCCGATGAGGTCCGCAGGCTTCAGGGGCTCGAGACCGAAGTCCCTGATGGGGCGGAGCTGATGATCATCCAGTCCGTCGCGGGTGGCTAGGACTCCGGCCCGTCAGGCGACCCGCCACAGCTGGTAGTCCTGGGAATCGAGAACGCGGCGTTGGCCCGTCTCCTCGTCCCGGATCCACACCACGCCCAGGCCGGGAGCGATGTCCTGAACCTGGCCGCGCCGGACGAACGTGGTCCGGGGCATCAGGTGGAAGCGTTCGGCCTCCACGTGATCACCACGGCGCAATTGGTGGAGCGAACTGATGAGGGTTCGTGCGGTCATGTCCCTTCACCTCCACGGAGAGAAATTTTCGGTACTCCCAGTCAACCGGCCTGGGATTTCAGGCGGGTTTCGGTGCCGTAAGAAGTGGGTGAGGGCGCGGTTACGGATGGGCGGTTACGGATGCGGTGTGCCGCGGCCGCGGGACTGGGGTAGGCCCAGGGCGGGTCAGGGCGGGTCCCGTGAGCCCGGGCGGCCTGGGTGGGTCAGGCGGGCGGGTCGCGCGTCAGAGGAGGCCGGTGAGGCGCCAGGATCCCGGTGCCCCCTCGAGAGCGACGATCCCGGTGTTGGCGAGTGGCAGACGGACGTCGAACGCGCCGTCGTGCGTCACCCGGGCCGCGGTCCAGCAGCGGATCGCCGCGCCGTGGCTGATGGCCAGGACACTGGCGTCGGAACCGTGGGTCCGGGCCATTTGGTCCACCGCGGCGTCGAAGCGGCGGAAGAAGGCGGTGTGATCTTCGGCGCCGTCGATCCGCGACAGGGTGTCGCCGAGGGCCCAGGCGATGACGTGAGCGCCGTAGCTGGAGCACGAGTCGTCGTCGTTCAGCATTTCGAGCACGCCGGCGCCGATCTCTTCCAGGCCCTCGAGCACGGTGGCCGGGAGGTTCCTGGCCTGGGAGAGCGGGCCGGCAGTGAGCTGGGCCCGCAGCAGGGGCGAGGCGTAGACGGCGTCCAGGTGTTCCGCGGACAGCCGTTCCACGAGAGCGTGCGCCTGTTCCAGACCCAGGTCCGTCAGCCCAGGACCCGGGCGCCCCGTGTCCAGGGCGCGGAGCAGGTTACTGGGCGTCTGGCCATGCCGGACGAGGAACAGGCGCACGGCCGGGGCTACTTCAGGTAGTCGACCAGTGCCGCCGCCACGCCCGTGTAGGACGCGGGGGTCAGCTGGAGGAGACGGTCCCGGGCTTCGTCCGAGAGGCCCAGGCCGGAGACGAACTCCTGCATGCGCGCCGCGTCGACGCGGTGGCCGCGCGTGAGGTCCTTGAGGCGCTCGTACGGGTTCTCCATCCCGGGAACACCCGCGATGGCCTCGGCACGCATCACGGTCTGGATGGCCTCGCCGAGGACCTCCCAGTTCCCGTCCAGATCGGTGGCGAGGACGTCCACGGACACCTTGAGCTGCTTGAGGCCCTTGACCACGTTACTGATGGCCAGCAGGGAGTGCCCGAAAGCGACACCGATGTTGCGCTGCGAGGACGAGTCCGTGAGGTCACGCTGCCAGCGGGAGGTGACCAGGGTCGAGGCCAGGACGTCGAGCAGTCCGCTGGAGATCTCGAGGTTGGCTTCAGCGTTCTCGAAGCGGATCGGGTTGACCTTGTGCGGCATGGTGGAGGAACCGGTGGCGCCGGCCACGGGGATCTGCGCGAAGTACCCGATGGAGATGTAGCTCCACACATCGGTGCAGAAGTTGTGCAGGATGCGGTTGAAGCGGGCGACGTCCGCGTACAGCTCCGCCTGCCAGTCATGGCTTTCGATCTGGGTGGTCAGCGGGTTCCAGTCCAGGCCCAGACCCTCGACGAAGGTCCGGGAGACTTCGGTCCAGTCGGCAGCCGGCACGGCGGACACGTGGGCGGCGAAGGTGCCGGTGGCGCCGTTGATCTTGCCGAGGTACTCCGTGCGGGAGATCCGGTCCAGCTGGCGGCTGAGGCGGTGAGCCACGACGGCGAGTTCCTTGCCGAGCGTGGTGGGGGTGGCAGGCTGACCGTGGGTGCGGGACAGCATCGGGACGTCACGGTTCTCCGTGGCCATGGCGCCGATCTGGTCCACCAGGGCGCGTGCGGCCGGAAGCCAGACGTCTTCCACGGCGCCCTTGACACCGAGCGCGTACGAGAGGTTGTTGATGTCCTCCGAGGTGCAGGCGAAGTGCACCATGGGGGTCAGGGATTCGATCCCGATGGCCGGCAGGCGGCGGCCGATGTAGTACTCCACGGCCTTCACATCGTGGACCGTCACGGCCTCGATCTCCGCGAGCTCGGCCACGGAGTCCGCGTTGAACTCGGTGACGATGGCGCGCAGCTGCTCCTGCTGTTCCTGGCTCAGCGGGGCCGAGCCGGGAAGGACGGAATTCGAGGTGAGGTGGATCAGCCACTCCACCTCGACGGCGACGCGGTCACGGTTCAGCGCGGCCTCGGACAAGTAGTCCACGAGGGGTGCCACGGCTGCACGGTACCGGCCGTCCAGGGGCCCTAGGGCGATCTGGCCCTCGCCTGCAGCCAGGGAGAGACGTCCGGACGGGATGCGCGCAGTGGTTTCAGCCATGTGCTCATTCTTTCACGGGCAGGGCGGCTGTCTCATCTCGGAGCGGCCATGTGGACAATGCGTGACGTGCTCCGTCCACATGGTCACGTCCCCTCCTCCTGCGAAGGGCCCGAGCTCCTAGCGTGGAGTCAGGGCGGCATCCATCGAGTGAGGAGGAACGACATGGACGCGGTGCATCAGAGGTCCGCGAATCCCCGGGGCGGGCAGGGCGACGCTGGAGCAGGGCTCGTGGAGCTCGCGCTCTGGATCGGGCGGCAACGGGACGAACTCACCACGGCCCTCGCCGCCTTACGTCAGGCAGGCGGTCTGGGCTGGGCATCGGCGGCGGGAAACGCGTACCGGACGGCCCTGGAGGAACGACGGCGCAGCCTCCTTCGCGCCGGCGAGGCGATGGAGGCGGCGCGGACGGCACTGATGCTCCTGTACTCCTACTCCAGTGCGGTGTCGTCGAGCGGTGGAAGGGGGCCGGCGTCCGCCCTGCGGCCCGGAGGTGCAGCCGATGGTGACACGGGTCCGGCGATCCACTACGAGGGGCGATGATGGCCGACACGTCGGGCGAGACCGGCTTCTGGATCAACGGGCGGTACAGCATGGTCAGCGTCAATCCGGATGAGCTCTGGACGGCATCGGGGCGGATCGATCTCGTCGCGGACGGTCTGCTGAGGTGCCTTCAGGGGATCCAGGGCCGATGGGAGGCGATTCTGGACCTGAATCTGGATCTGAGTCCGGGGCCGGCGGGCGGGGCACGGGTCAGTCAGTGCGGAATGGCGGTGAACCAGGCCACCGCACTCCTTGACGGAGTCGTCTCGGCGTTACGGTCTCTGTCTGCTTCACTTCGAGGCACGGCCACCTCCTATCAGGAGGCCGAACGCGGCGCCGAATCGACGGTGGCCGGTGCGGGGGATCTGATTCAGTCCGGGCTGTGGCTCGTGCCAGGGCTGCTCGCTTATGTCCTGGGGATGATCGACCCGCGAGCCCGGGACGAATATGTCAGGGCGCTCAGCGCCACCGGGGCCAAGGACTCCGTGGATGCTCTCACTCATGCCCTGTCGTCCTGGGACGGGGGCGTGGAGGAGGCACGCCTCCGGCAGGACGCGGTGACGGTGACAGCCGAGCGATGGCATTCCGTGCCTCCGGCCCCCACGCCCGGGACCTTCCTGGGTTCAGCGTTCCGGAGCGCGAATCGTGCGGCTGGTGATGGGCCCGTGACCCCGGGCGAGAAGCCGATCCCCTTGTCGTCCGTCGTGGTGGACAAGTACCCCCGGACTGACGGCAGTTACGCCGTGATCGTGAGCATTCCCGGCACTGAGAAGTGGGCGCCGTTCGACTCCCCGGACACCACCGACGACCTCAAAGGCGATATCTCGGCGATGGCTCAGGGAACGGAGCGCCGGAGCTATCTCACCCAGACCCAGGCGGCCGTGGTGAAAGCGCTCGAGGCGGAGCACGTCACCAGGAAGGACGACATCGTGCTGAACGGCTACAGCCAGGGAGGCATCAACGCGGTGGCGCTCGCCGCGAACAAGGATTTCACCGCCACGTACACGGTCCGCGCCGTCAACACCGCGGGTTCGCCGGTCGGCCGATTCCTGGGCCGCGTGGACGCGAGCGTGCTGGCGCTCGAGAACCAGCGGGACATGGTTCCTGCGCTGGACGGGGTGCACAACCCGCGAAGGCCGAACGTGGTGACGGCGCGCTTCTCCGCGGAGACGGCCACGGTCGACCCGGTCTTGTCCGGGATGGCCAAAGGGAGACCGGTGGAAATGGTGACCGGCACTTTCGATGTGCCGACGAAGATCAGGAACGCTCACGATATCGGCAACTACATCGCGGCAGCGGATCGACTGGAGACCAGCCACGATCCAGGAGTGCTCAGGCATCAGAAGGTGCTCGCGGACATCCTGGGTCCCGACCGGCTAGACACTTCCCCGGACTCGGTCAGAAAAGCCACGCGGACCGTTTACACGGCCCATGAGCCGCCGCTGGGTGAGGACCAGTGCCGGCGCTGATCACGTTGACCACGCGTGCGCGTCCGCCCCTGCGCCGTCAGAGCCCCGGCCGGCTCAGCGGTCCTTGTCCCGGTCGAAGAGACGGTCCGTGATCAGGGAGATCAGGCTGATGATCAGCGCACCCAGGACAGCCGTCCAGAAGAAAGTGTCGATTCCGAGGTGGACGGGCGTGAAACCACTGAGCCAGGAGGTGAGGTAGAGCATGGCGGCATTGATCACGAGAGTGAACAGACCGAGCGTCAGGACCGTCACGGGCAGTGCCAGGAAGCGGACCACGGGCCGGATCCACGCGTTGACCACCGCGAAGATCAGGCCGATGAAGAGGTACGCCAGAATGCTTCCGAGGGTGTCCGCGGGCGCTGAGGGAGCCGCGCCGGCCACCAGGTTCTGGGCTGCTCCCGTGGACAGGGTGAGCCCGGGCAGAAGCCAGGCCGCCACCCAGAGGGAGAACGCATTGATCGCCAGACGCAGGAGGAACTTCGCCATGCAACCATGCTGTCATACCTGTCTGGGCGTAGGCCCGGCAATTAGGGTGGAGATATGAGCTCCCATGTGTCGCCCTCCGAGGGCGTGTCCGCAGACCACGGTCAGGAAATCCTTCCCCGTCCCGCAGTGGGACTCCTTCCCAAGTACACGGCCGGCAAGCCGCCGCGCGTCCTGGAAGGGCTGACCAGCTACAAGCTCTCCTCCAACGAGGTGGCGCTTGGCCCCCTGCCGCAGGTCAAGGAGGCCGTGGCGGGCTTCGACGGCTTCAATCGCTATCCCGATCCCCTGGTCACTCAGCTGCGGGAACGGATCGCCCAAGAGTTCGGCGTGCCCGCCGAGGACGTGGTCACCGGCGCCGGGAGCCTTGGGGCCCTGGTGCAGATCATCGGAGCCTTCGCAGGGCAGAATCCGGACGGGAGCCAGGACGAAGTTCTCTACGCGTGGCGTTCTTTCGAGGCGTACCCCATCTGTGTCGGCCTGGCCGGAGCCCGCAGCGTTCAGGTCCCCTTGCTGTCCGACGGACGCCATGACCTCGACGCCATGGCCGCGGCGATTACCGAGAACACCAAGGTGATCCTCCTCTGCACTCCGAACAACCCCACGGGTCCCGTCCTGCGGACCCAGGAGACCCATGACTTCCTGGCGAAGGTTCCGGCCAACGTCCTGGTGGTGATCGATGAGGCGTATGTCGAATTCGTCCGTGATCCCGATGCCGTCAAGGGTCTGGAGTTCCTGGAACGCTATCCCAATGTCGTGGTGCTGCGGACCTTCTCCAAGGCCCATGGCCTGGCGGGTCTCCGCGTCGGTTACTCGGTCTCCCATCCCGAGGTGACCCAGTACCTCAGACTGTCCGCGACTCCTTTCGCGGTGTCTCAGGTGGCGGAACGCGCCGCCGTCGCATCGCTGGACCATCTTCCGGAGGTCCTGGAGCGGGTGGACGGCGTGGTGGCCGAGCGTGAGCGTGTGGTCGCCGCTCTGGCATCCCAGGGCTGGGAGATCCCCCAGGCTCAGGGCAACTTCGTCTGGTTGCCGCTGGGCGAGGACACGGCCCGCTTCGCCGAACTGGCCGGAACGAACGGACTGTCGGTCCGGGCGTTCGCTCCGGAGGGCGTGCGGGTCAGTATCGGCGAGCCTGAGGCGAACTCGCGATTCATCGAACTGTGTGAGGAATTCAGGCGGTCCTGAGGGGTCGCGTGTATTCCGTTGCGTTCACGACTTAATGATCACTTCTCCCGGAAATCCGGCTAAAGTGATCCCCGGACCAGATATATTCCACCTCGGGAATACATGCCTAGGGCGGAATATATCGATTGATTCCCACGAGGTGTGGGACGGAGGCAAGGAGACGGCATGGGCGTAGGGCAGCTGCCGACCACTGAATTCAATGACGAGGAACTCGACGATCACCCGGAGACTCACCAGGACCCGGCATCCCAGCCGGCCGGCGGGGACATGATCCAGCTTCTGGATGCTCAGGGGAACCGTCGGGAGGACCCGGTGTTCGGGCCGTATGTCGAGTCCTTGGATCCCGAGGCGCTGCGTGCGTTCTACCGTGACATGGCCGTGGTGCGCCGCTTCGACCAGGAGGCCACCGCTCTCCAGCGCCAGGGCCAGCTGGCCCTGTGGGTCCCTCTGACCGGCCAGGAAGCGGCCCAGATCGGGTCCGGGCACGCGCTCCGCCCCGAGGACTTCGTCTTCCCCAGCTATCGCGAACACGGGGTGGCGCTGTCCCGCGGCCTCGACATGTCGGACCTGCTCAGGATCTTCCGCGGTGTCACTCACGGCGGCTGGGATCCCCAGGAGAAGAACTTCAACATCTACACCTTGGTGCTTGCCGCCCAGGTGCTCCACGCGGTCGGCTACGCCATGGGCATCCAGCGTGACCAGGCCTCCGCTCAGGCGAAGGGCCAGGCGGCGGAGGATGCCGCCGTCGTCGCCTATTACGGTGACGGCGCGAGCAGCGAAGGCGACGTCCACGAGGCGATGGTCTTCGCCTCCAGCTACAAGGCTCCCGTGGTGTTCTTCTGCCAGAACAACCACTGGGCGATCTCGGTGCCGTCCAAGGTCCAGACGAAGGTCCCCCTGGCGCACCGCGCCCAGGGATATGGCTTCCCCGGAGTTCGCGTGGACGGCAACGACATCCTGGCGGTGCACGCGGTCACGCAGTGGGCGCTCGACCGTGCCCGCAAGGGAGAGGGCCCGGTGCTGATCGAGGCCTTCACCTACCGCCTGGGCGCTCACACCACGGCCGACGACCCCACCAAGTACCGCACGAGTTCCGAAGAGGACCAGTGGCGTGCGAAGGACCCCCTCACGCGTCTGGAGACCTACCTCCGGGCCGAGGGCCTCGCGGATGACTCCTTCTTCGAGGAGGTCCGTCGTCAGGGTCAGGAACTGGCGGACTCCGTCCGTCAGGCCGTGCTGGCGATGGAGGGCCCGAGCATGGAGGAAGCCTTCGCTCATGTGTACTCGCAGGCCCATCCTCTGGTCCAGGAGGAACTGCAGTGGTTCCGAGAGTACGAGGCAGGATTCGAGAACGCGGAAGGCGCGGGTGAGGGCTGAGCCATGACCACCATGACCATTGCCAAGGCCATCAACGAGGGCCTTCGCGAGGCCCTGGGCCAGGATGAGAAGACCCTGCTGATGGGCGAGGACATCGGAGCCCTCGGCGGCGTCTACCGGGTCACCGA
This sequence comes from Arthrobacter woluwensis, assembly GCF_030816155.1. Lineage (NCBI taxonomy): Bacteria > Bacillati > Actinomycetota > Actinomycetes > Micrococcales > Micrococcaceae > Arthrobacter > Arthrobacter woluwensis. The sequence continues at coordinate 3,260,225 of NZ_JAUSXR010000001.1, read as the reverse complement.
CGGCCTGCAGCAGGAGTTCGGCGAGGACCGCGTGGTCGATTCCCCGCTCGCGGAAGCCGGCATCATCGGCACGTCGATCGGCCTGGCCATGCGCGGCTACCGGCCGGTCTGCGAGATCCAGTTCGACGGTTTCGTCTTCCCCGGTTTCAACCAGATCACCACTCAGCTGTCCAAGTACCACGCGAGGACGAGCGGAGCGGTGACGCTGCCCGTGACCATCCGCATCCCGTACGGCGGCGGCATCGGTTCGATCGAGCACCATTCGGAGTCCCCCGAGGCCTTGTTCGCCCACACGGCGGGCTTGCGGATCATCACCCCGTCCAACCCGCATGACGCCTACTGGATGACCCGGCAGGCCATTGAATGCCAGGACCCGGTGATCGTCTTCGAGCCCAAGAAGCGGTACTGGCTGAAGGGTGAGGTGAACACGGAGGATCCCGGCACGTCGGCGGATCCGTTCAGCGCTCATGTGGTGCGGGAAGGCTCCGACGCCACGCTGGTCGCCTATGGTCCGCTCGTCCCGGTGGCGCTCGCGGCGGCCGCTGCCGCGGAGGAGGACGGCCGCAGCATCGAGGTCATCGATCTGCGGAGCATCTCCCCGATCGATTTCGACACCGTGGAGGCCTCGGTCCGCAAGACCGGCCGCCTCCTGGTCACGCACGAGGCCCCGACCTTCGGCGGGATCGGCGGAGAGATCGCGAGCCGGATCAGCGAACGCGCCTTCCTGAGCCTGGAGGCGCCGGTCATCCGGGTGGGCGGTTTCCACATGCCGTATCCGGTGGCGAAGGTGGAGGAACACTACCTGCCGGACATCGACCGCATCCTCGAAGCACTCGACCGCGCTTTCTCCTACTGAGCCACGGAGTTTAGGGAAATCATGAGCACGCAGAAATTCAATCTCCCCGATGTGGGCGAAGGCCTGACCGAGGCCGAGATCGTGTCCTGGAAGGTCAAGGTGGGGGACACGGTCGCGATCAACGACGTCCTCTGCGAGATCGAGACCGCGAAGTCCCTCGTGGAGCTTCCGTCCCCGTTCGCCGGCACCGTGACCGCGCTCCTGGTTCCCGAAGGCAAGACGGTCGACGTGGGCACCCCGATCATCGCGGTGGGCGCCGCAGAAGACAGCACTGTGGACGACGACGGCGCATCGCCGGCCGCACCTGCGGCCCAGCCGTCCGCTGCGGCCGAGTCCCCCCGGGTCACCTACGGCACACTCCCTGTGGACGACTCCGAGGCCCCGGGCCCCCTCGTGGGCTCCGGCCCGAAGGCCGACGCGGTCAAGCGGCGCCCGCGCCGCAACGGCGCGTCAGCCGCGACGCCGGCACCGGTCGCCCAGGCAGCCCCTCAGGCCCCGGCCGCCGCTCAGACCCCGGAGGCTCCCGCGCAGGCCGCCGTCGTCCGGCCGGCTCAGCAAGCCCCGTCCACGCCTCCCGTCCCGTCCGCACCTCCCGCGCCGTCGGCCACGGGGGCCGCCGGCGAGGAGCGCCCCGGTATCGGCGGTGCCCTGACCGGCCTCGTCAACCGGGTGCTGGCGAAGCCGCCGGTCCGCAAGATCGCCCGCGACCTCGGGATCGATCTCGCGTTGGTGACCCCCACCGGCGCCCGCGGCGAGGTGACCCGTGAGGACCTGGTGAGCTACCAGTCCCAGCGGGAGGCCGAGCAGGATCAGGCCGGCAAGTTCTGGACCGCTCCGGCGAGGAATCCGGAGCGCCGGATCGAACGCATCCCGGTGAAGGGCGTGCGCAAGGCGACGGCGAAGGCCATGGTGGATTCCGCCTTCCAGGCCCCGCACGTCTCGATCTTCGTGGACATCGACGCCAGTCGCACCATGGAGTTCGTGCAGCGCCTCAAGAAGTCCCGCGACTTCGAAGGCATCAAGGTCTCCCCGCTCCTCATCCTGGCCAAGGCGGTCATCTGGGCCGCCGCGCGCAATCCCAGTGTGAATTCGGAATGGGTGTCCGGTCCTGAGGGCGATGAGATCCACGTCAAGCACTTCATGAACCTCGGCATCGCCGCCGCCACGCCGCGCGGTCTGCTCGTCCCCAACATCAAGGACGCACAGGACCTCTCCCTCAAGGAACTCGCGGTGGCCCTGAATGAGCTCGCCACCACGGCCCGGGCGGGCAAGACCAGCCCGGCGGACATGCGGGACGGGACCCTCACGGTCACCAACATCGGCGCCCTCGGCATCGACACCGGCACTCCGATCATCAACCCCGGTGAGGTGGCGATCGTCGCGTTCGGCACCATCAAGCAGAAGCCGTGGGTGGTCTCCGGTGAGGTCATCCCGCGCTGGATCACCACGCTCGGCGGCTCCTTCGACCACCGCGTGGTCGACGGGGACCTCTCGGCGCGCTTCATGGCCGATGTCGCGGCGATCATGGAAGAACCCGCGCTGCTGCTCGACTGAGTGTCTGCCGCGTGACCGAAAGCCGGCGATCCGCTGAGCCTCCCCACCGCGGGCATCAGCGCGAGCCGGGCCTCCGAGGGCCGGAAACGCCGGGAGCGGAACGATTCGAGAGAGGACCGGGATGACCGAGTGGATCACCCGCACGCTGACCGACGGCGACCGGGAGGAGTGGGCCCGGCTGTTCGAGGGGTACTGCGCCTTCTACGGCCGTGAGCTCACCCCGGAGCACCGGGACGTCGTCTGGTCGTGGCTTCAGGACGGCCGCCTGACCGGCCTGGTGGCCGAGAATCCTGCGACTCCGGGACGTCTGGTGGGCCTGGCCCATGTGCGGCCCGTCGTGCGTCCCACGCTCGGCGTGGTCGCCGGCTACCTGGACGACTTGTTCGTGGACCCCGCGGGGCGTGGCGGAGGCGTCGTGGACGCCCTGTTCGACGCGATCCGCGCCCAGGCCCGGGAGGAAGGCTGGAGCCACGTCCGGTGGATCACCTCGGAGGACAACTACCGTGCCCGCGCCGTCTACGACCGCCTCTCCACCCGCACGCCGTTCCTGACCTACCAGCTCGACCTCGAGGCCTGATCGGAGGCCTCACGACGACGGCGCCGCCCACCGGACGTTCCGCAGGGAACCTCGGGGGACGGCGCCGTCGTCGTGTGGGCTGCGCGTGAACGCGCGGCCGGTGCGTGCGCTGGTCGGGAGACCGGTCAGGACACCGTGGTGTTGACGATGTAGACGTCGCAGGGGGCGTTGTGCGCGACCGTGTTCGCGACGGAACCCAGGACGCGGCCGATGCCGCTCATGCGGCGGTTGCCGACCACGATCACATCGGCGCCGAGGCGCTCGGCCTCGGACAGGAGAGCGTCGGCCGGCTTGCCGCGGGCGGACAGGTACTCGACGTCCGTGCCCAGGCCCTCGGCGACCTGCTTGGCCACACGCTGCGCGTCATCGGCGTCGGACATGATGAAGGTGTCGCTGCCGCTGCCGAAGACCTCGACGTTGTCCTTGTCGAAGGCGGTGATCACGTGCAGCCGGGCTTCGAGGCCCTGGGCCAGCTTGTAGGCCGCTGCGGCAGCCCGGGCCGCGGTCTCGCTACCGTCGACGCCAACAATCACAATTCCGGACATATCCGCTCCTCGTTGATGCTTATGTTGCAAGTAACTGTAGACGGCGGCGGCACGGCGGAAAAGTGCATCCGAGCTGGCGGATCGTTCGGCACGGCCGGAGGAGATGTGAAACGGTCACTTTATAGTGAGGGCCGTCGGGTGTCCACTCCTTGCGCAACCCTGCGTTACCGACCGGTAGCTAGATAACGATCTGATTGCCAAGGAGTGAAATAGGCCTTTCAGACCGTCTGGTTCGTGGTACTTTTCCCGTGGAATGTGACGCGCCGCACACAGGCCACGAGCCCGCGGCAGTCTGGAAGGAAACCCCGTGCACCAAAAATCCACGGCCCCTGCCTTGCGCGGTAGCCGTACGCCCTCACGCCTGCACGCCGTGCGTGAGAAGGGCGGACGTCAGTGATCAAGTATCTCCTCAAGCGCATGGCGACCTATGTGGTCATGATCTTCCTGACCACCTCGGCCGGATACTTCCTGGCGGTCTCCACCATGAAGCCGGCCCTGATCGAGCAGGAGAAGATCCCGCGGCCCACCCCCGAACAGGTCGCGCACTCCCTGGCGCTCAAGGGACTCGATCCCGCCATGAGCGCCTGGGACCGCTACGTCCAGTGGCTCACGGGCATCGTGACCCGTTGGGACTGGGGCATGAGCCCGGCCGGCGGATCGGTCAACGCGGCCTTCGGTGACCGTGTGTGGGTCTCCACGCGCCTGTTCATTGCCGCGATCTTCCTGACGCTCGTGATCGGCGTCGCGCTCGGCGTGTTCACGGCCGCACGGCAGTACAAGGCCTCGGACCGCGCGATCACCAGCTATTCCTACCTGACGTACATCGTTCCGGCCCCGATCGCCTACTTCCTGGTGCAGCTGGCGGCGATCTGGATCAACGACGCCACCGGTCAGCAGATCTTCTTCGTCACCGGCATCTCCACACCCGGCGTGGAGCCGGGATGGCCCGCCTTCGTGGACCTCGTGGCCCACTACGTGGTGCCGACCTTCGCCATCACCCTGGTGGGCTGGGGCGGTTATCAGATCGCCCAGCGCCAGTATCTGCTGGACAACGTCAACGCCGACTTCGTCCGCACCGCCAGGGCCAAGGGCCTCACCCGGAACCAGGCCATCCGGCGCCACGCGCTGCGGGTCTCCTTCATTCCCGTCGCTCAGACCATCGCCTTCACCGTGCCGGCCATCTTCGCGGGCGGCTTCTTCGCCGAGGCCATCTTCGCGTGGCCCGGCGTCGGCTTCTGGAGCATCGACGCGATCGGCAAGCAGGACGTCAACGCGGCCACCGCGACGCTGGCCTACGGCTCCGTGATCTTCGCCGTCGGCGCCATCCTCGCGGACCTTGCCACCACCCTGGTCGACCCGAGAGTGAGGGTTTCCTGATGTCCACTGTTGAAGCGGTCCAGCCTGAGACAGAGGCGGACATTCTCACGACGGACGACGGCGTGGTGATCGCCAAGGGCGTCATCATCTTCCGCCGCTTCCTCCGGAACAAGACCGCCGTGGCGGGCCTGATCCTCTTCCTGGCCCTGACGGTCTTCTCCCTGGTGGGTCAGTTCCTGACCCCCTGGACCAAGAACGACATCGACCCCGCCTTCATCGGCGAAGGCCCCTCCGCTGACCACTTCTTCGGCACCACCCAGGCCGGCGTGGACCTCTACGTCCTCATGGTCGAAGGGGTGCGGACCTCGATTCTGATCGGCCTGATCGTGGGCGTCGGCTCCATGCTCGTGGCAGCCGTCTACGGCTGTGTCATGGCCTTCTACGGCGGCAAAGTCGACAAGGTGATGCTCTTCATCCTCGAAGCGCTCATCATGATGCCCTCGCTGCTCGTGGTGGCCGTGGTCACCAGCGGCAACGGCGGCGACCTGAAGGACGCGCTCCCGAGCTGGTTCCTGCTGACCGTGGTCCTGCTGGTGTTCGGCTGGATGGGCGCCGCGCGACTCATCCGCTCCATCTCCATGTCCCTCATCGAACGGGATTACGTCAAGGCCGCCCGCTACATGGGCGTCTCCACCTGGCGCATCGTCTGGAAGCACCTGATCCCCAACATCGGCTCGTTGCTGGTCCTGGAGATCACCCGCGGCGTGACCCTGGCGATCCTCTCCGAGGTGGCGTATTCCTTCATCGGCATCGGCATCAAGCCGCCGGACATGAGCCTCGGCATCCTGATCGGCCAGGCCAGCCAGCAGGTCAGCAGCTTCCCGTGGATGTTCTGGTTCCCGCTCCTGGCCATGTTCGCCCTGACCGGTTCCATGGCCATGATGAATGACGGCCTCCGCGACGCCTTCGACCCGAGCTCCAGCTCCGTGGGCAAGGCCAAGAAGTCGCGCAAGGCCCGCAAGAACACCGTGGAGGCGGCGGTATGAGCGCTTCCCAGCACGACAGCACGCAGGAAGGCACCGTGACACAAGGCACCGGAGCACTGGACACCACCGAACGCCTCCACGTCGCGGGACTGCACGCCCCCGGCGAACCGGTGCTCTCCGTCCGCGACCTGAACGTCCGCTTCAACTCGGAGAACGGCGTGGTGCACGCCGTCCGAGGCGTCGATTTCGACCTCCTGCCCGGCAAAACCCTCGGCATCGTGGGCGAATCCGGTTCCGGCAAGTCCGTCACGTCCATGGCGATCATGGGCCTGCTGCCGGAGACGGCGGAGATCACGGGCTCGGTCCGGCTGCACGGCCAGGAGCTCCTGGGCCTCACGGACTCGCAGATGTGCAAGTACCGCGGCAATGACCTGGCCATGGTGTTCCAGGATCCGCTCTCTTCGCTGACCCCGGTCTTCACCATCGGCGCGCAGATCATCGAGGCGCTGACGGTCCACAACCCGAGGATGAGCGGCAAGGCGAAGGAGGCCCGCGCCGTCGAACTCCTGACCCTGGTGGGCATCCCCAGCCCGCAGGCCCGCCTGAAGTCCTTCCCGCACGAATTCTCCGGCGGCATGCGCCAGCGCGTGATGATCGCGATCGCGATCGCGAACGACCCGCGCGTCCTGATCGCCGACGAGCCCACCACCGCCCTGGACGTCACCATCCAGGCGCAGGTGCTGGAGGTCATGCACAAGGCGCAGGAGGAGACCGGCGCCGCGCTGGTCATGATCACCCACGACCTCGGCGTCGTGGCCGGCATGGCCGACGACATCATGGTCATGTACGCGGGCAAGCCGGTGGAGACCGGCTCGGTGGACCAGCTCTACTACGCCCCGCGCATGCCGTACACGATGGGTCTGCTGGGCGCCGTGCCGCGCGTCGACGTCTCCGCTGAGACGTCCCTGGTCCCGATCGAGGGCATGCCCCCGAACCTCATCACCCCGCCCACCGGCTGCTCCTTCGCGCCGCGCTGCCCCCTGGCCGGTCCGGAGTGCCTGAGCGGCGAGCCGCCGCTGCGCCTCGTGCCCGGCGACGACGGCCACCGCGCCGCCTGCGTGAAGATGGAGGAGTTCGGCGCCGGCGTCGACGTCCATGAGATCTTCAAGGCGCCCCCGGTGCCGGTGTCCAAGTTCGAGGGGACCCCGCGGACCGACCGCACCACCGTGCTGGAACTCAAGGACGTCAAGAAGCACTTCCCCCTCATGAAGGGGTCGCTCTTCAAGAAGCGGATCGGCACGGTCAAGGCCGTGGACGGCCTCAGCTTCGACATCCGTGAAGGCGAGTGCTTCTCGATCGTGGGCGAGTCCGGCTGTGGCAAGACCACCACGCTCCTGGAGATCATGGAGTTCAGCAAGGATCAGCCGGGCGAGATCACCATCGGCGGCGTGAATTCGAAGGCCGCCACCTCGGCCGGCGAGAAGACCGCCATGCGGAAGTCGCTGCAGATCGTCTTCCAGGACCCCACGGGCGCCCTGGATCCCCGCTTCACCGTGTACGAGGCGCTCGCGGAGCCCCTCGAGAACCTGGGCACCCCCAAGTCCGAGATCCGCAAGCGGATCATGGAGCTCATGAAGCTGGTGGGTCTCCAGCCGGACCACGTGAACCGTTTCCCCAACCAGTTCTCCGGCGGTCAGCGCCAGCGCATCGGCATCGCCCGTGCCCTGGCCGTGAACCCGAAGCTCGTGGTGCTGGACGAACCCGTCTCTGCGCTGGACGTCTCCGTCCAGGCCGGGGTCATCAACCTCCTGGACAAGCTCCGGGCGGAACTCGGTCTGAGCTACCTCATGGTGGCTCACGACCTCTCAGTTGTACGTCACATCTCGAACCGGGTGGCTGTGATGTATCTGGGGAAGATCGTGGAGGTCGGCGACGTGGACAGCGTCTTCGACAATCCCCGGCACCCCTACACCCGTGCACTGCTTTCGGCGATTCCGGTTCCGGATCCCGAGGCGGAGCGCTCACGGGAGAGGATCATCCTCAAGGGAGACCTTCCAACGCCATTGGATGCCCCCCGAGGATGCAACTTCGCTTCCCGGTGCCCCATTTTCGCTGCCTTGCCTGAGGACAAGAGGACCAAGTGCCTGGAACTTGAACCTCCCCTCGAGAATGGTGGAGGGGACCACCAGTTCGCCTGCTTCTACCCGAACGGGGAGATGGATGCGGACATGCTGGTGCTGCACGACTCATCGGACAGCGCTGCGTGAATATCGTTGATGACAGTGGGAAACCCAACCCTCGCTCCTTTGAAGGGAACAGTATGAAAAAGAAAGTCACGCTCGGCGTCGCCACTCTGGCGGCCGTCACGCTGGCGCTGACCGCTTGCGGCGGCGGCACGGCCAAGGGCCCCGAGAGCGCCAAGGCCGAGGGGTCCGGCTCGGACGTCTCCAAGCTGATCCAGACCAACCCGAAAGACGTCAAGGACCTGGACCAGGGCGGCACCCTGACTCTGGAACTGGGCAACATCGGCCCCGATTTCAACGGCTTCGGCAACAGCGGAAACTCCTCCGACAACACCGCGCTCATGGGTCCGATCAACCAGGCTTTCTACTACGGCTGCTGGAAGACCACCGCGGTGGGCGACTTCGAGCTGGACAAGGACTTCTGCGAGGACTTCAAGTCTGAGGTCAAGGACGGCAAGCAGATCCTGAACATCAAGATCAACGACAAGGCGACCTGGAACGATGGCACCCCCATCGACTGGAAGACCTTCGAGAACACCTGGAAGGTGCTCAACGGCACCAACAAGGACTACGACATCGTCGATTCCGGCTCCTACAAGTACATCGAGTCTGTGACCCGTGGTGCGACCGACAAGGACGTCGTCGTGACGGTCAAGCAGCCCGTGTACCCGCTGGCGTCCTTCTTCGCCGGTATCGTCCACCCGAAGGTCAACACCCCGGAGATCTTCAACAAGGGCTTCAACAACAACATGCACCCCGAGTGGATGGCCGGCCCGTTCAAGGTGGAGAAGTTCGACTCCGCCGCTCTGACCGTCAGCATGGTCAAGAACGAGAAGTGGTGGGGCAACAAGCCGGTGCTCGACAAGGTCGTCTTCCGCCAGATGGAGGATTCCGCCACGATCGCCGCGTTCAAGAACGGTGAGATCGACGCGACCGGTGGCCGCACCGTGGGCCGCTACAAGCAGCTCGAGGGCACCAAGGACACCGACATCCGTCGTGGCCAGCGTCTGTTCGCCGGTGGTCTGAACGTCAACGCCAAGCGTCCGGGCGTCCAGGACGTCGCCGTCCGCAAGGCCATCTTCACCGCCGTCGACCGCGAAGCCATCCGCAAGGTCCGCTTCAACGGTCTGAACTGGGAAGAGCCCAACTCCGGCACCATGATGCTGATGCCGTTCTCCAAGTACTACCAGGACAACTGGCCGGTGCAGGAGCAGGGTGCTGACGCCGCCAAGAAGGTGCTGAGCGACGCCGGTTACAAGCCGAACGCCAAGGGCATCATGGAGAAGAACGGCAAGCCCGTCACCTTCAAGATCACCAACTTCGGTGACGATCCCACCGTCCTCGCCTCCGTGCAGACCCTGCAGAAGCAGCTCCAGGCCGCCGGCATGGATGTCGGGATCGACCAGCGCGGCAGCGCCGAGTTCGGCAAGATCGTGGGCGACCGCGAGTTCGACGTGACCATGTCCGGTTACACGGTCGGCTCCGACGCCACCCAGGCCGTGGGCCAGTACTACTCCACCGAGAGCGACCGCAACGGCCTCGGCAACGCCGACCTGGACAAGCGCATCGCCGCTCTGCAGTCCGAGGCTGACGACGCCAAGCGCAACAAGGAAGCCCTGGATGTGGAGAAGGACTACGCCAAGCAGTACTTCACCCTCGGCCCGGTCCTGAACGGCCCGCAGATCGAGTTCGTCAAGAAGGGCCTGGCCAACTATGGCCCGACCCTCTTCGCGAACCAGGCCACGGACACCCACGTCCCGGACTGGACCACGGTCGGCTGGGAAAAGGGTTCCACCCACAAGTAACACCATCCGGCGGTGACTCACCGCTTGCCGACGCCCCGTTCACCCTGAGGTGAGCGGCCGGCGCATCGGAGCCGAAGGCCCCGGGGAACGTTCAGCGTTCCCCGGGGCTCTCGTCGTTGCAGGGCTGTTGACTCTCCCAGGCCTGTTCGTTTCCGGGCGGGCAGGGGACAGGGGCGCCGTTTGCTGGGACACTGAGGACCATGCAGCGACCCGCACCCCTGAGAACCGCCGTGGTGGGCTACGGACTGGCCGGCCGGGCCTTCCACTCACCGCTGATCGAGCACAGCCCCGACTTCAGCCTGGACGTGATCGTCACGGGCAATCCTGAGCGTGCCGGCTCGGCGCGGGAGACGTACCCCGAGGTGACGGTGGTGCCCGGCTTCGAGGACGTCCTCGCCCGCGCGGCGGAACTGGACCTCGTGGTCATCGCCACCCCGCCCGAACTGCACCACCCGCAGGCGAAAGCCGCGCTGGAAGCGGGGCTCGACGTCGTGGTGGACAAACCGTTCACCGTCACCAGTGCACAGGGTGAGGAGCTCGTGGCGCTCGCGGAGCGGCTGGGGCGCACGCTGGCGGTGTATCAGAACCGCCGCTGGGACAACGCGTTCCTCACCCTTCAGAAGCTCCTGGCGGACGGGGCGCTGGGGGACGTGCACCGGTTCAACGCCGGCATGGAGCGGTGGTCGCCGGGGTTCTCCAAGGCCTGGAAACAGGCTTCGGGTGTGGAGCGGGGCGGTGGCCTGCTCTTCGACCTGGGCACCCACCTGGTGGACTGCGCCCTGCAGCTCTTCGGCCCAGCACGTGTCGTCCATGCGGAGATCGCGGCGCGCCGCCCCGGTGAGCCGGCCGACGACGACGCGTTCCTCGTCCTCGAGCACGCCCCGGAAGGCGGTGGGGCGCCGGTGCTCAGCCACCTGTCGATGACCCTTTCCGCCGCCCAGCCGGGCCCGGTGTTCGACGTCCGCGGGAGCGCCGGGAGCTACCTGAAATACGGCTACGACCCGCAGGAACGCCAGCTGTCGGCGGGGCTGCGTCCGTCCGACCCCGGCTACGGCGTGGAGCCGGAGGAGGCGTCCGGGACGTTCAGCGACGGTACCGCTGTGCGGCCCGTGACGAGTGAGCCCGGCGGGTATCAGGAGTTCTACCGGCTCCTGGCGCGTCACGTGCGCGGCGAAGGTCCTGCGCCCGTCGAGGTGGCCGGTGAGACAGGACCGCTCGCCGGGCTGCGCCTGATCGAAGAGGCGCGGAGGATCGCACGCTGAGCTCCTCCTGAGACGCGAGAAGCCACTTCAGCACCATGCCGGGGTCCCGGACTGTGCTGAGGTGGCTTCTCGTGGACAAGGAAGGGGTGCGGGACGCGACTAGCGGGCGCGCTCCACCCGCTTCTCGTCCCAGACCGGCTCCTCGGACTCGTAGACCTTGCCGTCCGAGCCGAACACCAGGAAGCGGTCGAACGACTTGGCGAACCAGCGGTCGTGCGTCACGGCCAGGACGGTCCCCTCGAAGGCGTCGATCGCGCGTTCCAGCGCTTCGCCCGAGTGGAGGTCCAGGTTGTCCGTCGGCTCGTCCAGGAGCAGCAGCGTGGCCCCGGAGAGCTGCAGCAGCAGGATCTGGAAACGCGCCTGCTGACCGCCCGAGAGCGATTCGTACTTGTTCTCCGCCTGCGCCACGAGCCCGTAGGAGTCGAGCGCGCCGGAAGCGGCTTCCCGGCCCAGGCCGGAACGGTGCTCGTCGCCCCGGTGCAGGATGTCCAGGAGGGTGCGCCCGGCCAGGTCGGGCCGGGAGTGCGTCTGGGCGAAGTACCCGGGCCGGATGCGGGCCCCGAGCTTCACGGTTCCCTCGTGGGGCACCTCGCGGATCTGGATGTCCGAGACCGGCAGGTGCTCCCGCTCGGGATCCGTGCCGCCCAGAGCCAGCAGCCGCAGGAAGTGGCTCTTGCCCGACCCGTTCGACCCCAGCACGCCCACCCGGTCGCCGAACCAGATCTCCGTGGAGAACGGCTTCATGAGGCCCGTGAGCTCGAGCTTCTCCGCCACCACGGCGCGCTTGCCCGTGCGGCCGCCGCGCAGGCGCATCTGGACGTTCTGTTCGAGGGGCAGGGCCTCGGGCGGACCGGCCTCCAGGAACTTCGCCAGACGGGTCTGGGCGGCCTGGTACTTGTTGGCCATGTCGGAGCGGAACGCGGCCTTGGTCTTGTACATGGTGACCAGTTCCTTGAGCTTGACGTGCTCCTCGTCCCAGCGTTTGCGCAGCTCCTCGAAGCGCGCGTTGCGGTCCTCGCGGGCCTGCACATAGGAGGCGAAGCCGCCGCCGTGGATCCAGGCGCCGGCGCCGTTGATGCCGGGTTCCAGGGTCACGATGCGGTCCGCGGCGTTGTTCAGCAGCTCGCGGTCGTGGCTGATGAAGAACACGGTCTTCTTGGACTCCCGGAGCTTGTCCTCGAGCCAGCGCTTGCCGGGCACGTCGAGGTAGTTGTCCGGTTCGTCGAGGAGCAGCAGCTCGTCCGGACCGGAGAACAGTGCCTCCAGCACCAGGCGCTTCTGCTCGCCGCCGGACAGCGACGACGCCGCACGGTGCGCCGCTTTGTCGAACGAGACGCCGAGCGCGGCCATGCAGACCTCGTCCCAGACGGTCTCCAGCTCGTAGCCGCCCGCGTCCCCCCAATCGACGATCGCCTGCGCGTACCGCATCTGGGTGGGCTCGTCGTCGTGCTCCAGCATGGCGTTCTCCGCCTCCTCGACCGCTTTGCCGGCCGCCGCGAGGGCGGGGGTGGCCGTGGTGAGCAGGAGGTCGCGGACGGTGGATTCGTCGCGGACCTGGCCCACGAACTGGCGCATGATGCCCATGCCGCCGGAACGGCCCACCACGCCCTCGTCCGGCTTGAGATCGCCGGAGATGATGCGGAAGAGCGTGGTCTTGCCGGTGCCGTTCGGCCCGATCAGGGCGGTCTTGGTGCCGTCGGGGACCTTGAAGGTCACGCCGTTGAGGAGTTGGGTGCCGTCCGAAAGAAAGTAGTCGATGCCGGCAACGTCGATATGGCCCATTGCTTCAGTTTATGGGCACGACGGCGGGGGCTGGGTTTTGTGGGTTGGCGGGGTGAGGGGGTGGCATTGCTCTGCTTGCTATCCCCATGCGCGGTGGGTCGGCTTCCACTCGGGTCGGGGCATGGGGCCCCTTGACGCAAGCGGCCGCAACACCACCCCCTCACCCCGCACCTCGGCGGGTCCCCGCCGTCGTGGGCCGGAACGTGAGCGTGGGCCGTCTCGACGGTGCCGGCAGGGTCGAGGGGGAGAAGGAGCCCGGGGTGTTTCTTCCCTCGGGAGCGAGGTCTCCGCCCGACGCGCGGTGGTGTGGGGTGTTCGAGTGCGACGGGCCGGTCCGGGGAGGCTAACAGCAAACGGGTGGGGAGGGGTGAAGCGGCAGGCTGCGTCAAGGGCCCCTGCGGCCCCGCGCGCAGCGAAAGCTGCGGGCAGGGCCGCAGGGATAGCAGCCAGAGCTTCACCCCTCCCCACCCGTCACAAGCGAGGAGAGCGGACTAGACCAGCTCGCGCCAGTCGGAGAGCTCCAGGCCGGAGGCGTCGGAGACCGAGTGGTGCGCCACCTTGCCCGCCGCCACGTTCAGGCCGGCGGCCAGGGCGGCGTCGCGCTCGAAAGCGGCCCGGACGCCCAGGTTGGCCAGCGCCACGGCGTAGCGGAGGGTGACGTTGGTCAGCGCGTAGGTGGAGGTGTTCGGGACGGCGCCCGGCATGTTCGCCACGCAGTAGAAGATCGAGTTGTGGACCTTGAAGGTGGGGTCCTCGTGCGTGGTGGGGTGGGTGTCCTCGAAGCAGCCGCCCTGGTCCACGGCGATGTCCACCAGGACCGAGCCTGGCTTCATCTTGGCGACCAGCTCATTGGTGACGAGCTTGGGGGCCTTGGCGCCCGGGATCAGCACGGAGCCGATGACCAGGTCGGCCTCGACCAGGGCGCGCTCGATCTCGTAGGAGTTGGAGGCCACGGTCTTGAGGCGGCCGCCATAGAGGGCGTCGAGCTCGCGGAGGCGGTTGATGTTGATGTCCAGGATGGTGACATCCGCACCGGCGCCCATGGCCATGACGGCGGCGTTGGTGCCCGCCACGCCGGCGCCGAGGACGACGACGTTCGCCGGGCGCACGCCGGGGACGCCGCCCAGGAGGATGCCCTTGCCGCCGTTCGGGGCCAGGAGCGAGGAGGCGCCCACCTGCACGGAGAGCCGGCCGGCCACCTCGGACATGGGGGCGAGCAGCGGCAGGGCGCGGCCTTCCTGCACGGTTTCATACGCGATGGCCGTGACCCCGGACTCCACGAGTCGTGCGGTCAGCTCGGGCTCAGCGGCCAGGTGCAGGTAGGTGAAGAGGATGAGGCCCTCACGGAAACGGTGGTACTCCGCGGCGATGGGCTCCTTGACCTTCATGACCATGTCGGCACGGGCCCAGACCTCGTCGGCGTCCGCCAGCAGGGTGGCGCCGGCCGCTTCGTACTCGGCGTCGGTGATGCCGGAACCGAGGCCGGCCCCCGCCTCGATGAGGACGTCGTGGCCGTGGTGGCGCAGTTCGTGGACACCGGAGGCCGTGATGGCCACGCGGAATTCGTTGTTCTTGATTTCCTTGGGGACACCGATGATCATGTGGGGGCTCCATGACGTTCATGTCCGTCGGGCCGGTCTCTGGCCCGGTGCGGACCGGGGAAGTTTCTGTGGGATCAGCTTAGGTCCGGTGTGAGCCACCCGACAGGGCGGATGCCCTGGTGGCTGAAGATGATCCGCGGATTTCCGGGGATTTTCCTTGTTTGCTGTCTACATTTGTTCAAGGCCGTGGCGGCAACTGTCGCCTGGTGTAGCTTGCCGTCCAGTAGGCTGGACGACATGCAGCAACCCGATGTGGAACAGCTCGTCGAGCAGCTCGCCGCCCGCCTGGGGCGAGGCCTGTCTCTGGAGGACCTGGACGGTCTCCTCGTGGCCTACAGCTCCAATCAGGAGCAGGCGGACCGTGTGCGGGTCAATTTCCTGCTCACCAAGAGGGTCCCGCCGGATGTCAGCGCCTGGCAGCTCTCGCATGGCATCTCGGCCGCCGTGCGTCCCGTGGTGGTCCCGGCCAACGAGGAGCTCGGCATGCTCGGCCGTGTCTGCGTCCCGCTCCTGGTGCGCGGCTTCCGGGTCGGGTACCTCTGGGTGCAGCAGAGCAGCGGGGAGAGCAGTGCCGCTCCCATCCTGGGTCAGCTCGCCGAGGTCCGCCACGAGATCGAGCTCCTGGCGACCCTCCTCCTTGAATCCAACACGGCCGAATCGGAGCAGCGGAAGCGCCGCGAGGTCGAGTTCCTCTCCGCCTGCTCGGGGGAGCGTGGCGCGATCGCCGCCGTCGGGAACTGGGCTGAGGTGCACGGCAAAGGCCCCTGGCAGCTGATCACGGTGCTCGACGCCGGCGCGCGCCACGAGCCCGAGGACCCCCTCGCGGCCTCCCTGACGCACCGCAGCGCGGCGCTGCAGTCCACGGTCGGTGTGCAGGAGGCTCTCTTCAGCGCAGGCCGTCCCAGCCATTCCGTCATGCTGTTCCGGGCCTCGCAGGGCCGGGCGGTGCATGCGCAGGTCCTGGTGCATTACCAGCTGGAACTCGCCAAACGGTCGGGACAGGGCAGGCCGAGGATCGTGATCGGGCTCAGCGAGCCCTTCGCCGAGATCCGGAAGCTGCCGGACGCTTACGGTGAGTCGCGGACGGCGGCGCTCGCCGGCGTCGTCGAACCGTCCCTGGGTGAGCTGGTGGACTGCCGCGACACGGGCATCTATCAGTTCTTCGCGACGGCGGCGCAGGGCCCCATGGACTGGGGCGGGGCGAGCACGCTCAACTTCGCGGCGCTCGAGGCCGGGGACAAGAACCAGGAGCTGCGGCCGGTGCTGGAGATGATCTACGACACCGGCGGGACCGTGCAGGACGTGGCCGACGAGCTCCATCTGCACCGCAGCACCGTGTACAACCGGCTCGCGAAGGTCCGGCAGATCATCGGCGCCGACCCGCTCAAGGGCTCCGTCCGCCTGGAGCTGCACGCGGCGCTGAAGGCGGCGCGCTGGCACGGTCGCCCGCGCATCTGAGGGGCCGTCGGCCCTTCGCCCACGGGTCTTGCCTCTCAGCCGTCCCGGCGGCCGGTGTCGCGACGTTCGGTGTCTCGGCGTTCGGTGGCCTGGCGTTCGCGCTCGATGCGGTCCAGCGCGCGGGCGTCGAAATGCTGAGGTGCGGACTCGTCCTGGGCCGAGGTGGCCGGAGCGGGCGCCGGCCGTTCAGCGGGCGACGTGACGGGAGCCGGGGGAGCGGGCTGCAGGCGCTGCGCGTCCGCTTCGCGGCGGTCCGAACGGGCCCGTTCCTCCTGGATCCGGTCCAGGGAGCGGGAGTCGAAGTGGTGGAAGCGCGTCCCCTGGTCCTCCTCGGGGCTGGGCGCCGGTTCGTGGGCCGCCCGGCGCTTCTTCAGCACGTCATGCGCCACGATCGATCCGCCGATGTACGCCACCGCCACGAAGAGCAGCTGCATCAGTCCGTCGGCCTTCAGCAGGCTCAGGAGCGTCCCGACGAGGACCGCCGCGAGGGCGCCGTAGAGGTTGTGAAGACCGAAGAGTTTGGGCACGGGATCAGTCTACGGTTCCGGGGTGTGAGGCCTTCTGCGCGGCCAGCCAGGCCGTGATGTCGCCGCGGCGGATCCGGCGGTGCGTGCCGCGGTACTGGACCGGGATCTCACCACGGTCCGTCATGTTCCGCAGGTACGTGTGGGAGATGCCGGCCAGCTCCGCCGCCTTGCTCGTGGTGAGCAGTTCGTCGTCGAGCGGGTCCCGGGTCTCCGCGTGGGCGGCATCGCCGCTGGTCACGGTGACGGTCTCCCCGCGGGACAGGCGCGTCAGGAGGTCCACCACGGCGTCCCGTGCGCCGTCGGGGAGCCGGAAGACCGTGCCGTCCACGAAGACGGTGACGTCCTGCCCGCCGTCGAGCGCTCGCCGCAGCCCGGAGGCGGCGTCGGCGGTGAGGGGGCCGGTGGTGTGCGGCTGGGCCTTAATCGTCGACTGCTCCATAAGATGCCATTTTCCACCCGATTCGGGGTGATTCCGGCATCCTATGGTGGGCCCCCGGCGGCGAGGGCCCCGAGCCGAGCTTGCGAGGCCCGGGAGCCGCCGGGGACAGTGGACAGGAAGGCAGGGAGGGTTACTCGGCGTCCAGGTCGGTTTCGACGAGGGTGGCGAGCTTGTCCAGGGCCTCTTCGGCGCCCGGGCCCTCGGCGCGGAGGACCACGGTGTCGCCGTTGCCGGCGCCCAGGGTCATGAGGGACAGGATGCTCGAGGCGTCCATGGCCTCATCCTCGGGGGTGCCGGCCAGGGCGATCGTCACCTCGACGTCGAGCTCGGCTGCGGCCTCGGCGAAGATCGCAGCGGGACGGGCGTGCAGGCCGGAGGCGCTGGCGACGACTGCTGTGCGTTCGGGCATGGGGTTCTCCTTCAGGTGGAAACGGTGGGGGTCGGGTGAAATTCCGGGCGCTGTCGCAGACCGGGGCCGTTACAGGCCGAGGTCGTCCAGGATCGGCAGCCGGGCGCGGACGGCGGCGCGGCCCTCCACGGCGGTCGCGGCGTTCAGGGCCAGCGCGGCGATCTCCTGCGCCTCGGCCAGCGTGACGCTCTTCAGCACGGTGCCGACGGCGGCCAGCGACCGCGCGGTCATGGACAGCGTGTTCACTCCCAGACCGGTGAGCACGACGGCGAGGGCCGGGTCCGCGGCGGACTCACCGCAGACGCCCACGGCTTTGTCCCCGGCGGCCCTGGCGCCCTCGACGGTCAGCTGGACCAGGCGGAGAACGGCGGGCTGCCACGGGTCGTTCAAGCTCGCGAGCGGGCCGAGCATACGGTCCGCGGCCATCGTGTACTGCGTGAGGTCGTTGGTGCCGAGCGAGGCGAACGCGACGTCCTTGAGAACGCTGGACGCGTTCAGCGCCGCGGACGGGACCTCGACCATGACGCCCGGGGTCTTCAGGCCCACGCCGGCGCAGAGGGAGGCGAAGTGCGCGGCCTCGGGCTGCGTCGCGATCATCGGCGCCATGACCCAGACCTCGGCCTCGGTGTCCACGGCGGCCACGGCGATCGCGGAGAGCTGGCGCTCGAGCACGCCCGGGGTGGTCCAGTCGGTGCGGTAACCGCGCACGCCCAGGGCCGGGTTCGGTTCGGTGGTGTCGGTGAGGAACGGCAGGGGCTTGTCCGCGCCCGCGTCCAGGGTCCGGACCACGACCTTCTTGCCCGGGAAGGCGGCGAAGACGGCGCGGTAGGCGTCGGCCTGCTCGTTCACGGACGGCTCGGTGTCGCGTTCCAGGAAACAGAATTCGGTGCGGAACAGGCCCACGCCCTGCGCACCGAGGGCCGCGGCGGCTTCGGCGTCCTTGGCGTTGCCCACATTGGCGAGCAGCGGCACGAGGTGGCCGTCCGCCGTCGAGCCTTCACCGTCGAAGGTGGCCAGGGTCGCGGCGCTGCTCGCCCACTTCGCGGCGGCTTCGCGCTCCTCGTCGCCCGGCTCGGGGACGACCAGGCCGGCCGCGCCGTCGACGTACACTTCGGTGCCCTCGGGGATCTCCTCGATCCCCTCGGCTGCCACCACGGCCGGCAGGCCGAGCGAGCGGGCGATGATGGCCGTGTGGGACTGGGGGCCGCCGCCGGAGGTCGCGAGGGCGAGCACCACGGAGGTGTCCAGGGTGGCGGTGTCGGCCGGGGCCAGGTCCTCCGCCATGAGGATGAAGGGGGTCGCCGACGCCGGGATGCCCGGCGCGGGGACGCCGCGCAGCTGCGCGACG
Source organism: Arthrobacter woluwensis (assembly GCF_030816155.1). Taxonomy (NCBI): domain Bacteria; kingdom Bacillati; phylum Actinomycetota; class Actinomycetes; order Micrococcales; family Micrococcaceae; genus Arthrobacter; species Arthrobacter woluwensis. The sequence goes on along the minus strand of NZ_JAUSXR010000001.1, from coordinate 3,241,516 downwards.
AGGCGGGAGCGCACGTCCAGCACGTCCGTGGCGCGCTCGGCCATGTAGCCGCCGAGAGCCTTGAACTGGGCGGCCACGCCTTCGGCCGCCTCCCAGACGGCGCGTTCGGCGCCGGTGCCGGCGGTGATCAGCTTCCCGGCGGCCTTGAGGAGCATGGTGTCCTTGGCCATGAGCGCGGTGGCCTCGAGCACGGCCTTGCCGTCCTCACTGGCACGGGTGGCGCGTTCCTTGAGCTCGTCGTGCACCGCCAGGGCCGCGGCCTTCAGGCCCGCGATCACCTCCGCGGGGTCCGCTCCCGGCGGCAGAGTCTCCCCGGCCTGAGGCTCCGCCAACGGCTCCGGCATGTGCTTGACGGTAGCGATGACGCGGCCCGGATTGACTCCGACTCCCTGGAACCCCATGGTGAAAACTCCGATCGACTCACACGGATCATGTGCTGGCAACACTGTCGAAATACTAGTGGGCGGGCCTGAGGCCCGCCCACTAAAAGACGCTACTTCATACTTTGTTTCCACGCCTCATGACGTGCCAGGTGATGGGGCGATCGCCGGATCACGAGCCAGGCGATCACGAGGATCACGAACCAGATCGGCGTCACGAGCAGGGCCGTCAGCGTGTCCGGCTGGGTGGTCAGCGCCCAGATCAGGAAGACGAAGAACGCGAAGACCACGTAGACCATCGCGACGCCGCCGGGCATCTTGTACTTGGACGCCGCGGCCAGTTCGGGACGCTTCTTCCGGTAGACCAGGTAGCTCAGCAGGATGATGCTCCACACGAACATGAAGCAGACGGCGGAGACGGTGGTCACCATGTCGAAGGCCGCGCCGATGTCCTTGCCCGCGTACAGGAGGACGACGCCGCCCAGCAGCAGCACGCAGGACAGGAACAGCGCGTTCTGGGGCACCTTGCGGCGGGACAGCTTGCCGAAGACCGCCGGGGCGTCGCCGTCGCGGGCCAGCCCGAACACCATGCGGGACGTGGAGTAGATGCCGGAGTTGGCGCTCGACATTGCTGAGGTCAGGACCACGAGGTTCACGACGGTCGCCGCGATGCCGAGGCCGGCCAGGGAGAACATGCCGATGAAGGGGCTGTGACCGGCCTTGAACTCGGTCCACGGGGTGACGGACATCAGGATGATGAGGGCGCCCACGTAGAAGAGCATCACGCGCACGGGGATGGCGTTGATGGCCTTGGGCAGGTTGTGCTCCGGGTTCTTGGTCTCGGCGGCGGCAGTGCCCACCAGCTCGATGCCCACGAAGGCGAAGACGGCGATCTGGAAGCCCGCCACGAAGCCCATGAACTCGCGCGGGAAGAAGCCGCCGTGGCTCCAGAGGTTGGTGAAGCTCGCCTGGCCGGCCGGGGACTGGAAGCCCGTGAGGATCATGACGAGACCCGTGACGATCAGGGCGACGATCGCGACGATCTTGATGAGCGCGAACCAGAACTCGGTCTCGCCGAAGGCCTTCACCGTCGGCAGGTTGAGCGCCAGGAGGATCAGGATGGTCAGCACGCCGGGGATCCAGAGGGGGATGCCGGGGATGAGGGTCTCCGCGTACCCGGCGATCGCGATGACGTCGGCGACGCCGGTGACCACCCAGCAGAACCAGTAGGTCCAGCCGGTGAAGAATCCGGCCCACGGGCCGAGGAGGTCGCCGGCGAAGTCGCTGAACGACTTGTAGTTCAGGTTGGAGAGCAGCAGTTCGCCCATGGCGCGCATGACGAAGAACAGCATGAAGCCGATGATCATGTACACGAAGATGACGGACGGCCCGGCGACGGAGATGGTCTTGCCGCTGCCCATGAACAGGCCGGTGCCGATGGCTCCGCCGATGGCCAGGAGCTGGATGTGCCGGTTGCTCAGGGCCCGGGCGAGGTGCGGCTCGCCCTCGCCCGAGGGGGCGGCGCCGGGAGTCCGGGTGGCTGTGGTGGCCGATTGCGGATTGGTCATGCGGGGCCCTCTCGTTCGCAATGCCTGGTTGTGACCTGGCTGACATTTTGCCGCTCATAGCCTAGCGCGAAGGGGATTTCTCCGAAGGGGACAGTTGTCGAATGCTTTCGGGTGTTACGCGACGAACTGTCGAAGAGCGCGGGCGGTGTCCGCAACCGTCACTCCTGAACGTCGACTCTTGAAGTTAGGTTCCCTAACTGTTAGGATACCTAAGTATGAACAGCGAATCAGATGCAGCTCTGGAGCTGGCCCGGACCTTCCGGGAGGCGCTCCGCCAGGCGGTCTACGTCACGCGCCGACTGGACGTCGGGGAGACCGAGTTGACCGGCTCGCAATTGAGCCTTCTCACGCAGCTTGCCGACGGCGGAGCACGCGTCAGCGACATCGCCCGCAACCTGGGGGTGCGCGCACCCACCGCGACGGAGCAGATCACCCGCCTCGAAGGACGCGGCTACGTGCGGCGCGACAGCGATCCCGAGGACTCGCGCGCCGTCGTCGTGCGGCTGACCGATGACGGCTGGGACGCGGTGGCCCGCGTCAACCTGCGCCGCAACCGCGCCATCGCCGCCGTGATCGACGATCTGGCGCCCCGCGACCGAGCGGCCCTCGAAGCCGCCATTCCTGTTCTGACCAGTATTTACGACCGTTTGCGTGGCGAGTGACCGGACCTTCCGGATCCCGCCCACAGGAGAGAAGCGAGTAATGAACCAGTTGGATGAGACCATCCACGAGAGTCAAGAAGTCCTGGAAGAGGAGAAAGCGTCCTTCTTCCGACAGCCGAAGGCAGTCTGGGCCACCGCTCTGGCGGCCGTGTTCTCCTTCATGGGGATCGGCCTGGTGGACCCCATCCTCCCGGCCATCGCGGAGAATCTGCACGCCAGCCCGAGCCAGGTGTCCCTGCTGTTCACCAGCTACTTCCTGGTGACGGCCGTGGCCATGCTCATCACGGGCTTCGTCTCCTCGCGGATCGGCGGGAAGAAGACGCTGCTGATCGGTCTGGGCCTGATCGCGGTGTTCGCCTCCCTGTCCGGGCTGTCCGGATCGGTCGAGCAGCTCGTCGGCTTCCGCGCCGGCTGGGGCCTCGGCAAACGCACTGTTCGTGGCGACCGCGCTCGCGGTGATCGTCGGCGTCGCCAGCGGCGGCTCGGGCGTGGCCATCATCCTCTACGAGGCCGCGCTGGGCCTCGGTATCTCGCTCGGCCCGCTCCTGGGCGCCCTGCTGGGCGGCTGGCAGTGGCGTGCCCCGTTCTTCGGCACCGCACTCCTCATGGCGGCGGCGTTCATCGCCCTCTTCATCATGCTGCCGACGCTGCCGAAGCCCGCGCAAAAGGTGCGGCTCCGCGATCCGATCCTGGCCCTCGGCCACGCGGGTCTGCGCACCACGGCTCTCGCCGGCTTGTTCTACAACTTCGGCTTCTTCACCATCCTGGCCTTCACGCCGTTCATCCTGCACATGAACGCCTACGGCATCGGGGCCGTGTTCTTCGGCTGGGGCGTCGCGCTCGCGGTGTTCTCCATCTTCGTGGCGCCGATCCTGCAGCGCCGCTTCGGCACGACGCGCAGCGTGATGCTGGCGCTGACCGGCCTGCTCGTGGTGCTCGTGGGGCTGGGGCTCGCCGCCCTGGCGCACTCCGTGCCCACCGTCGTGGTGCTCGTGATCATCTCGGGCGCGCTGCTCGGCATCAACAACACCCTGTTCACCGAGCTGGCCATGGAGGTGTCCGATTCGCCGCGGCCCGTGGCGTCCGCCGGGTACAACTTCGTGCGCTGGATGGGCGGCGCGCTGGCTCCGTTCATCGCGGCGCAACTCGGTGAGAACTTCGGGGCGCAGGTGCCGTTCTTCTTCGCCGCGGTGATCATGGTCTTCTCCCTCGTGGCGATCTTCACGGGCCGGAAGTACCTGAACGCCCACGAGCCGCACATCGTCTGAGGCTCTCCGCCTCCCGCGTTTCCCTCGCGAACCGCCAGTAGGCGCCCGTATTCCCCGCGAATATGGGCGCCTGCCGGCGGTTCGCGCGTTTGGGGGGCGCGTCGACAGGGCGGTTGCGGGGGGCGACGGGGTGCGACGACGGCGGGCGGCCGTCGTCGTGCGTCGCCGTCCGGGATGCCGGACAGCTTCCCCTGTGATCCGGTTCACAGCATTCCTCCGCTGGAGTGCAATGGAGCAGAACACCCAGCAGGAACCTCACCCCCGGGAGCGTGACCATGGCGGCAGCCACTCTAGAGATCCGATCCATCGACAGGGTCCCCAGCGGGGAGCGCCACGGCAGCCCGTGGAGCCAGTTCACGCTCTGGTTCGGGGCGAACGCCCAGATCACGGCGATCGTGGACGGCGCCCTGGCCGTGGTGTTCGGGGCCGACGCGTTCTGGGCGATCATCGGCCTGCTGGTGGGCAATCTCCTGGGCGGGGCCGTCATGGCGCTGCACTCGGCGCAAGGGCCGAGCCTGGGCCTGCCCCAGATGATCTCGAGCCGAGCGCAGTTCGGGGTGTACGGCGCGATCATCCCGCTGGTGTTCGTGATCCTCATGTACATCGGCTTCGCGGCGACCGGCACGGTCCTCTCCGGGCAGGCGATCAACCTCATCATCGGGTCTGACAACCGTTCGGTGGGCATCATCGTGTTCGGCGCGCTGACGGCCGTCCTCGCGATCATGGGCTACCGTTACATCCACGCCCTGGGCCGCGTGGCGACGGTGCTGGGGCTGGCCGGTTTCGCGTATCTGACCTTCGTGATCCTGACCCGCTACGACATCTCCCAGGTCCTGTTCACCAAGCCCTTCGAGGTGAGCACCTTCCTGATCGCGGTCTCCGTGGCGGCCGGCTGGCAGCTGACCTTCGGCCCGTACGTCGCGGACTACTCGCGGTACCTGCCGGAGGACACCAGCGCGAAGCGGACGTTCTGGTACACCTTCGCGGGGTCGACCATCGGTGCGCAGTGGGCCATGACCCTGGGCGCCCTGGCCGGCGGGCTCTCCGCCGCGGGGCTGGGTGGCAGCTTCCTCAAGAACCAGGTGGGCTACATGGGAGATCTGGCGGGCGGCGGACTGCTGGCGCTCGGGGTCTACATCATGATCGTCACCGGCAAGCTGACCGTGAACTGCCTCAACGCGTACGGCTCCTTCATGTGCTCGGCCACGATCTCCACCGCGTTCACCCGCCGGAACACGGTCCGTCCCGCGGTCCGCGCGGTGTCCGTGCTCGTGGTGATCGCCCTCAGCGTGATCGTGGCGCTGGTGGCGTCCGCCGACTTCCTGAACCTCTTCAAGAACTTCATCCTGCTGCTGCTCATGGTGTTCACGCCGTGGTCGGTCATCAACCTCATCGACTACTACAAGGTGTCCGGTCACCGGATCGACGTGGCCGCGCTCTACAACCCGGACGGCCGGTACGGACGCTGGAACGTGGTCGCGCTCGTGTCCTATGCCATCGGCATCCTGGTGCAGATCCCGTTCCTGTCCCAGGCGCTCTACACCGGGCCGCTCACCGCCTACCTGGGCGGGACGGACATCTCCTGGATCGTCGGCATCGTGGTGACCGCCGCGGTGTACTGGCCGTGGGCGACGGCGGCGAAGCGCTCGCGGGAGCTCCGCGAACGGGAGGGCGCGACGTCGGTGGTCTGACCTCCTCCCGCCGCACCGGCCCCCGAGGTGAGGTTAAGCTATCCTAAGTCTCGCGTGGGCCGGCCGACTGGTCCGCGGCACACGAGCGAGACGGAGGACGGCACATGGCGCTGACCAAGCACGGCTGGGAGGGCGTGGTCCTCAAGGCCTTCGGCGCCAAGGATTTCCAGGTCAGGACGGTCGGCAGCCGCTGGATCACCGAGGATTACCTCCGGGTCGACTTCACCGGTCGTGAACTGCTGGAGGCCATCGGCGCCCACCCCACCGCCTGGATCCGGGTCTGGTTCCCGACCGGCGGCCGCGGCCACCAGCGGGCGTACACCCTGGTGGACCCCGACCCCGCATCGGGCACGTTCAGCCTCGAATTCGCGATGCACCGAGGGCCCGCGGCTGATTGGGCGCGCGCCGCCGCCGCGGGCGAGGTCCTCGACGTCACCATCCAGGGCAGCGCCTTCCGCCTCCCGGACCCCGCGCCACGGCGCGTCCACGCGGTGGGGGATGCGGCGGCGGTCCCCGGACTCAACACCCTGCTGGACGTGCTGGGGGAGACGCCCGCCGTCGTGTTCCTCGAGCAGCAGCACGAGAGCGACGGCGGCATCCCGCTGCGTCTGCGCCCTCAGGACAGCCTCATCTGGATTCCGCGGGAGGACGACGGGCGACGTTTCGTCGCCGAGGTGAGCGCCGCCTGGTCCACCGGCGACCACGCCCTCGACCCGGAACAGGACTTCGTGTGGATCGCGAGTGAAAGCTCCGCCTTCCGCCTCCTGTCCAAGGAACTGCGGTCCACCCACCGCATGACGCGGGACCGCGTGGACGCCCTGGGCTACTGGCGCGCCTGACGCCCTGTCTGGCCCGGCCGTGACGTGTCCACAGGGCACGGTTCGCCCGCCCACGAGTCCGCCGCTCGGCATAGGATGAGGCACGGCGGGCCCGCGTGCAGGACACGGGACCCGGCCTTCAGGGGATGAGGAGCACGGCATGTCGATCGCCCAGCACGGCCCGTCGGGTGTGGCCCAGGAGCCCACCCGTGAGGTGAGCCCGATCTGGATCACGGGTGTGGTCCTGGTCAACCTGGGCATCAACGCGGCCTTCTTCGCCCCGCTCCAGGTGCTGCTCGGATTGCAGGCCGCGCAGCTGGACCCTGGCCAGAAGGAAGGCATCCTCGCCCTGGTGACCGGCTGCGGCGCGGCCGTGTCCCTCGTGGCCAACCCCGTCTTCGGCGCGTTCAGTGACCGGACCACCGGCCGCTTCGGACGCCGCGTGCCCTGGGTGGTGGGTGGCGCGGTCGTCGGCGCCCTGGCTCTGGTGGCGCTCGCGGGGGTGCCCGACGTCGCCCTCATGACCCTGGCCTGGTGCCTGGTCCAGGCCGGCTGCAACGGCGCCTACGCCGCCGTCACCGCCGCCGTCCCGGACAAGGTCCCCACGGAGCAGCGCGCCACGGTGGGCGGCCTCGCGGCGATGGGCCAGACGGCTGGCATCCTGCTGGGCGCCGTCATCGCGGCCGTGGTCAGCGGCAATCTGTGGCTCGGCTACGGGCTGGCCGCTCTGGCGCTGGTGCTCGGCGTGGTCCTCTTCGCCTTCCGGTCCGGTGACGCGCCGCTTCCGCGTGAAGCCGTCCCGCCCCTGAACTGGGGGAAGTTCCTGCTGAGCTTCATCACGCCGCTGGCCTCCGCCGATTTCCGCTGGGCCTGGATCACGCGCCTGCTCGTGAACATCGGCAACCACATGATCACGCTGTATCTCCTGTTCTTCCTCACGGACGCCGTGCACCTTCAGGAGACGCAGGGCATCCCCGCGGAGACCGGCGTGCTGATCCTGACGGGTCTCTACGCGATCTTCGTGATCATCACCAGCGTGATCGGCGGCCGGATCAGCGACCGGTTGGGCCGGCGGAAGCCGCTGGTCATCATCTCGTCCGCGATCATCGCCACCTCCGCGCTCATCCTGGCGTTCTCCCCGACCTGGGCGGGCGGCCTGATCGGCGCCGCGGTGCTCGGGATCGGCTTCGGCGCGTATCTCGCGGTCGACTTCGCGCTCATCACGCAGGTCCTGCCCCACGCCGAGGAGCGCGGCAAGGACCTGGGCGTCATCAACATCGCCAACTCGCTGCCGCAGGTCATCGCGCCGGCCATCGCCTGGCCGTTTGTGACGCTCTGGGGCGGATACCTCTCCCTCTATGTCGCCGCCGCGGTGATCGGATTGCTGGGGGCGGTGTTCGTGGTGCGGATCAAGGGAGTGGACTAGACGTGGCCGGTCCCCAGCCTCCCGGGAAGCCTCCCCGGAGCCTGCCCCCGCATCCGGTGGGCGGCGGGATGCCCGTGCACCGGGAGACCCGGGACATCACGCCGTTCGTGGGCGTGGTCTTCCAGGTGTCGGTGCGGAAGATCGCGGGGGGACTGGGCGAGAGGATCAGGGCCGGGCGAGGTCTCGACCCGGTGAACCGGTTCGCGTTCCGAGAGGGGCCGGGGCGGCTGCAGGGGTTCTCCGGCAAGTTCGCCAAGGCGCTCCACACCGAGATCACGATGGGTGGCGGACCGGAGCGTCTCATCCTCCTGGCCCGGAGCCACAGTGGCTTCGCGGGGCTCTGCTACGTCCTGGCCGGGCTGCGGGCGTACCAGGGGCGGCAGTACCCGCAGGCCGTGGAACTGCTGCGCCGCGGGCAGGAGACGCTGGTGGACGACGCCGCCCACCGCTTCATGCAGCGCCATCTGCTGGGCCTTGTGGTGGAGGTCGAACTCAGCGACGGGGTCGCGGCCCGCATCCTCTACTCCGATGAGGCCCTGCACTACGCTGCCGCGCACGCGCTGCGCGAGGTCGGCGAGGTGGAGGCCGCCGTCGTCGAGCTGGAGCAGGTGCCGCATTCGCCCGCCAAGGCGCTCGCGCTCGCCCAGCTGGCGAGTCTGCAGGAGGATTTCGAGTCCGTGATCCGGCTGAGTGAGGGGGCGCGGAACGCGGACGAGCTGAGTGCCGCCCTGCTGCTTCTCCGCGCGCGGGCTCAGCGGCAGAGCGGTCGCCTCAAGGATGCCGAGGCGACGCTCACGGAGGTGCTGCGGCGCAAAGGCACGGCACTGCAATTGCGCAATGCGGCGCTGACCGAGCGCGCACTTCTGGTGCTCGACGCCGGCTGGAAGGCCCTGCCGCGAACACGCCCCGGGAGGGTGGCGCCGAAGCCGAGGTCGGGCGAGCGGGACGCCCACCAGGAGTGGAGCAAGGAGTTCCGGAAGCTCAAGCGCCGGAAATGACCCCGGACGAGCCCGGAAGGCGCTCGGAAGGGGCCTCTGAACTGCGGTTTCGTCATGGGTGGTTGACGCGCGGTGAGCGGATCGGCTTGAGTGGAGAGACCACGCGAACCGGGGAGGCGGCGCTGCGCATGAGTGACGAGTATGACCTGATCGTGTTGGGCGGTGGCCCCGTGGGCGAGAACGTGGCCGACCGGGCCGTCCAGGGTGGCCTCACGGCCGTGATCGTGGAGAGCGAACTGGTCGGGGGAGAGTGTTCCTACTGGGCTTGCATGCCGTCGAAGGCATTGCTCCGGTCCCCGCAGGCGCTGCGGGCTGCCCGGAAGGTGCCCGGCAGCGCCGAAGCCGTCACGGGCGACCTCGACATCCGCGCCGTTCTGGACCGGCGTGACTCGTTCACGAGCCACTGGAAGGACGACGGGCAGGTGTCCTGGCTCGACTCGGCCGGGATCGATCTGGTCCGCGGGCACGGGCGCCTCAGCGGTGAGCGCCGGGTGACCGTCACGACGCCGGACGGCGAGGAGCGCACGCTCACGGCCCGCCACGCCGTCGTGCTGAGCACCGGTTCCGACGCCGCGGTTCCCGGGATCCCCGGTCTGCGCGAGGCCAAGCCCTGGACCAGCCGCGAGGCGACGAGTGCCCAGGAGGTGCCGGATTCCCTCGTGGTGGTGGGAGGCGGCGTCGTGGCGGTCGAGATGGCGACGGCCTACGCCGCGCTGGGCTCGCAGGTCACGCTGCTGGCGCGGAGCGGGCTGCTCGGCTCGGTGGAGCCGTTCGCCGGGGACCTGGTGGCCGACGGGCTGCGGGACCTCGGCGTGGACGTGCGCCTGGACGTGAAGACCCTGTCCGTGGAGCGCGACGACGAGGGCGTGACCGTCCGCACCGACGCCGGCGACGTGCGCGCCGCCGAGATCCTCGTGGCCACCGGCCGGAAGCCGCGCAGCAGCGATATCGGGCTGGAAACGGTGGGGCTGGAGCCGGGTGCTTCCGTCGCCGTCGATGACACGCTGCGCGTGACGGGCGTGGACTGGCTCTACGCGGTGGGCGACGTCAACGGCCGTGTGCTCCTCACCCATCAGGGCAAGTACCAGGCGCGGGCTGCCGGGGACGTGATCGCGGCGCGTGCGCAGGGTCAGCCGATCGACGACGGCGCGTGGGGCCGCCACGTCGCCACCGCCGATCACGCCGCGGTGCCGCAGGTCATCTTCTCCGAGCCGGAGGTCGCCGCCGTGGGGCTCACCGAAGCGGAAGCCCGTGATTCGGGGCGCCGGGTGCGGGCCGTGGACGTCGAGTTCTCCTCCGTGGCGGGGGCCTCCCTGCACGAGGACGGCTACCAGGGCCGCGCCCGCATCGTGGTGGACGAGGATCGCCAGGTGCTCCTCGGGGTGACGTTCGTGGGGCCTGACGTGGCCGAGCTGATTCACGCCGCTGCCATCGCGGTGGTGGGCGAGGTGCCCGTGAAGCGCCTCTGGCACGCCGTTCCGTCCTACCCGACGCTGAGTGAGGTCTGGCTGCGGCTCCTCGAATCGTACGGGCGGCAATCCGCCTGAGGGGTCGGCTCCGAAGAGTGTCAGAGGCTCACCGTAGTGTCGGAAGGACACGGGAGAAGGAAGATCATGCACACCGAATTCGCAGGAAACGGCCGCCCGCACGGGTCCGCCGGCAGCGTGGCTGAGCCGCGGGCCGCCGTCGCGCGCGCCGAGACCACACGGGCCGCCGCGCCGGCGTGTCCCGACGTCCCGGCGCTCGCCGGAGACCGGGGGCGGGCCGGACGATGATCGAATTCCGCTCCGTCTCCAAGACCTTCCCCGACGGCACGCTCGCCGTGGACGGCTTCAACCTGGTCATCCCGCCCCGTCAGACGACCGTCCTGGTGGGCTCCTCCGGATCGGGCAAGACCACCCTGCTCCGCATGATCAACCGCATGGTGGAGCCGAGCTCCGGCACCGTGGAGATCGACGGCGAAAGCGTCCTGGACCGTGACCCCGTGGCCCTGCGGCGTGGCATCGGCTACGTCATGCAGAATTCCGGCCTGATGCCGCATTTCACGGTGCTGGACAACGTCGCCACCGTCATGCGGCTCAACGGGGCCTCCCGGGCCGACGCCCACGCGCGCGCCCGCGAGATGCTGGACACCGTGGGCCTCTCCCAGAAGCTCGCGGACCGGTACCCGAGCCAGCTGTCCGGCGGGCAGCAGCAGAGGGTCGGCGTGGCCCGCGGTCTCGCGGCAGACCCGAACATCCTGCTCATGGACGAGCCGTTCGGTGCGGTGGATCCGATCGTCCGCGCCGAGCTCCAGCAGGAACTCCTGCGCCTCCAGTCCGAACTCGGCAAGACCGTGGTGTTCGTGACCCATGACATCGACGAGGCGTTCCTGCTCGGCGACCGCATCGTCATCCTTGGCGCCGGCGCGCAGATCGTGCAGGAAGGCACTCCCGAGGAGATCATCGCGAATCCTGCCGACGACTTCGTGGCCGCCTTCATCGGCGCGGACCGGGGCAAGCGCGCCCTGCGCCTGGTCGAGACTCCCGAGGGCACCGTGGTGGTCGACGCGACCGGGCGGGCCCAGGGAGCGCTCGTGGATGCCCCGGCGACGTCCGGAGCCGTGGGCGGAACCGCCCCGTCCGTGGCGCCGGGCGGCGGGACCGGCGGCTGACGTGACCTGGATCCTCGACAACCTGGGGCTGATCCTCAACCTGACCGGAGTGCATCTGCGGCAGAGCGTCATCGCCCTCGCCCTCGGCATCGTAGTGGCGGTCCCGCTGGGCCGATTCGCCTGGCGATACCGGCTCGTCCGCGGGCCCGTCATCCTGCTGACCGGGCTGCTCTACACGATCCCGTCGCTCGCCCTGCTCATCCTGCTGCCGGCGCTCTTCGGCTACCCGGCCACCAACGAGGCCAATCTCGTCACAGCGCTCACCATCTATGCCGTCGCCATCCTGGTGCGCTCCGTGGCGGACGGCCTCGACGCCGTGGACCCGGACGTGCGCCGTGCCGCCACCGCCATGGGGTACGCGCCGGCGCGCCGCTTCTGGACGGTGGAACTGCCCCTCGCCGCCCCCGTGATCCTCGCCGGGGTGCGTGTGGCGGCGGTCAGCACGATCGCCCTCGCCACGGTGGGCACCCTGATCGGGGTCAACAATCTGGGGTACCTCTTCACCAACGGGCTGGACCGCCGGCTCATCGAAGAGGTGTTCGCCGGAGTCGCGGCCGTGGTGATCCTGGCGGTGGTCGTGGACGTGGTCCTGGTGCTTCTGGGGCGCCTGCTCATGCCCTGGCAGCGTGCCACGAGCGGCCGGGCGAAGCGCCCGCGGGCCACCGAGCCGGCGGAGGTGTCCGCATGAACCTCTTCGCCGATGCGGTCCGTTGGCTGACCGATCCCGCGCAGTGGACCGGCACCTACGCGCTCCCCACCCTCCTCGGGCAGCACCTCCTGTACACGGCGCTGTCCGTGCTGATCGCCGCCGTCGTGGCGGTGCCTGCCGGCTGGCTCATCGGCCACACGGGGCGCGGGCGTGAGGTGGCCGTCGCGATCTCCGGCGCCGCCCGGGCGATCCCGTCGTTCGGCCTGCTCATCCTGCTGGTGCTCCTGTTCGGCGTGCTGCAGGTCCCGGCCGCCGCCCTCGTGACATTCGTGCTGCTCGGCATCCCGTCCCTCCTGGCCGGCGCGTACACGGGGATCGAGGCGATCGACCGCCGCGTGATCGACGCCGCCAAGGCCATGGGCATGACCCCGTGGCAGGTGTTCTGGAAGGTGGAGTTCCGCCTCGGGCTGCCACTGCTCATCGGCGGGCTCCGTGCAGCCACGCTCCAGGTCATCGCCACGGTCACCATCGCCGCCTACGTCAATCTGGGCGGTCTCGGCTGGCCCATCATCCAGGGCATCCCGCTGCGCCGCTTCGATCAGGTGCTGGCCGGCGCCCTGCTGGTGGCCGTCCTCGCCCTGATCGTCGACCTCCTGTTCGCCCTGGCTCAGCGCGCCGCCGTCCCCGCCGGGGTCCGCGCGTCCGGCGGCGGGCGTCAGGAGGCCGAACCCCGTGCGCGCCGTCGCACGTCATCCCGCGTCCGGCTGAACACCCCAGCCGCGTCCAGACAGCACGCCGAGTGAAACTCCGCGTGAGGAAGTGAAGAGAGGAACCACCATGTTCACTGCTCGCATCGCCAGGATCGCCGCGGCCGGCGCCGCGCTCGCCGTCACCCTCGCCCTCAGCGCGTGCGGTTCCGGCAACCCGCTGGACCAGCCCAGCAGCGCGGGAGGCGGCTCCGGGGACAAGATCGTCGTCGGGTCGCAGGCGTACTACTCGAACGAGATCATCGCCGAGATCTACGCTCAGGGACTCGAGAAGGACGGCCAGAAGGTGGAGCGCCGGTTCAACATCGGCCAGCGCGACGCGTACATGGGCGACGTGAAGTCCGGGGCGATCAGCCTGTTCCCCGAGTACACGGGGAACCTCCTGGAGTTCCTGCAGGGCAAGGCCGCTTCGACCAGCCCCGCCGACGTCTACGCCGAGCTGAAGAAGGCCCTGCCCAAGGGTCTCGTGGCGCTCGACTACGCCCAGGCCGCGGACCAGGACACCTACACGGTGACCAAGGCGACCGCCGACAAGTACGGTCTCCAGACGATCGCGGACCTGAGCAAGGTGGAGGGCAAGGTCACGATCGGCGGCGCACCGGAGTTCGAGAAGCGCCCGTACGGCCCCGCAGCCGCGAAGACCCAGTACGGCGTGGACCTCGCCTTCTCCGCGACCGGCCCCACCACCCTGGACGCGCTGCGTGCCGGGACGGTGCAGGTGGCGGACATCTACTCGGCGGATCCGGCGTTCGAAAAGGGCGACCTGGTCGCGCTGAAGGATCCGAAGAACATGATCCTGTCCTCCAACGTGGTGCCGATCGCGAGTGAGGCCGTCTCCGGGAAGATCTCCAAGGTGATCAACGCGATCAGCGCGAAGCTGACCACCGAGGAACTGGTGAAGCTGAACGTCCAGAGCACGGTGGACAAGCGCCAGCCCGCCGAGATCGCCACGGCCTGGCTCAAGGACAAAGGCCTGAGCTGACCGGTCTCGGCTGATCGGTCTCAGCTGACCAGCATCAGCTGATCGGCAGGGGACGCTCTGGGCAGGGGGTGGAGCGTCCCCGCCGTCGCGGGCCATCGGGTTCCGCGGCGGCGAACTTCGGAAGGGACGGTGCGGCGATGACGGCTGAGCATGCCGACGGCGAGCAGCAGATCACGGCCCCCGACGGTGCCGTCGTCGACTGGCTCCTGCGCGGCGACCCCGCGCTGCGCTGGCAGGTGCTGCGCGATCTCCTGGACGCGCCCGCCTCCGTGTGGGAGGCCGAACGGGCGCGGATCGCGACCGAGGGCGCCGGCGCCAGGCTCCTCGCCCTGGCCGGGGAGGACGGCCAATGGGCTGGTGGATCGTTCGTGCCCGACGGCTTCACACCGGCGGATTGGAAGGCGGAGGGGCAGCCCTGGACCGCCACCACCTACAGCCTCACGCAGCTGCGCGAGTTCGGCCTGGACTCCTCTACCCCGCGAATCCGGGAGATCGTGGAACTCGTGGGCCGGAACTCCCGCTGGGATCATGACGGCCAGCGGTTCTGGGACGGCGAAGTGGACACCTGCATCAACGCCAGGACGCTCGCGGACGGCGTCTACTTCGGTCTCGCGCTTCCCGCTCTCGTCGAGTGGATGCTCGCCGAACAGCAGCCCGACGGCGGCTGGAACTGTGAGCGTGAGAACGGTTCCGTGCGCTCCTCCTTCGACACCACCCTCAACGTCCTCGAGGCGCTCCTGGAACTGGAACGCCACGGGCAGGGCACCCTGGCGACCCAGCGGGCGCGTCAGGCGGGCGAGGAGTACCTCCTGGAACGCGGCCTCTTCCGCCGGAAGAGCACGGGCGAACCCGCCGACCCCGGGTATCTGGACCTCCGCTATCCGTGGCGGTGGCGCTACGACGTCCTCCGCGCCGCCGACCACCTCCGGGCCGCGTCGCTCGTGGACGGCACCGCGCCCGATCCCCGGCTGGCCCCTGTGATCGACCATCTGCGGTCCCGGCGTCAGGCCGACGGACGCTGGCTCCTGGACGAGGAGCTGCGCGGCCGGGTCTGGTTCACCCTCGACGACGGCGCCGGCCTCCCGTCGCGCTGGATCACCTTCCGGGCGCTCCGGGTCCTCCGCTGGTGGGAAGCGAAGCAGGTCGCCTGAGGCGCGGGGGTGGTCTACTGCCTGCGGTCACCATTTCGAGCGCTGACCGGTAAGACTGGACCCAGGGAGGGACCCCCTGCCTGCCAAGCCTGCTTTACGGCTGCTTTCGCGGTCTCCTGATCAGGATGTAAAGGAGAGTCAGCAAGCCGAGGATCGCGCCCCCTTGTAGGACCCAGCGAGATGCTGCCATTCCAGCATCGAATGACGCCGAACCGTGTTCGGTGGAGAACAGGGTTGTCATCAAGATCGTGACCCCTGCGAGCAGCAAACACAGGGCGATGACGATGCAAATTCGAATCGGAATGCCGAACCTTTTCCATGCATCAAGCATTTGGTTCCTCCATTCGACGACTTACTGAGCCCAGCATCCGGGGACGGCTCCCCAGACTTGGTTGACGTAAATCCCGGTGCCCCAGGCGGAGCAGACCCCAGCCCGGCGGCCCCGATGGTGAAGGCCGCTGCAGCAACAGCGCCGGCTGCTCCTCCAATACCGGTTTCAGAAGAGATGATACCCGCGATGGCTGCGACGCCGGCCCCGCCCCACATGGCGTTCGTGACTACGTTCGCGGCGCAGGAATCCAATTGGATCTGGGTTCCCCACCAGTAGGTGGAGAAGCCGTTCCGTCCCTGACAATTGGAGATCGCTGCGGCGACGGAACTAAGCGAAGTCGGCGCGATCCTCGCTGATGCTGGGGCATGGATGACGGATCCTCCACCAGCAACGATGCCGCCAGCGAATTCGTCAGCAATACCTTCGGCGACCCCAGACTTGAGGGCCGCATCGTAATTGAATTGAACGACTGGTCCGACTCTTGAGGTGCTCCTGGCGGCCAGTGCGACTTGAGCGACAGTAGCCCGATCGGCTTTCGGGGTGGCCTGCTGCGTCGCGATCTGGAGAGAATCGGAATTGGCCCCTGCGGCCTGGACAGCAGGGGCTGCCCCGCTCAGGGCACACGCGCTGACTGCGAGGACTGCAAGAAGTTGTCTTAGACGTGATCGCACGCTTACCTCCTGGAAGTGACGAGATCGGCAAACGACCGATCTACTTCCGGTATAAAACCGCGCTGTGGGCATTTTGAAGCATGTGACCCTGTCACGTCTAATAAGAAATTGCGACTTGAGAAATGTTGAGCAATGGGATTCTTTCGAGCTTCACCTTCGGCCGCCGCTCGAGTGGCCTTGCTTGGGTGGCGGAGATATCTGACCGCCGTCGCCTCCGTTGGTGGGAAGCGGGGCGGGTCGCCTGAGGCGTCGGTCCGGTCCATGGAACCCGTCAGGGGGACAGGACCGACCGCAGCCCGGTTCCGGCCGCCAGGTCCTCGAGGGCATCGGCCGCCTCGGAGAGGGGCCGGACGCGGTCGATGAGCCGTTCGAGCGGCAGCAGGCCGGCGAGGTGGAGCCGTGCGAGCCGGGGGATGTCCACCTGCGCCACGCTCGACCCGTAATTGCACCCCAGGATGCTCTTCCCCTGATCCGCCAGGTCGAACGGGTCGATGCTGGCGCGGGCGCCGATGCGGGTCATGCCGACCAGCACGGCGGCACCGCCCGGAGCGAGCAGCCCGGGAAGCGTCTCAATGACCTTCTCGTTCCCGATCGCCTCGAACGCGAAGTCCACGCCTCCGAGCTGTTCCGTGACGAACCCGGTCAGGTCCGTCTCGCGCGGGTCCAGGGTGACCGTGGCCCCCAGCTCCCGGGCCTTGGCGCGTTTCTCCTCGGAGAGGTCCACGGCGATGATCGGGTCCGCACCCGCCAGCCGGAGCCCCATCACCACGGACAGCCCGACGCCGCCGCAGCCGATCACGACGGCGGACGCTCCGGCGGGCACCCGGGCGGTGTTCAGCACGGCGCCCACACCGGTGGTCACCGAGCAGCCGAGGAGGGCGCCCACCGTGAAGGGCAGCCGTTCGTCGACCTTGACCGCGGCCGACTCGGGCACGACGACCGTCGGGGTGAAGGTGCCGAGTCCGAGGTAGGGCCACAGCGGCTCGCCGTCGGCGTCGCGGAAGGCGGTGGTGCCGTCCGGCAGGGTGTTGGAGAGTGCGGTGGTGCCGGTGCACAGCCAGCCGCGGCCGGCGGCGCAGTTGACGCACCGTCCGCACGGGGCGAACCAGGACAGCACCACATGGTCGCCGGGCTGAACGGTGGTGACGCCCGGGCCGGTCTCCTCGACGACGCCGGCGGCCTCGTGCCCCAGGACCAGGGGCTGCTCCGCGGGCCAGTCGCCGTTGACGATGTGCAGATCCGAGTGGCAGACGCCGGTGGCGCGGATGCCGACCCGGACCTGGCCCGGCCCGGGGGACGCCACGGTGAGCGGTTCCCGGGACACTCCGCGTCCGGTGCGGAAGGTGGTGGCTTCGGTCATGGTGATCTCCTGATCGGAAGGCAGCAGCCGGAAAGCTGCAGTCGGCAAGCTGTGATCGGAACGGTGTGGAGGCGGACGCCGCCTACGCGGGACCCTGCCCGGAGAGCTGTTCGTCGCTCCGGCGTCGTTCGCTCTCCTCCGCTGCCAGGTCGAGCGAACGGCCCAGCAGCCAGTACGCCACCGAGGTGACGGCGAGGCCGACAAGCCAGGCGATGTCGACGTCGCCCAGAGCCGAGGCCACCGGGCCCACGAAGCTCCAGCCGCCGATGGTCGGCAGGACCATGAAGGGGATCTCGCTCAGGAGGCCGATGGCGAAGGCGGTGAGCCCGCGCCAGCCCCAGGCGCCGTAGATTCCGTTGGGTGTGAAGAGGTCCGCGATGGCGTAGTGGCCGCGGCGCACCACGAAGAAGTCGACCAGGTTGGTGGCCGTCCACGGGACCAGGATGTAGAGCATCAGGGTCAGCGCGGAGAAGACCGTGGCGACGGATCCGGAGCTGATCGAGGAGGCCACCAGGTACCAGAGCACCGCGAGCCCGAGGACCGTGACCACGCGGGCGGTGGTCTTGGGCTTGATCGGGCGGATCGAGTCGACCGTGGTCAGGACGGTGAGCATGCCGCCGTAGGCGTTCATGCCCATGGTGGCGGTCAGGGCGAGCGCCGAGAGCAGCGCGGCCACGTTCCCGAGCGACGGGAAGATCGTGTTGCCCGCGGTCTGGAGGCCGGCGAGGCCGTCGGTCGCGCCGAGGGCGATCGACAGCCACGCGCCCAGCGAGATCAGCCAGATGGCCGAGGAGGAGGCGCCGAAGAAGACGGCGGCGATCACGGACCGCGCCGGGGTGCTCGTGGGGAGGTACCGCGAGTAGTCGGAGACGTAGGGGGCGTAGGTGATGTTGTACGCGGCGCAGGCCGCGAACTGGGCCATGAACGCGACCCAGGTGAAGCCGTAGTGCGAGGCATCCCAGGACCCGCCGGCGCCGCCGCTGATGACCCCGATGGTCAGGATCGTCATGATGGGCAGCGAGACGTACAGGAGGATGCGGAACGCCTTGTGCAGCCAGTCGTGGCCGAAGATCGCCAGGCCCGCGCCGGCCACCGTCGCGAGAATGGCGATCAGCGTCGGGTTCCAGCCGAAGGAGCTGTTCAGGCCTTCGCTCAGCAGGACCGTGTCCGCCACGTTGAACGCGATGTACGTGAAGAGGGTGGCGAGGAGCGGGACCACGACGCCGCGGTACCCGAATTGCGCCCGCGACTGGATCAGTTGGGGCAGGCCCATGGTGGGGCCCTGGGAGGCGTGGAAGGCCATGAAGACCGTGCCGACGGCGATGCCCAGGACGCTCGCCACGACGGTCCAGCCGAGGGAGAGCCCCATGGACGGGCCGATGAAGCCGATGGGGATGGAGAAGTACTGGAAGTTGCCCAGGAACCACAACGGGCCCTGGTGCCAGAGTTTGCCGTGGCGTTCGCTCTCCGGGACCCAGTCGATGGACCGGGCTTCGATGAGCCGGGCGGGGCTGCCGGTGTCTGAAGGGGTGGTGGTCATGGCGTTCCTTCGAGGGGGAGGGATCCCGGCGAGATGAGGTCCGGGAGAAGGGGGATGACGGCGTATCGGGCGGGGCTGGAAGAGTCGGGTTGTCTGGTATGCAACGAAAGTTTTCACCATGGTATGGCCTGGATCACATTTTAATCAAATGGCATTTGGTTTTAGGCCGTGCAGGCGGGAACTGGAATACTCGGACCATGGCCAGACCCCGCACGCGTCTTCTCTCGCGCGACATCATCCTGGACGCGGCGCTGGAACTGATCGACCGCCACCATGACTTCACCATCCAGGGGATCGGCAAGCACCTGGGCGTGAACCCGTCGTCGCTGTATCACCACCTCAGCGGCGGGCGGGACGAGATCATCAACGCGCTCCGCGAGCGGTTCTACCGGAAGATCAGCCTCGACGCGCTGCGGGACGCGGACCGCCCCTGGCAGGAGCGCGTGGAGCATTGGATCCGCTCGTACCGCGAGGCCGTGGCCCAGTACCCCGCTGCGATCCCGCTCCTGATGGGCCGCATGGTGGATGACCGGCCCACGCTCGCTGTATACGAGACGCTGGTCGCGCTGCTCGCCGAGGCGGGGGTCCCGGCGCGGCAGCGGGTCGCGGTGGTGTCGATGCTCGACGCCGTCGTGTTCGGTTCGGCGGCCGACGCCGTCTCGCCGGACCCCCTCTGGCTCACGTCCCCGCTCTCGCAGCCGGCGCTTCACGAGGCGGTCGCCGCCGCGACGCCGTCCGAACGGGTGGCCGAAGGCCTCACCCTCGCCATTCAGGCGTCCGTCGCCTGGATCGAGGTCCTGGCGGCGAGAGGCGCGGCCGAGGCTAGGCCGTCCGGTTCTCCCGCGCCCGGCGACGCATGAGCGCGCGGCCGGGCACGCCGTCGTACACCGACTCGAAGCCCGCCTGCTCGAAGAGCGCCACCGTCCCGTGGAACAGATCCGAGGACGTCGCCTTGGGCCGGCTGGCGGTGTTCACCGGGTAGCCCTCCACCCAGTCGGCCCCGTGCTCGGCCGCGAAGGCGACCGCCGCGTCCAGCAGTGCGCGGGCCACCCCGCGACGGCGGTGCGTCCGCGCCACCACGAAGCAGCTCACCACCCAGTGCTCGCCGTCCTCGGGCGGGGGCAGCGCGGTCGGCCCGCTGCACGAGCTGCACGTGCTCCACGCGGGGATAACAGCAGCGCGGGGCCACTGCCGCCCAGCCCACCGCCTCGCCGTCGACGAACGCCAGCACCCCCGGCGGCAGGCTGTCCTGAAGGAACTGCCCGTGCAGCAGTTCCTTGCGCTCTTCGCGCGAGTGGCTCTTCCATTCGGCCGGACGGAGTCTGAACCACTGGCACCAGCAGCCCGCCGCGTCCCCGCCGAGGGAGAAGAGGCGTTCCACCTCGTCCCAGGCGGCGGGGGCGGTGCTGAGGCCGTCGGGCCGGGGTGCGCGGGTGTCCACGGTGCTCATGAATCCACTCTGACGTGGGTCGGGTGTCCTGTCGAGAGCCGGGGTCCGTACCATCAGAACGTGCGACTTCTCCTGATCGGCTTCGGTCTCCTTCTCCTCGGCGGCATCGCGGTGCTCACCGGCGTGCTGCCGGCCACCGAGGCGCTCGCGCTGGGCGAGCGCGTGCTGCCGGTGCTGCTGTTCGCGGGAGGGATCACCGTGGTGGCCGAACTCGCCGCCGACGCCGGGGTGTTCCGCGCGGTCTCGGGGCTCCTGGCCCGCCTGGCCCGTGGCCGGACGGTCCTCCTGTGGCTCCTGATCGTGCTGCTGTCCATCCTGTGCACCGCGTTCCTCTCGATCGACACGACGGCCGTGCTCCTGACGCCCGTGGTCGTCCTCCTGGCGTCGCATGCCGGCCTGCGCCCCTTCCCGTTCGCCCTGACCACCGTCTGGCTGGCCAACACGGCGTCGCTGTGGCTGCCGGTGTCCAATCTGAGCAATCTGCTCGCCACCCATCGGCTCGGCGACGGCAGTGCCGGGGGGTTCCTGCAGCTGCTCTGGGCGCCGGCGCTGGTCGCCAGCCTGCTTCCGGCGCTCCTCATCTTCCTGCTGTTCCGGAAGGAACTGCGCGGCACGTTCACCCCCGAGACCGTGAAGCCGCCGGAGGACACGGTGCTCTTCTGGATCTCGGCCGTGGTGACCGCCGTGCTGCTGCCTCTGCTCACGAGCGGTCTGGAGCCGTGGATCCCGGCGTGTGCCGCCGCGGTGGTGCTGCTCGCGGTGTTCGCCGTGCGACGCCGGGCCTCCCTGAGCTGGCGGCTGTTCCCCGGGCCGCTGATCGTGTTCGTCTGCGGCCTCTTCCTGGTGGTGCAGTCCGTGCATTCGCTCGGCGTGACGACGGTCCTGGCCGGTCTCGGCAATCAGGGCTCGGGCCTTCCGCAGCTGCTGGCCATGGCCGGAAGCGGCGCCGTGGGCTCCAACGCCGTCAACAATCTGCCCGCGTATCTGGGCCTGGAGCCGTTCGCGACCTCGCCTCAGCTGCTCGGCAGTCTGCTGATCGGCGTCAACACGGCGCCCCTCGTGACGCCGTGGGCATCCCTGGCCACGCTCCTCTGGCACGACCGCCTCAAGACGGTCGGCGTCAGCGTCAGCTGGGGCGCCTATGTCCGCCTGGGCCTGGTGGCCGCCCCGCTCGTGATGGTCGCCTCGGTCCTGGCCCTCTGGCTCACGCGGGGCTGATACGGGCCGATCCTGCGACATGACAGGTTTGCCTGCTCGCGGCATACTCGGTGAGACTGTGGTGATGCCGCCCGCCGAGGGCCGGTCCGCGGGGAATCCCGCGGCCGTCCGGTGGGCCGCTCGTCGCCGCTCCGTCTGACACGGGGTGGCCGCCGGATCTCCGGCACGCCGGGTAGTTCCGGGCAGGGGGACAAGGAATGAACGGAGCAGGACTGTGACATCGAACGATCCGGCAGCGGACAGCGCTGCCCAGCAGCAGAACGGACAGGCCCGGAACCCGGGCGAGGTGCCCGAGCCTGTTGAGCAGCCTGAGCCGGTGCATCAGCCAGAGCCCGTGGGCCAGCCTGAGCCGGTAGACGGGTTCCGGCCCGAACCGTTCGGTGTCCCGGCTCCGCAGCCGCACGGCGTTCCCACCCAGGCGCCCGCCCTGCCGCCGACGCCGGACCATGCTCCTCGCCCGCCGCGGAAGTCGCGCAAGGGGCTGGTCATCGCGCTCGTGGCGGCGCTCGTCGTCGTGCTCGGCATCGGAGGGGTGGGGCTCTGGGCGCTCGTCCGGGGACCGGGCGGGGGCGCCACGCCCACGGCCGCGGTCACCAATGTCATCGACGGCATCGGGTCACATGACCTGCTCAAGCTGACCTCGATCATGGCTCCCAGCGAGGCCAAGTTCATCAACCAGGTGACCCAGGAGGCTGCGAAGCTGAAGCCCAGCGGCGGCCTGGACACTCTGAAACGCAGCCAGGACGCCTTCCAGAGCCTGAACGTCAAAGAGAACTCCCTGACGTTCTCCGAGGAGAAGATCGCGGACGGGGTGACATTCGTCGAGATCACCAGCGGTCGTCTCGTGATCGACGGCGACGCCGAAAAGATCGCCGAGCTGCAGTCCACGGCGAGTGAAGCCGGCGCGCGGGACCGGGCCAAGGCCACCGGCGCCGATGAGGAGGAGATCAAGCGGGAGCTGGAGCGGCAGAAGGAGAAGTCCCTCGAGCAGCTCAAGCGCATGCTCCCGCTGACGATCGACGTGGATTCCCTGCACCGCCAGCTCGGCCCCGCAACGCAGTTCGGCCTGGTCACCGTCAAGGAGGGGGATTGGTATATCAGCCCCATGATGTCCGGCGCGGAACTGGGCCGTCAGATGCTGGGCCGGCACGGCTCCAAGGCTGACCGTGGATCCCGTGTGGTGGACGCCAAGCGCTTCGACACCCCGGAAGCCGCCGCGAAGGGCATGTTCGACGGGCTGGCGGCGACGCTCACGTCCGGCGCCGCGGACCCGACGCCCTTCGCCGAAACGCTGCCGCTGGCCGAGCGCCGGCTGGTCTCCATCTACGGCGGCTCCCTGATGAACCCGGCCGTTTCGCGCTCGCTGCGTCAGCTCGAGTTCACGGTGCAGGAGGCGGGCGGCGACGCGAAGGTGGACGGCGACGTCGCGCGCATCAACCTGAAGCTCGGCGCCGAGATCAAGAGCCGTAACGGCGCTGGAGGCGCCGCTCTCCAGATTGCCGACAGCTGTGTCTGGATGACACCGCTCGGTGGTTTCGGCGACGCCGAGAAGCGGGGCGGCTGCCTCAAGGACGTCGAACTGCTGCGCAACATCGGGCTGGACACCGCCCCGCTCGTGGCCGTCAAGGAGGGCGGCGGCTGGCTGGCGAGCCCGCTCGGCACCGTGGCCGACTTCAGCGCACGGTTCATGGTCGCGATTGAACCCTGTGTGAAGGACGACCGGTTCGCGGAGAACTGCGTCAAACAGTGATTCCCATACCAGGGGCCCTCCGGCAGTGCCGGAGGGCCCCTGGTGTCTCCCCGCGACGGATCCGTCACTCCGGTTCGCTATGGTTGCTGTAGTCAACCGATCCCAGGAGGTCTCATGTCGTACATCGTGGATTTCGTCAACGTCTCCACCACCGGTCTGGAGTCCTCGCCCGTCGTGGACGCGCTCGCCGGCCTGCGGGCGAATGAGGCCCGGTACTTCAAGAACAAGTACGACCACGTCTTCACCGTCCAGCCCGCCGCTGACGCGCCCGAGGTCCTGGAGCGCGTGAACCGCATCCTGCGGGAGGAACGGGAGATCGTCATCGCCTCCACGCCGCTGGAGGTCTCCTCCTTCGAGGTGGACGGGATCCGCATGGACTACGTCATCTACGAATCGGGCCTGGTCCTCAACGTGATGTACACGCTGGAGGACGGCGGGAAGCGGGCCGTGGGTTTCAAGCTCTCCCAGGGCATGGAGGTCCCGGAGGAGCTGGCGTCCCGCTTCAAGTTCGCCCGCCAGAAGTCGAAGCTGGCCGGGGAGATCCGCGGCTCATACTTCGTGATCAAGGGCGAGTACTGAGCCCCCGGGTTCTGAGCCCTCGAATACTGAGCCCCTGTCCCTGAACGGGCGGGCCGCCGCCCTCGTGGAAGGAAGTCCGGTCGTGTCCTCATCCCAGGCTGCTCCGCCATCCCTGTCCCGTCCCGCCGTGCGCGCCGCCGCGGTCCTGTTCGTCCTGGCCGCGTGCTGGTACTTGTTCTGCGAGACGATCGCCGCGCTCGGCTTCCCCGGCTACGACTACGCGCGGAACTACATCAGTGACCTCGGCGTCCCTGCCGGGGGAGTCTTCGAGGGCCGGGCGATGGAGTCCCGCCTCGCCGAAGTGATGAACGCCGGCTTCATCGGCGAGGGACTGCTGATCACCCTCGCCGTCGTCGCGCTCCTCGCCGCGGATGCCGGCCGACGACGGCGCCGCGGCGCCCTCTTCGCCCTTCTCCTCGTGCACTCCGCCGGCATCGCCGTGGTGGGTCTGGTGCACGGCTCACCGGAGAACGCGGCCAACGGGCTGATGCTGTTCCACGGCCTGGGGGCCGTGGCGGCCATCGGGGCCGGCAATGCCGCGGCACTCGTGGCGGGGACCGGAGACGCGCTCGCGTTCCGGGACCAGCCCGGCGGCGCGCTGTACCGGAGGATCAGCACGGTCCTTGGGCGCGGCGGGTTTCGTGTTCGCCGTGCTCCTGACGACCCACACCTGGCTGCCGGACGGCGTCTGGGAACGGGGGTCGGTCTACACGATCATCGCCTGGGAGCTGGTCACGGGCGTCGCGCTGCTCCGCCGCACCGCGCCCTGACCGCTCCCTGCCCGGCTCGCGAAGGAACAGCTCGTGCCCTTTCCCGCGCCGGGAAGGGGCACCAGCTGTTCTCTCGCGGCGAGTTCAGGAGGCGAGTTCAAGGAGTGAGCCGGTAGAAGACCGAGCCGAGCTGATGGCCGGGTTCGGTGGCGGGGTCCCACGCGACGCCGTCGGGGGTGGCGGGGTTGCCCGGCTGCGAGTTGCTGCTCTGGGGCCAGACGAGCAGCTTCCAGTAGCCCGGCAGGTCGAGGCGGAATGAGCCGAGGGTGGCTCCGAGGTACACGCCGGAGGCGTCGGAGACGTAGTTCGGGACGGTCAGCGCGCGCGGTGCGGGGGTGATGGAGGCGGCGGTGCCGGATTCGTGGACGAACTGGAAGAACACTGAGGTGGTCCGGTCGTTGCCCCGCGCGGGAGTGCGCCCGGAGGTCTTCGCGCCGACGAAGAAGCGGTTGCCGTCGATCAGCCCGTCCGAGCCCGCGTCGATGACGTTGCCCCAGCCGGTCTGGGAATCGGGGCCCGGATATCCCGGCACGCCGGAGGTGATGGTGTCCCAGGCGTTGACGCCGAGGGGCCGGCCGTCGCTGCCGAAGTGGACGTGCTCGAATGGCATGGACAGCGTGGTCACGGTGCCGTCGGGCCAGGTGGCGCGGATCGGCCACGAGTAGGAGCCGAACGGGGCGTTGGGAACGTCTGCGTCGCCCCGGGCTGAGAGGAAGATCCGCTCGAAGTCGTCGTCCAGGCGCTGGGCGTGCACCACGTCGTAGCGCTGGCCGGTCGGGGGAGCGGTCGGACTCAGGGCCGTCCAGCCGGTGCCGGCCTCCGGGTAGAAGAGGTACTCGAGACGCCGGGGGCGCACGCCGCGCGGGACGATCGCCGTGAAATCGGCACGGAACTCGTCGGGGCCGTCGCCGATGGCGTTGGTGCCGCCGAGGAGGGCCATCGAGTACACCGCCTCCACGGTCAGGACCGCCGTCGCCGTGGCGCTGGTCCCCCGGATCTCCGCCGTCACCGACGCGGTCCCGGCAACGGTTCCGGCCCGGAACGGCGGCACGGTGAACGCGCCGTCTCCTCGCCCGACCACGCGTGGCAGGCCCGCGCCGCCCGCGCCGTCCACCCAGGCGAAGCCGGCCGGCAGCGTCACCGCGACGTCCTGCCCGCCGGTCGCCGTCGCCGTCGTGATCACACTCTTCACCAGTGCCCCTGCGACGACGACGCCCGGCACCCCGGTCAGCATGAGCCCGGGAGCCGCGCTCGCGACGGCGGCCGGGGCCGCCACAGCCGCCGCGATCACCGGGACCGACCACGCGGCCGCCCTGACCACCGAGCGCCGCGAGTGCTGCGGCCGCCCGGTGCCGGCCGGAAGATCCAGAGGCTGGATACCCCCGGGACCCGCCTCCGCGGGGGTCCTGTGGTGGCTGTGGAAGTGCTCGGTCATGGGGGCTCCTGGAAATCTCCGGCCCGGCGGCTCGCTGCGGCCGGGACTGCGCAGGGCCTCAGAAGGGCCTGCCTGACCTGGAGAAACTATCCGGGCGGACGTGCGGCGGAGCGGGATCGGAGTGTTTTTCCACCGGGCTTTCCACCTGCTGCGGCCGGTTCCGTGAAGCCCGTCACGCAGGGTGGTGAACGGCGTCTCAGCTTTCGAAGAAGCCGCTGCGCTCCAGAAGTTCCACGGCCTCCTGGCGGGAGTTCACCTGGAGCTTGCGGTAGATGGCGATCGCCTGGGACTTCACGGTGCTCGGGGCGACGTGGAGTTGCTGCGCGATCTGCGGGAGTGGCGTGTCCGACCGTAGCATGGTGGCGACGAGCCGTTCCCGCTCGGACAACGCGGGCAGCACGAGCGCCGGCTCCGCGGTCTGCAGCACGTCGTCGGCCTGCCGGACCAGGAGTGCCGCGTCGGCTGCCAGCTCGGGGGAGTGCTGTGCCAGCCGGGCCGCGAGGTACTCGAGCTCCGGGACCGGTGTGGTCAGCAGGGCCGGGCCTGAAGCCGAGAGCCGGAGGAGCTGCACCGCGTCGCCGAACTCGTGAAGGGCCGTCTGGGTGTTGCCGAGCCGGAAGTTCGCGATGGACCGGCGCAGCAGCACCTGGGGCAGCGTCCAGAGGTTGTGGGCGCTGCGCAGTTGGAGGCAGTCGCTCGTCCCGCTCAGGACGCCCCGGTAGTCCTGAAGCTGCAGCGCCGCCGACGCGCGCAGCGTGCCGGTGCAGAGGAAGTGGTTCTCCGAGGATTCCAGGCCCCGCAGCATGCCCTGCGCGCGAAGGGGATCACCGCGGAGGATGAGGAGGAACGCCTGAAGGGACACGGCGTAGTCGCGGAGGAGCTTCGGCGTGAACGGCTGGCTCTTGCCCATGGCCAGCAATGACGCCTGGGCCATGGCCTCGTGGAGCCGGCCGTGCAGGACATGGCACAGCACGGACACCATGACCACGAGCGACGCGGCGCTCGCGTCGGCCCCCTGCAGCGCTTCGACCCGGGGCAGGAGACGGTCCATCCTTCCCCGGTTCGCCTGCGTGAAGGCGAGGAGGGATTCCGCGATGCCCTCCATGTACTCGGCCCGGCGGGTGTCCCAGCCCTGTTCGCGGGCAAGACTCCGGAGGGCGTTCAGATGGTCCTCCGCCAGAAGATGCTCGCCTCCGAAAGCCGCGGCCGCCGCCAGCAGACCGTGGGCTCGCTGAATCCAGCGGGGATCTCCATGGGCCGCGGCGTAGTCGGCGAGCCGGACGCCGTGCTCCAGGGCGGAGGTGGACAGGCCGGCGGCGAGGGCTGCTTCGGACAGTGCCGCCTCCAGGGCCAGGAAGGCGGGGACGGCGTCCGTGGCGACGGGCGCGACCGCCAGCCGCGATTCCCGCACAGTTTCCGCCAGGTCCAGGGCGGCCGTCAGATCGTTGACGCGGACCTGGGCCATGATCATGGCCGCGCCGATGGTCTGGCGTTCCGCGGCGGAGAAGGCGAAGCGGTCCAGGGACGACGGCTTCACCAGCCGCAGCGTGTCGATCATGAACCGCGGGACCGTGGTGCCCCCGTGCAGGGTCGAACCGATGAGGTGTTCCGTCGCCTGGAGGATCCAGACGCGATGTGAAGACTGTTCCGCGGCCACTGCCGACCTCCTCCTCGCCGGCCGGTCTCAGCGCGCCGAGGCCAGAGCGAGGGCATGGCCGGTCTGCGAGTCGGCGCACTCGAGCAGATCCGCGGGGCGGCCGGCGAACAGCAGGCTTCCCCCGTCCGATCCGGCTCCGGGGCCGATGTCGATGACGTGGTCGGCCTGCGCGACGACCCGGAGATTGTGCTCCACCACTACGAGGGTCGCGCCCGCGTCCACGAGCTCCGCGAACAGATCGTTGATCCGGTCCACATCACTCGGGTGGAGGCCCGTGGTGGGTTCGTCCAGCACGATGCGTTCGGCGCCGAGGTCGCCGGAGGCCTGCAGGTGCCGGGCCAGGAGGAGCCGCTGCTTCTCCCCGCCGGACAGGGTGTCGAGGGACTGCCCCACGGCGAGGTACCCCAGACCCACCCGTTCCAGCCAGGTCATGGCGGAGACGATCGCCGGATGCTCCGAGAAGAGCCGGGCCACGGATGCCGCGGTCATGGTCAGGACGTCGGCGATGGTGTGGCCGCCGATCCGCACGCTCAGCGCTTCGCCGTTGAACCGTGCGCCGCCGCACACGTCGCAGGGCGTGGCGACGTCGTCCAGGAACGCGAGTTCCGTCGTGATGTAGCCCTTGCCCTTGCACGCGGGGCAGGCGCCCTTCGAGTTGAAGCTGAACCAGGCCGGGGCGAGCCCGCCGGCGTCGGCGAACACGTCGCGGACCTCGTCGGCGATGCCGAGGACGCTGAGGGATGTGGAGCGGACCCCGCCGCGGAGCGGGTCCTGGCCCACCACGGTGAACTCCGGATGCTGGCGCGGCAGTTCCGCGGTGGCGAAGGAGCTCTTGCCGGAGCCCGCGACGCCGGTCACCGCGGTGAGGACGCCGAGCGGCACGTCGACGTCGAAGCCGCGCAGATTGTGGGCGGCCGCCTGCCGCACGGTGACGGCGCCTCGTGGCACCCGGGGCGTCTCCTTGAGGTGGAGCGGTCGCGAGATCAGCCGTCCCGTGAGGGTGCCGCTCTCCGCCAGTGCGTCCGGCGTTCCCTCGAACTGGACCGTGCCACCGTCCGGACCGGCGCCGGGGCCGATGTCGATCACGTGATCGGCGACCCGGATCACCTGCGGGTGGTGCTCCACCACGAGCACGGTGTTGCCCTCGTCCCGCAGCCTGTGCAGGAGCCGGTTGAGGCGACGGACATCGGCGGGGTGCAGCCCGGTGGACGGCTCGTCGAAGACATAGGTGACATCGGTGAGGGCGCTGCCCAGGTGGCGCACGATCTTCACGCGCTGGGCCTCCCCGCCGGACAGCGTCGACGACTGGCGGTCCAGGGAGAGGTACCCCAGGCCCACGGACAGCAGCGCGTCGAGTGTGTGGCGGATCCCCACCAGGGCGGGCTCCACCCGCAGGTCGTCCATCTCCTCCAGGAGGGTGCGGAGTTCCGCCACGGACAGGGCGGACCAGTCGGCGATCGAACGGCCGTCGATCAGGCTGTTCCGGGCTGCGGCATTCAGCCGGGCGCCGTGGCAATCGGGACAGGTGCGGCGGGACGTGAGGTGATCCAGTTCTTCGCGCACCGGCGCCGCGATCTTCTCCGGACGGTTCTTGACGTACACGTCGCGCATCCGGGTGACGACGCCGTCGAACCGCGCGGTCTTGGGGAACCGCGGGTCCGGGTCCTCAAGCTTGAGCTGATCGGCGTAGAGGAAGAGATCCATTTCCTCCGGGGTGTACTCGCCGAGCGGCTTCTTCCGGTCGAACAGCCCGCTGTAGGCGAAACGCTTCCAGCGGTAGACGCCGGGCCGGAACTGGCTGAAGCGCACCGGGCCCTCGTCGATGTTCTTCGCGGGATCGATCAGCGCCTCGACGTCGATGTCGACCACCGTGCCCAGCCCTTCGCACCGGGGGCACATGCCGGTGGGGTCGTTGAAGGAGTATGCCGGGGAGTAACCGGCGGAGGGTTCCCCGATGCGGGAGAACACCAGCCGCAGCAAGGGCGCGACGTCGGACGCCGTCGCCACCGTGGACCGTGCGTTGCCGGTGAACCGCCGCTGATCGATGAGGGCTGTGAAGGTGAGGCCTCCCATGGCCTGGACTTCCGGGGCGGGGAGCTGCGGCAGGCGGTTGCGGACGAAGGTCGGGTAGGAGTCGTTGACCAGCCGCTGGGCTTCCGCGGCGATGGTGTCGAGCACCAACGAGGATTTCCCGGATCCCGACACCCCGGTGACCACGGTCAGCGCCTTCTTGGGCACGTCCACACTGACATTCCTCAGGTTGTTCGTGCTCGCACGAGTCACCCGGATGACGCTTTCCCCCTGCACCGCTCCCATGAAGCCATCGTAGGCACGGCTCCGGCTCCTCGCGAGAGAACAGATGGTGCCCCTTCCCGTGCTGGGAAGGGGCACCATCTGTTACTTCGCGGGATGGAGAGGGATCAGATGCCCACCGAGGTGATCGCGTTGTTCACCTGGGTGCAGTCTGCGGTGGTGGTGCCGGCGACGCCGTTGGTGACGTTCGCGGTGCAGGCCTGCTTCAGTGCGCTCTTGAGGGAGGCGTACGTGGCGTTGGACGGCAGCAGGGTCTGCGTGGTCCAGTACAGCTCGGCCGTCTTGTGGACGCCCAGGCCGGTGATGGTCTGACCGTTGAAGGTCGCGCCGTCGGTGATCAGGTAGGCCAGCTTGTTGCCCACGCCGCTGTTGGTGTGGACGCCGCCCTGGTCGTTGTTCTGGTTCGGGTTGGTGCTGGTCGCGTGCCAGTACGTGCCCTTGTAGATCTCCTGGCTGCTGGTAGTTCTTCGGGCTCTTCATGTCACGGATGACGCCCAGCGAGCTGCCCTCGCCCATCTTCCAGCGGTTGGCGGCGGTGTCATCGGCGCTGCCGTTGGTGATGTCGGTGAGTTCGCCGAAGATGTCGGACATGGACTCGTTGATGGCGCCGGACTCGTTCTGGTAGAGCAGTCCGTTGGTCTTGGAGGTCACGCCGTGGGTCAGCTCGTGGCCGGTGACGTCATCGGTGGTGACACCCTCGCCGTAGACCATCGCGCTGATCTCATCGGACCAGAAGGCGTTGGTGTAGGGGCAGGAATCGCCACTGACGCACTGGCGGACGCTGCCGCGGATCGCGGTGCCGACGCCGTCGTTGTAGTTCGCGCCCACTAGCGTGGTCAGGTCACCGGCGTTGGTGTTGGCGGCGTAGAAGGAGCTGGTGTCGCCGAAGAAGTTGTAGACGGCGTTGACGTCGGCCACGGTGGAGGCCGCCTGGCCTTCCTTGCGCTTCAGGACGTTCTTGGTGCCCACGCCGCACTTGAGGTCGTCATAGGTGACGGCGCTGTAGCGGTTGGCGTCACACACGGCGCGGTTGAGCTCGTGGGTGTTGGTGGCGGTGGCCAGGACCGTGGGTGCGCCGGTGGCGGCGACGGTGACGGTGAAGCTGGCGTCCTTGTTGCTCACCACGACCTGGTAAGCGGGCTGACCGACGGTGCCGCCTTCCGGGAAGCCTGCGAGGGCCGGTGCGTACCAGACGGTCTTGGTGACCTTGGCCTTGGAGGCCGGGAGCTTGACCTGGGTGGCGGCGGCTTCCTTGGCGGCCTTCTCACCCTTGGCCAGATCGCGCTGCTGCGGGAACGTGGCGCTCGTGGTGCCGGTGGCCACGGAACCCATGGCCTGGATCAGGGCGCCGTCCTTGTCGAGGGTCTGGGCGACGGAGGAACCCGCCACTTCGTGACCGTCGATCACCTGGACGAAGCGGGAGAGGTGACCGGTGCCGAGCTGCTGGTCCCCGGACTTGCTTGAACTGGGATCCGGGCGCCGAGCCGAAGGACTCCTCCAGCATTCCGCTGACAGTATTGCGATCGACATGATGTGACTTGCTCTTGAAGACGAAGCTCTCGGCCTGGCCTGACTTCGAGGTGAACGCTTGGCTGTCGTCCGGGTTGTTCTGGCCGGCCCAGGCCGTGTTGACGGAAAGGCCGACTGTGGCGAGTGCACCGACAGCGCACATGGTTCCCAGCCTCTTGAGGCCTGACGTGGATCGCACGATGATTCCTCCTGATTTTGATTGGTGTTGCCCCCCGACTGAGAATGCAGGAGAAGTTAACTCGCAGTCAAGAGGTTTTTAAATTTGTCATGAAATGACATCTTCAAAAAATCGGCGTGAACTGAGAGTCCACTTCGCCACTTCCGCGGGATGACGCGGGAAGAGCGGGTCATCGCTCGCCGCGCCGGGCTCCCGGGGAACTTCGCGCTAGCCTTGGAAGGCGGCGTGTGTCGAAGCCGTGTCACACCGTCCGGAGGGAGCTTGACCGATGCGGGAGCCGTCCAGGACCACCGCCCACGGCGCGGTCCCCCCTCTGCATCTGGATCCCCGGGCGATCGGCTGGGTGTTCGGCGGTGGAGTGCTCGGCGCCTACGCGCGGTACGGGCTGTCCGTCGTCGTCCCGGCCCCCGGCGGCTGGCCGTTGGCGACCGTCCTGATCAATGTGCTGGGCGCCTTCCTGCTCGGCCTGCTGCTGGAGTCGCTCATCCGCCGCGGCTCGGACATCGGCTGGGCGCGCCGCATCCGTCTCATGGCCGGCACCGGTTTCCTGGGCGCCTTCACCACGTACAGCACCTTCGCCGTCGACGCCGTCCATCTGCTGCAGGCCGGCCGCCTCGCAGAGGCGTTCGGCTACCTCGCCGCGACGCTCCTGCTCGGGGGCGCCGCCACGGCCCTCGGCATCTGGCTCGCCGCGCTGAGCCACCGGCTGAGGGAAACGCGCCGGGACGGCCGCGCGACGCCGGGAGGCGCGGCATGAGCGCGCTCATCCCGCTCTGGCTGGCCCTCGCAGGAGGGGTGGGCGCCGTCGCGCGATTCATGCTCGACGGCGCGGTGCGGCGCCGCTGGCCCACGGACTTCCCCTTCGCGACCCTGGTCATCAACGTGACCGGGTCCTTCGCCCTGGGCGTGCTGGCCGGGGCTGTGGCGGCCCAGAGGATCGGCCCGGAAGCCCTGCTGATCGCCGGCACCGGGTTCCTCGGCGGGTACACGACCTTCAGCACGGCGAGCCTGGAGACCGTCCGGCTTCTGCACAACCGCGAGCCGTTGCGGGCGGTGCTCTACGGCTTGGGCGGCGCGGCGCTGTGCCTCCTGGCCGCGTGGGCCGGGATCCTGCTCGCCTGACACGGGCCGGGTGATGCTCGCGGTTCCCGGATACCCGGTTCCGGGCACACGAAAGCCCGTCCGAACCGGTGGCTTCACCGGTTCGGACGGGCTTCGTGGTCAGGCCGTCAGAGCCTGCCCAGCGCGCCCGGGATCAGGCGGCGCCGTCGGCCCGCACGCCGGCCTCGATCCGTTCGCCGACCTCCTGGTCGATCTTCTTCCAGTACTCGAAGACGCGGCTGAGGACGGGTTCCACGACCTGGCCGGACACCATGCCGACGACCGTGTCGACGAGGCGGTCCCGCTCGGCGTCGTTCATGACGTCGCGGACCAGGGTGTGGGCCTGACCGAAGTCGTCATCCTCGGCGTGGAGCGTGTACGCGGAACGGACCAGCTCGCCGTCGGCCTCCCAGCCGTTCTCGTCCCGGCCCTGCGTCTCCTGGTACGGACGGCCGTACGAGTTCGGGGCGTAGGCGGGGGCCGCGCCGCTGTGGTGATACTGCATGGCCCCTTCCTTGTCGTAGGAGTTCAGCGGGACGGCCGGGCGGTTGACCGGCAGCTGGTTGAAGTTGGTCCCGAGGCGGTTCCGCTGCGCGTCCGGGTAGGAGAAGGTCCGGGCCAGCAGCATCTTGTCCGGGGAGACGCCGGTGCCGGGCACCAGGTTCGACGGGCTGAACGCGGCCTGCTCGATCTGGGCGAAGTGGTTCACCGGGTTCTGGTTGAGCGTGAAGCGGCCCACCGGGATGCGGGGGTAGTCCTTCTTCGACCACACCTTGGTCAGGTCGAAGGGGTTGAAGCGGTAACTTCGGGCCTCCTCGTACGGCATGATCTGGACCTCGACGCGCCAGGACGGGAACTCGCCGCGGCCGATCGCCTCGAAGAGGTCGCGGCGGTGGGCGTCGGCGTCCTCGCCGGCCAGGGTGGCGGCTTCGTCGTTCGTGAGGAACTCGAGGCCCTGCTCGGTCAGGAAGTGGTACTTGACCCAGAAGCGCTCGCCGGCCTCGTTGACCCACATGTAGGTGTGGGAGGAGTAGCCGTTCATGTGGCGCCAGCTCCGCGGGATGCCGCGGTCGCCCATGAGGTACGAGACCTGGTGCGACGATTCGGGGGAGAGCGTCCAGAAGTCCCACTGCATGTTGACGTCCCGCAGACCGGAGTCCGGCAGGCGCTTCTGGGAGTGGATGAAGTCGGGGAACTTCATCGGATCGCGGACGAAGAAGACCGGCGTGTTGTTGCCGACGATGTCGTAGTTGCCGTCTTCGGTGTAGAACTTCAGCGCGAAACCGCGCACGTCCCGCCAGCTGTCCGGCGAGCCGAGTTCGCCGGCCACCGTGGAGAACCGGGCGAGCATCGGGGTCACGGCGCCCTGTTGGAACAGCTTCGCCTTGGTGTAGGCCGAGACGTCCTCGGTGACCTCGAGCTGCCCGAAGGCCCCGGAGCCCTTCGCGTGGGGGCTGCGCTCCGGGATGCGCTCCCGGTCGAAACGTGCCAGCTTTTCGATGAGTGCGATGTCATGGAGCAGCAGGGGGCCGTCCGGGCCGACGCTGAGCGAGTGGGCGTCGCTGTCGCGACGGGCTCCCGATTCCGTGGTCGACGGCACAGGGGCGTCGAGTTGCGAGTCACTGTCGAATGTCATGTCGTGCTCTCCTTCGGTTGTTCGGGTCAATCCGTTCCCGGGCGAGGTGCACTCGGCGCCGAGGGAGAACCCCGGCCGTCCGGATCCACACGGGACCGGAGCGTGGCGCCATCGCTCTGAGCTGGGATTTCCCTCTCCGGACGTCACCGGATCGCGAGATGCGCCCCGCACGGCCATTCTTCAAGAAACCATCACGAGCGTCAAAGGCATCGGTCGCGCACGGCATGGCGACCGTGCGGGGAACGGGGTTTTGTGCGCTGGCGCCGCAGGAGTTCGGGCGGATGTCCGGTGTCCAGCGTGAAGTGTGGATCATCGCCTGTCAGCTCGCAAGGCGGCATGCCTGAAGCGAGCCGTCCGCCGGGGATAGGGCGAACGATTCGGGCTTCGCCTGCAGGCGCTTGAAAGGCGCGCTGACGAGAGGCAGCTGGCCATTGGCTGTGGGCGAATGGCCGGCGTGCGCTGTGTGCGGCGGACTGGAACGGGTTGATTGAGGCTCATTGTGCTAGCTACATCGACCGCTACCGCGCCGATACGAGGGCCGGGTCGCCTCCCGTGAAGCCGCTGCGATTAACCACCGCGAAGAGGGCCGGAAGACGGCGTCGACCTTGCGGCGGCTCAAGACCGAGCAGCAGATCCGCAACGAAAAGCTGCTACCTCCGCCGCGCAACCGAGAACTGCGAACGCGGATCCTGGCGCCGCGGCTAGGAACGGCCGGTAGTCACTCAGAGGCCTGTGAGCTTCTTCCGGTCTTTCGCCGAAAGCGACTCAACGACTCGGGCCGGGCGAGAAGAGCCAAAAGTTGCAGCCAGGCCAAATCAGCTATGGCCCCGGGAATCCTCCCGTCGTGTGCAGCCAGTAGAGCGCGTTGACGAAGTGTCGGGGTCTTGTCGAAGCCGTGAAGGCTGTTTCTGTACAACAGCAACCACTCTGTGACGGCTTGACGCCGGGGCACATTTTCCTCTTTCCCCCTTGGGCCAGGGAGTCTCACTTCGTCTTCGCCGGCCAGGTTGGCGAGAAAAAAGCCTCGTTCAAGTTCTTCCAATGCCTCTATTGCTTGCTCGGCTCGGGGAAGAAAAACTGGATGAAGCTTTGCTGGCATGCTCTCCTGGATGAGTGCCAAGGTTAATCGCACCTCTGAGAGGCCAGCCACCTTCTTCCAGGTTAGCCCTGGCACCAGGCCCTGTATCCGCACAAGGGCCTGGAACGCCAGACTCAACCGAGCATGCCGGTCCCGAGTGGCAGTTGCGATGGATTGGCAATCACGAAAAACCTGTTCCAGGGTGAGTAGCTTCTCCATGGCCATGGATGGCTCGTAGGTTTCATTTCGCACGTAATTGGCGGGTTCCGTAGCCACAGAAAATAGGGTGTTGAGTTGCTGGATCCACCAGGAGGCAGCCTTTGCCAGTACGGACGACTTGATCGTCGGATCCACGCGGCTTTTGTATCCTCCGTAGCCCGCTGGTGAAAACAACTGAATCTTGTCGAGTGGCAAGCTCGACTGGCCTGACATCGGCGCCCCGAAGAGGATCAGAATCACAGCACCTGGGCGACCAATCGGAAATGCCCAAACCTCCGGGCTGAGGCTGGTGCACATGCAATCGAGGTAGGCGCTCAACCCGAAGGTTGTGTCGCTAAACAAGCCCCGCGCCGATTCGAACAGGAGGTCTTGAGTAGCCCGGCCATGCTCCGTTCGAGCGGGGTCATGCGTATTCAGGAGCGCCCTGGTGACGGAGTAGCGATATCCGAGCGTTTCTGAGACTTCGATCAAGTAGCAGGACGCCTCGGGTGCGGAGTCCAGGAACCATTCCGCAAACGACCTGTGGAGCACCTTGGCGGCTTTCTCCGCGGTGGGAGCCGAACTGATGAGCATTCGCATGCTCATCAGGAGCGCCGTTGGTTCTTGCGGGTAATGCTCCACGAGGCGGCTGTGTGCTTTGGTGGCTGCCTCCCACGACTCTTCCGGCACTAAGCCGTCAAGGTGCTTGAGCCGGTGCATTCTCGAAAAGGCACCGTGCTTATTTGCGTTTCCTGAGTCGGCTAATTTAGTCATCGTCAGGAGCTGTGGACTCCGTCCATGCAGTGCTTCGGCGGTGCGTACGAGGTATGGCCTCTCCGAGTCATCAGTACTTTTCATATGCCATTCACATATGTCCTGAAGCTGCTTTGGGTCTCCTCCTGTCATCCAGGGAGGAACTGTCATGAAGACGGCCGCTGCGATGGGCCTATCCTTGGATCGACTCAAGGTTGTGTCCTATCGTGTTTGCCTGGATGCCTAATTTGCGTGTCGACCTCACAGGGAAATCGATCAGCTAGAGCCCAAGGCCTGGGCCACCAGCTCATCATTGCATCGCTGCTGATGTCGAACGGACCGTTCAGCGGTGCGCCTCGCTGGTACGCGCCGACGTTGTCCTCTCCCCCTTTGGGGTGGGCCTCTGTTGGAGGTTCTGGTTGCAGGACCAGGGGGGCGGGCCCGACCACTGCCGTTGATGAGGCGAAGCCGAAGGCCTTCGGATTCTGCTGGCCACCTTTCGGCGGCACGGAGACCCGGGGCCAATCGGCAAGTGGACTCACGGCGCCCACGTTGGCGGCGGAAGTTCGGCGACCAGGCGGGGCGTGTAGGACTCGCTCTTGTTGAAGAATTGGTGTCGTCCGTAGCGCCACGACTCGAATGGCCCAGACGGGCTGAACAGGACCCTGGCGTGCGCATCCCAGTGGTGGATCCACCACTGGGAGAGCTGGTGATCGGCGATGGCCTGGTCGTGGCCGCGGTGTGGCTGTAACGTCCGGAAGCGAGCGCCATGGGGCGAAGTTTGCGATGTCGTTTCGGACCTCATTGCTACGGAACTCGCACTCAAAAATCCCGCTGGTCTTTCGTTTCGCGCTCCAGAAGATTTGACGTGGTCGGAATCTCCAGAACAACGAAAATCCCCCGGCCGGCGCGCCAGTGCGCGCTGACCGGGGGATTCGGGCCCTGAGAAGCCTCAGGATTCAGCAGAGGAGACGCTGATCAGTGGTGCTTCTTTTCTTCGCCTTCTTCGCGGCGGTCGTCCTGGGAGCCGAGGTCGGCGCCGTCGTTCCCCTCGAAGAAATCAGCGTCGCGGCGTTCCTGGCGCTGCTCGTCCTGCTCGTTGTGCTCTTCGCGCAGTTCGTCGTTCTTGTCGTGTCCCATGACAGCTCCTTGATCCGCTCGGTGTGAGCCCTTCGGTGTGGTCGGTCCCAGGCTATACCCGCCGGCCCACGACATTCCTGTCGAAAATCGCAGCCTGGCCGGGGCGTTCCGCTGCGCGCTCAGGCCCGAATGACCGGGCCTCCGGCGGCACTCCGGAGAAGTGCGGGGTTCCACGCGCCGGATGTCCGACGGCCACGCCCGCTGAACGGCGTCGTGAAGTTCTATGGTGGCTGTCAATCGGTGCGTGGTCGCAGGGGCGAGCACCCGCTCGCCCCTGCGACCGGCGCCTAGCTCAGGAACTCCCGGGCGGCGGCCACCAGGGCCTTCACGCCGTTGTCCAGCGTCGGGTCAATGACGGGGGCGAAGAACGGCGAGTGGTTGGAGGGGATGTCGTCGGGCATCCGGCCGGTCTTCGCCACGATCTCCGCGAGGGACGGTTCGCCGCCACCCAGGAACCAGTAGACCAGCGGCACGTCAGCCGCCGTGGAGAACTCCCCGACGTCCTCGCTGCCGGAGAGCGGCCCCGGGTTCAGCACCCGCTGTTCGCCCAGCACGCCCCGCAGCACGGTGGCGACCCGCTCGCTCGCGGTGGGGTCGTTGACCGTGACGGGGAAGCGCTCGAAGTACTCGATCGTGGGTTCCTTCGGGCTGGCCGAGGCCTGCGCCTCCGCCTTGGCCACGCGCTCCACGCTCTCCAGGACCTTGGAACGGACCTCCTCGCGGTAGCTGCGCACCGTCAGACCGAGGGTCGCCTTGTCCGGGATGATGTTGTTCTTGGTCCCGGCGTGAACCTGGCCCACCGTTACGACGGCGGTGTCCAGGGCGCTGATCTCGCGCGGACACCACGCCCTGCAGGCGGTTGATGACATTGGCCGCGAGGTACACGGGGTCCACCGTCGCCTCGGGACGCGAACCGTGACCGCCCACGCCGTGCAGCGTGATGCTCAGGCTGTCCGCGGCGGCCATGGCCGGGCCGGGCGTGAGGCCGATGAAACCGGCCGGGATCGGCGCGACGTGCTGTCCCAGCACCACATCGGGACGCGGGAAACGGTCCAGGAAACCGTCGCGGAGCATCTCTGCGGCGCCGCCTCCGGCCTCCTCGGCGGGCTGGAAGACCGTGACGAGCGTGCCCGACCACTCCTCGCGGGACCCGGCCAGCAGTTCGGCCGCCCCGAGCAGGCAGGTCACGTGCACATCGTGGCCGCAGGCGTGCATGACGGGGACGTCGTTGCCGTCCGGATCGGTCCCGCGGGCGGTGCTGGCGTAGTCGAGGCCGGTCTGCTCCTCGACGGGCAGGCCGTCCATGTCCGCGCGCAGCAGCACGGTGGGGCCGACGCCGTTGGCCAGGACGCCGACGACGCCGGTCCGGCCCACGCCCTCCGTCACCTCGAAGCCGAGCTCACGCAAGTGCCCGGCGACGATGCCGGCGGTGCGGGTCTCCTGGAAGGAGAGTTCCGGGTTGCTGTGGAGGTCCTTGTATATGGCGGTGAGATCCAGAGTCATGTCCCCAGGCTAGTTGCGTTGAGCAACCACAGGAAGCGCCGCGCCGGACACGCGGCCACCTCGC
The DNA here is from genome assembly GCF_030816155.1 of Arthrobacter woluwensis. NCBI lineage: Bacteria > Bacillati > Actinomycetota > Actinomycetes > Micrococcales > Micrococcaceae > Arthrobacter > Arthrobacter woluwensis. The sequence continues at coordinate 3,202,248 of NZ_JAUSXR010000001.1, read as the reverse complement.
CCGCCGGTTCCCCCGATCAACGGGAGACGGGCGGGCGATGCCGGCGGACATCTGGTCAGCCGACGACGACGCGCTGCGCACCGAGGCCCGGCGCTTCGATCTCGACCACGTCACCGTGCTTGAGGTATTCGAACCGGCCGGACATGGCGACGCCTTCGGGGGTGCCCGTGATGATCACGTCGCCCGGCTCCAGGGCCATGAACTGACTGACATGATGCACCAGGAACGCGGCACGGAAGACCATGTCCGCCGTCGTCGAGCGCTGGCACTCCACGCCGTTCACGCGCGTGGCGAGGGGGAGCGAGGAGACGTCGAACGGCGCTCCGTCCGCGCCGACGGCAGGGACCAGCCACGGGCCGAGCGGCGTGGAGCCGGGCAGCGACTTGCCCTTCGTCCACTGACCGCCCGCGCCGCCCAGCTGGAGGGAGCGCTCGGAGAGGTCGTTGGCGAGGACGTAGCCGGCGATGGCGGCCTGCGCTTCGTGTTCGTCGGCCAGGAGGTGCGCGGGGCGGCCGATCACCAGGCCGAGCTCCACCTCCCAGTCGAGCTGCTCGCTGCCGGGCAGGCCCGGGAACTCGTCGTAGGGGCCGGCGACGGTGTTGGCGGGCTTGAGGAACACGACCGGCGACGCCGGCGGCTCCAGCCCGGACTCCGCGGCGTGGGCCGCGTAGTTCAGGCCGATGCCCACCACGGTTCCGGGGCGCGCCACCGGGGCGCCGATCCGGGCGGACGGTTCGACGGCGGGCAGCCGCCCGGCGTCGAGGGCGAGCTGGGTCTCGGCCACGAAGTCGCGGGAGAGGAAGGCGGAGTCGATGTCCTGCGTCAGGGGCAGGAGGCTGAAATGCCGGGTGCGGCCGTTGGCGTCATCGACAACCACCACGGGCTCCTCGGCCCCGAGGGAGCCGAAACGGGCGAACTTGAGGGTCATGCCACCAGTGTCCGGGCAGGCCTGGGTGAGGGTGAAATGTGACTGCGACGCGCGTCACGTGGATCAGGCGGCGGAGTTGCGGGCCTCAGCGCAGCATGCGGTCCCGCGGTGTGATCAGCTCCCGCGCAGGCGGTCCATCTCGCGGCGGTCCTTCTTGGTGGGTCGCCCGGTGCCCCGGTCCCGGACCGGGATGCCGAGCTGCGGGGCCAGCGGGCGCGGCGGGGTGCGGTCCGTGAACGCGTGCGACGCCGCCTCGGCGCCCACGCGCTTGGCGATCAGCTGGCGCACCTCGAGGATGCGCTCGTAGCCGGGCATGCGGATGCGGACCTCATCGCCGGGGATCACGATCTGGGACGCCTTGACCGGGTTCCCGTTCAGCCGGACGTGGCCCGCCCGGCAGGCCGCCGTGGCCGCGGAACGGGTCTTGTAGGCGCGCACGGCCCAGAGCCACGCATCCACCCGGACGGCGTTGGGCGCGGACTTGGAAAGGGACGAGGTCCCGGAAGGGGCAGCCATGGGTATTGATTATGCGCCTTAAGCGCCCTTGGCGTGCTGTTCCTCCGGATCCTGGGACGGCCGGAGGATGCCGGGAACGGTGTTCCGGGCGGAGCCGGTCGGCCGCGGGGCGGTCCGTCCGGCGGGCTTCGGCGCGGCCTTCTTCGGCGTGCGGGGGCCGCTCGCGGGGACACCCGCGGGGGTGACTGCGACGGCGGGCTCCGGCGCTGTTTCCAGGGCTTGCTCCGGGGCCGGTTCGGCGCGGAGTCCCGCGCGTTCGGCGGCGGGCGTCTCCGGTTCGCTCAGCTTCACCGTCACAGACGGCGCGGCCTTCTCGGTGGACGCCGCGTCCGCTACGGGGGTGGCCGCGGGGCTGGAAGCCTTCCGCCAGGACGGGATGAGACCGGATTTGCCGTTCGGCGTGGGCGTTCCGGAAGCCGCCGCGGCGGCGCCGGACGACGGGGCCGGAACCCGGCCCGGGCCGTCTCCCGCGGCAGAGGAGGTGACGGAGGCAGGCGCGGGGGCGTCGGCGTCGTGCGGCGCGATCTGGTGACCCGCAGGCTGGCGTGCGGCGACCACGCGGCCGCCGAGTGAGCGGCCCGCGCCGATCAGCCGGGTGGCGCCCAGATAAACCAGGCGGCCGAGGCCCGTGAAGACCAGCGCCATGCAGCCCGCGAAGAGCACCAGGGCCGCCAGGAAGGCGGCGATCATCAGCGTCCCCACGAAGGTGAGGTTCAAGATCATGGTCGTATCAGATGTCATTCGCCGTCATCCCCTTTGGCGGTGTGCAGACCAGGTGTCAGGGCGCTTTCCTAGGACGCTCTGACGGAACTCTGAAATTCAACGGTAGCGACCGGGGGACGGTCAGGGGAACGACGTGTCGGGTCCGTTGCGGAATCGTAGTTCGTTTGTGATGAAAAATGACAGGTCCGGACCCGGCGCGCGGCCCGCGTACCCTTAAAGCTGGTCATTTTCGGCGTGCCTCGCTCCGCGCGGGGTCGAGAGGTTGAGGAAAGGGGTGTGCCCGGTGGACACCACGGACCTCTCGCGACGGCTCGCCACGCTCGAAGCGCTGACCAAAGGCCCCGCCTGGGCGCTGACGCGATCGGCCCCCTGGGTGATCGCCGTCCTGCAGTCCACCTTCACCCGGACCCGGCCGAGCCTGACCCTGGAGGAGTTCCACGCGGAACTCGACCTCTGCCTGGAACAGCTGCGCACCACCGACCCGACGATCGCGGGCGCGAACACCGGGCGCACCGTGGCCGATGAGTGGACGCGCCGGAAGTTCGTGACCCGCCGCCACCACTCCGGGCACATCGTCTACGAACTCACCGAAGCGGCCTCCCGCGTGCTCGCCTTCCTGGAAAGCCTCAGCTCGCCCCGCTCCACGCTCACCGGATCCCGCCTGGGCACGCTGCTGAACGACGTCGAGAAGCTGGCCCACGAGACCAACCCGGACCAGACGGCGCGCCTAGAATCGCTCCGCGAAGAGATCCACGAACGCGAGGAACTGATCCGCGGCATCACCTCCGGCGAACTCGACGGGCTGCTGGACGAGGACGAGGCCGTGGAGGCCACGGAGAACATCCTCGACCTCGCCGCGAGCCTGCCGGCCGACTACAAGAAGATGCGCGACAGCATCGAGGATCTGGTGGGCAAGCTCCGCAACCAGATCATCGAAGAGTCCCTGACCAAGGGCGCCACGATGGCCCAGGTGCTGGAACAGGACCGCATCCTGCGCCAGAGCCCCGAGGGCAGGACGTTCCGCTCCTTCACCGCATTCCTCGAGGACCCTCAGCAGCAGCTGCGGTTCCGCTCGGCAATCGCCGAGGTGCTGAGCCGGCAGTTCGCGGACACCCTCGCCGCCGAGGACCGGGAGACCCTCAAGAGCCTTGTCTCGGAGCTCCGGAACCAGCACGCGCAGATCCAGCGGATCTACGGCAAGCTCTCCGAGAGCCTCAACACCTATGTGCAGAGCGACGACTTCCGGCATTCGCTCCGCCTCCGGCAGGCGCTCCGGCAGGCCGAGCAGGCCGTCCGCGGTCTTCCCTATGAACGGGACAAGCCAGGCTTCGCGGCCGCTCCGGAGCTGTTCGGCGGCGTGCTGGAGTCGATCTCCATGGTGCAGCTGTTCGACCCGGACGAATTCGAGGAGCCGCCGCGGCTGGCGGATCCCATCGACTTCGCCGAGCAGGACCGGACCCGCTCGCCGCGGACACCGAAGGCCAAGCCGGCGCTGATCAGGACCGCCCTGGCCGGGGCGCAGACGGTGGGCGGAGCCTGGTCGGCCCTCCCTCCGCAGGAACGGCACATCAACTCGATCCGCGCCCTGCTGTCCGAAGCGCTCAACTCCGGGGCGGCGTTCTCCGCCGCCGGTCAGGAGAGCGTGGAGTTCGAGCAGGTGGACGGCAGCCTGCGCGCCGCGACCGTGCCGCTCGTGACCCTGCCGGGCAGTGCTGGCGGCGTTGCGGACGACGGCGGCGGCGGTGCCAGTACCAGTGCCGGCGCGGCGGGTGCCAGCGGCACAGTCGAGGAAGGCGCTCACGCGCCGGACACGCCGGGTGGGCCGGCGACGCAGACGCCGAGCACCAAGCGCAGGCAACGCACGAAGGAAGGACAGGAATGAGCGAGCAGATCCAGGGCGTCGACGCCCGGGACACCTTCGTGGACGGAGCCGAGCTCTACCCCGGCGACACCGGCGTCCTCCCGCTGCGGCTGCGCCATGCCCTCGTGCGCCTGCTCAAGGGTCCCTATGTGGACGGCGGGCGCGACGAGAAGCTGTGGACCACGCTGACCGATCATCAGCAGGTCCTGCGGTCCCGCCTCTCGGAGCTGTTCCTCACCTTGCACCTGGACCACGAACGCAAGATCGCCGTCCTGCGCCCGGTCGATCCGGAGCTGCTCGGCGGCAACGCCCGGTCCAGCCTGCTCCGGCAGCAGCGTGCTCTCAGCCGCGTGGAGACCATCGTCCTGCTGCGCCTGCGGCTCCTCCTCGACCGGCACAGCGAGGCCCAGACGGAGCCCACCGTCACCCTGGAGGAGATCGCGGAGATCGTGGCGCACTACCAACCTGCCGCGGAGCAGGACGCGTACCGGGACGCCAAGACCGTCCAGGCCGCCGTCGAGAAGCTCCGCGCCCGTCAGCTCCTCCTGCCGACCGGTCTGGAGAACGTCTACGGCATCAGCGGGGCCCTGCCGCTGGCTCTCCCGTTCGACAGCATCACCGCCATCACAGCCCAGCTGGAACGGCTCCAGCACGCCACGGAGGACGCGGTGGGCACCCAGGCGCTCCTGGACATCGACGACGCCGGTGACGTCGACGCGGAGCCGGACGTCGCCGACTCGGATGTGGCCGGCGTCGCCCCGGATTCCGCCGCCGAGTTCGTGGATGGCGGTTCAGTTCGCGCACAAGAACCACGAATCGACGCGGAACCCGCGAACTCGGCGGACGCCGACGTGCAGGATGCCGTAACCCCGGACGCCGAAACCCCGGACGCCGAGCCGGCTGACGAGCCCGGAACCCACGAGGAGGAGCAGGCATGAGCATCCCCGTGCTGCTGCCCATCGGTGACGACATCAACCCGGGCCAGATGCGCCTGGCGCGCGTCCAGCTCGTCAACTGGGGCACGTTCCACGGCGCCCACGTCATGCACGTCGACCGCCGCGGCACCCTCCTGACCGGCAACTCCGGAGTCGGCAAGTCGACGCTCTTCGACGCCATGCTCCGCGTGTTCGACGCCCGTCCCCGCTCCAACGAAGCCGCCGCGGCACGGATGGGCGGCGCGGTGGACGACAAGCGCACCACCTACACCTACATGCGCGGCAAGGTCGGCGACCGCGCCACCACGGACGGCGCCACGAGCGCGTTCCAGCGTCCGGGCGCCACCTGGTCGGCCGTCGCCCTGACCTTCGACAACGCCGCCGGCACCACGGTGACGCTCTCCGCCCTCTTCGACCTGCCGAAGAACGGCACCGAGGCCAATGTGGGCCGCCATTACATGATCGACTCCGTCCCGCTCGACGTAGACGTGCTGGAGACCCTGGCGCACAGACGCTTCACGCGCTCGGCCCTCGAGGACGCCTTCCCCGGCGCGCAGGTGTTCGACGTGCATCGCACCTTCGCCGAACGGTTCCGGCGCATCCTCGGCATCGGCAGTGACCAGGCCCTTCCGCTCCTGCGCGTCATCCAGGCCGGCAAGGGCCTCGGCGGCAGCGTCAACACCTTCTTCCGCGACCAGGTCCTGGACCCGCCCGCCACGCTGGACGCCGCGGACGCGGTCGTGGAGGAGTTCAGCAACCTCATCTCCATCCGTCAGCGGCTCGAGGACGTCCGCCTCCAGCGCGATGATCTCGCCCCCGTCCCGCAGCTGAACAAGGACTACGCCCGCCACCTGCTGGAAGCCAACCGCCTCCGGACCCTGGGCGGCACCGAGTTCGACGCGCAGCGGCAGGCGCTCGCCGTCGTCGTGCATGAGAACACCGTGGCGCGGCTCAAGGCGCTCGCCGCGGACAAGGCGCAGGCGCTCAAGGCCGAGCGGATGAGCCGTGACGCGCTCGCCGCGCAGCTGCGCGAACTCGAACTGGACTACAACAACCAGGGCGGCAACGCGATCGCCTCGATCGAGGCGGGTCTGGAGAACGCGCGGCTGGCGCAGCGGCTCCGTCGTGACCTCGAGACGACCGTGCAGAAGCAACTGCGCGACGCCGGTCTGGAACTCCAGTGGACGGCCGAGGGCTGGGCGCAGGCGCACCAGCAGGCGGAGCAGCGCAGTGCCGAGCTGACGGGCGACGCCGAGTCCCTCAGGGCGCTCCGTTTCGAGGCCTTCGACGCCCACGCCACCGCCAAGCGCGAGCTGGAGGAGGCCGGGAAGGAGCTGCGGTCCCTGCAGTCGGGGACGTCGCTCATGCCGCAGCCCGCCCTCGAGAACCGGGCCGCGATCGCCGCGGCGCTGGAGGTCGAGATCTCGGAGCTGCCCTTCGCGGGCGAGCTGATGGACCTGCTCCCCGAGGAGGGCCGGTGGCGTCCCGCCGCTGAGCGCGCCCTGCGCAATCTCGCCACCACGCTCCTGGTCCCGGGCGAGCTGTTCACCCGCGTGACCGAGTTCCTGGACGGCACCACGATCCGCGGGGCGCTGCGCGCCGTCGACGTCTCCCGCGTGCTCCCTGGCGCGGAAGCGGCCCTGTCCGCCGTGGAACCGCGGGACCTTCTGGCGAAACTGCGCTTCCTGGAGACCGGATTGACGCCGGCCCGGGAGACGGCGGTCGAGTGGCTGCGCGAGCGGATCGCGCTGGACTACGCGTATCCGTGTGTGGAGGACCCGGCCGAGCTCGCCGGGCTGGAACGCGGCCTGTCGCTGGGTGGCGTGGTCAAGCGCAACAGTCACACCGTGGAGAAGGACGACCGCTTCGCTGCGCGCCGTGACTTCGTGCTCGGATTCGACAACGCCAGCAAGGTCGCGATGGTCCAGGACCGGATCGCCGAGCTGCGGGAGACCCTGAAGGCCGCGGAGACCGTGGCCCAGGACCGCGAGGACTCGCACCAGGGCGTGGCCCGGCAGCTCGAGGCCCTGCGCCGGGTCGCCGCGGACCACCGCGAGTGGAGCGAGGTCTCCGCGGAGGTCGCGGCCGAGGAGGTGCAGCGGCTGGAGCGCCGTCTGGCCGACGCGCTCGCGGCCCAGGCCGACCTGGAGCCCCTGCGGGCCAAGGTCGAGCAGACCCGGAGGCACCACCAGGAGAGCACCGAAGCCGCGGCCGTCCTCCAGAACGAGTACAAGGCCCTCGACGCGCAGTTGGTCTCCGCGGACAAGCTGCTCGCCGCCGCCCGCAAGCGCGTGGCGGAGAACCCGCCGTCGCCGGAGACCGTGGAGGCGCTCGCCCCGCGGTTCGAGGAGATGGGGGAGTTCGGGGACATCGCCGAGCTCGACCTGGCCGCCGTGCGCGTGCGCTCGGCCCTGCAGGACGAACTGCACCGGGCCGAGAGCGCCGCGCAGGCCACCGCCGAGCGCCTGACCAGGATCTTCGACTCGTTCGCCCGCCGCTGGGGCGGCACCGTCTCGGCGGATCACGGCACCGGGATCGGGGCCGCGCCGGACTACGAACAGCGCTACCACGCGATCGTCCGGGACGGACTGCCCGCTCAGGAGGACGAGTTCCGGGCCTTCTTCAACCAGCGCACGCACGAGTCCTTCTCCACCCTGCTGCACCTCCTGGACGAGGAGCGGCGCGCCATCACGAGCCGCATCCTGCCCCTCAACGGCATCTTGGCCGGCGTCGATTTCCACGAGGGCAGCCACCTGGAACTCGACATCAAGCAGACGGTCCCGCCGAGCGCCAAGGCGTTCAAGGACGCCATCTCGCGGGCTCTGCGGGTCCGGCCTGCGCGCGGCGCGGAGACGGCTTCCGGGGGCGCGGCCGGCGCCACGGCCGACGACGACGAGCTCACCATCCGCTACAAGACCCTCGAAAACCTGGTCACCAGACTCTCCTCCCAGGCGCCGGAGGATCGCCGCTGGCGGGCGGAAGTCCTGGACGTCCGCGGGCATCTGTTCATCGCGTGCAAGGAGCACCGCATGGTCCAGGTGGAGGGCGAGGAGCCCCGGGCCGAGGTGTTCATGCACTCGGACACCGGGTCCATGTCCGGTGGCGAGCGGCAGCGGTTCACGGCCTTCATCATGGCGGCGGCCCTGAGCTACCAGCTGGGCATCGCGGAGCAGGGCTTCACGAGCTACGGCACCGTGATGATGGACGAGGCGTTCGTGCTGGCCAGCGAGGAGTTCGCGGGTCAGGGCATCGCCGCGCTGCACGAGTTCGGCTTCCAGCTGCTTCTGGCGGCGCCGGAGAACGTGATCGATCTCTCACGCCACCTCGGATCCGTCACGGAGATCCTGCGGGACCGCCGCACGAACCGCTCGGGCGTCCTGCCGATCGGGGGCAAGGCCGCCCCAGGTCAGCCCCGGAGTGAGGCGAACCCCGTGGACATCCGGCTGGGGTAGGGCCCTCCCCGCCGAGACAGTGAGTTTCCGCTGAAACAGTGATCAGAACACACTGTTTCAGCGGAAACTCACTGTCTCGGCACGTGGAGTCCGGCGGGGTTCGGGCCGGGTCGGGGCCCGGGAGCTGTCGGGCCGCCGGGCAGCCGTGGGACAATGGAAGGTGATGGCTTCCTCACCCCGTAACCCCAGCTCCGAAACGCCCAGCAACGGCAAGGCTTCCGCGCGCCCGGCGCGTGCCGGCGTCGTGCCCGCCAAGATCCAGGGTTCGGCACACGGTGAAGCGGTCGCGAAGGTGGCCCTCACCGAGGACCGCCCGCAGGTCCGCCCCGCGGCTGAAGGCTGGGAGCAGGCCCGCACCACCGAGGGCCGCCCGCTCCTGCAGTTCGCCTCGCCGCGCGTGAAGCAGCCGCCGCAGCACCTCGCGGACATGACCCTGGACGAGCGCGCCGCGAAGCTCAAGGAGCTCGGCCTGCCGGCGTTCCGCGCCAAGCAGCTCTCCACGCACTACTTCCAGCACTGGACCACGGACCCCGAGCAGATGAGCGATCTGCCCAAGGCCGGGCGTGAGGAACTGGTCGAGGCCATGTTCCCGCCGCTCCTGACGCAGGTCCGCCGCCTTCGCACGGATGACGGCAACACCATCAAGTTCCTCTGGCGGCTGTTCGACGGCGCGCTGGTCGAGTCCGTGCTCATGCGGTACCCCGGCCGCATCACCCTCTGCGTCTCCTCCCAGGCGGGCTGCGGCATGAACTGTCCGTTCTGCGCGACCGGTCAGGCCGGCCTGACCCGCAACATGTCCACGGCGGAGATCGTGGACCAGGTGGTGGCCGCGAACCGTGCCATCGCCGCGGGTGAGCTGGGCGAGAAGGAGCACGACGACGAGCGCGTCACCAACATCGTCTTCATGGGCATGGGTGAGCCGCTGGCCAACTACAAGCGCGTCATGGCGGCCGTGCACCGCTTCGTCGACCCGTCCCCGCAGGGCCTCGGCATGAGCGCCCGTAACATCACGGTGTCCACGGTCGGGCTGGTCCCGGCGATCCGCAAGCTCGCGGACGAGGACGTCCCCGTCACCTTCGCGCTGTCCCTGCACGCCCCGGACGACGAGCTCCGGGACGAGCTGATCCCGGTCAACAACCGCTGGAACGTGGACGAGGCGATCGACGCCGCGTACGACTACTTCCGCAAGACCGGCCGCCGCGTGAGCATCGAGTACGCGCTCATCAAGGACATGAACGACCACGCCTGGCGTGCCGCGCTCCTGGCCAAGAAGCTCAACCGCCGCGGCCGTGGCTGGGTCCACGTGAACCCGATCCCGCTGAACCCGACGCCCGGTTCGATCTGGACGGCCTCCGAGCCGGAGATCCAGGACCTCTTCGTCACCACCCTGCGCGACGCCGGCGTGCCCACCACGCTGCGGGACACCCGCGGCAAGGAGATCGACGGCGCCTGCGGGCAGCTCGCCGCGGCGGAGTAAGCGGCACGTGACTCGGAGCGGCGCACTGGACGAGGCGCCCGGCGACGGCCGGGCCGCCGGAGGGCGCGCACGGGCCGTGGGCACGTTCTTCCGGGAGATGCTGTTCAGCATCGGGCCGGCAGGACGGGATCATCACCCGGCCGCCCGCGTGGCGCTCGGGCTCTTCCTGCCGCTGCTCCTGCTGGTCCTGACGGGACGTCTGGACCTCGCGATCTTCGCCAACTTCTCCGCGTTCACGGGCATCTACGGCCGTAATGAGCCGCACCGGATGCGCGTGGTCACGCAGGCGCGGGCCGGTCTCCTCATGTTCGGCGTGCTCATGGCCGCGACGCTCCTGGCCCGGCAGAGCCCCGGCGGGACCCTCGACCCCTGGGTCAGCGTGGCCGTCACCACCGGCGTCGCGTGGGCCTGTTCGGTGATCGCCGGGCTGTGGCATCTGCGGCCCGCGGGTTCCCTGTTCTACATCTTCGCCTTCGCCGCCGTGGCGTCCGTCCCGCATCAGCCGCCTCTCTGGGAGGTGGCGCTGACTTCGATCCTCACGATCGCCCTGTGCCTCGGCATCGGCCTCCTGTCCCGCGTCAGGCCGTCCCATCGCACGCCGCTGAACTGGAAAGAGCTGCGGAGGGTCTGGCGGATCCGGGTGGCTCCCGCGGAGCAGCGCATGGTGTGGATCGAGTCCGTGGGGTACATCGTGGCGCCGGCCATCGCGGGCTGTGTCGCGACGGCGGTGGGCCAGGCGCTGGGCTTCGGGCACAACTACTGGGCCATGGTCGCGTCGGTGGTGCCGCTCGTGGGGCATTCCACCCGGCATCGCGTGACCCGGGGTCTTCAGCGTGTGTTCGGCACCGTGGTGGGTCTGGCCGTGCTCGGCGCGATCGTGGCGCTCCGGCCGGAGGTGTGGCAGATGGTGGTGCTCATCGCGCTGTGCCAGTTCGGCGTCGAGCTGCTGATCACCCGGCAGTACTTCCTGGCACAGGTGCTCGTGACCCCGCTCGCCCTGCTGTCCACGCTTCTGGTCGCGCCGGTGGAGCCGGGCGCGCTGTTCCACGACCGGCTCATCGACACCGTGATCGGCTCGGCCGTGGGCCTGCTCGTGGTGATCGCGCCGGCGGTGTTCCGGCGGGTTGTGGCGTCCCGCCGGGCGTGACCCTGGGTCTTGTGGCCCGCCCCTGCTGCCGAGTTCGCTATTGAGGGTGCGAGGTCGCTACATCGTGTAGCGGACTCGCACCCTCAATAGCGAACTCAGCGAACTCAGCGAACTCAGTCGGTTCTGCCGGGATCGAGTGGGCTCCGGCTGCCGAGTTCGTGGGTTTCGAGTGAATTCGCGGGCTGGATCCACGAACTCACCCGAAACCCACGAACTCAGCGTGCGGCCGGTCGGAACCCACGAACTCGGCGTCGGCCGGTCGGAACCCACGAACTCGGCGTCGGGCGGCCGGAACGACACCGAGTTCGTGGGGTGGGGTTGAATTCGCGGGCTGAAACCACGAACTCACCCGAAACCCACGAACTCAGGACCTGGACGGTCGGAACCCACGAACTCAGCGCGCGAGCCCCCGGGCCCTGAGACTCAGACGCCCCGGACGCGGTCCAGGAACAGCTGGGCGCGGTCCTTCAGGCCCACGATGCGTTCCTTCACCACGACGGCGGGGTCCGGGTTGATCTCGTTCTTCGGCGGCTCCACGCGCACGTTGGCGCTGCAGTCGAAATCCGCGCAGATCAACGTGCCGACGGTGTTCCCGTCGCGGCCGGACTGGCCGGCGCGGCGGGCCACCCAGAGGAACACATCGTTCTTGGCGTGGACGGCCCGGCAGAGTTCGCAGAGCACGGACCGGTTCTTCCGGGCCCCGCCTTCGGGTGCCCGGAGCAGGACGGAGGTGAGTCCGCCGTCGTCGGACGGCAGGACGAGATACCCGCGCAGGGGCATCTTGGGGTCCCGCCAGCCGAGATAGTCCAGGTTCTCCCAGTCCAGGGAGTCGAAGTCCTTGGGGAGGTTGAGCTTGGAGGCCTCGGAGCGGCTGGCGTTGATGAAGGACGCGCGGATCTTCTGGGCGCTGGGTTGCTGCATGGTTCTGTGCTTTCACGATGAGTCGGTGGAGAACCGCCGCGAGGTCGCTCCGAAGACGCCAGCGGGCAGAGGAATGCCCGGGGTCTGAGCGAGGAGGAACCGGCGGTTCAGTGATGAGAGGAGGAGGGCACGGGTGCGCAGCAGGCCATGACGGCCACCCCGCGATCCGCGGCATGAGGCACGGTACTGGTGCGCATGCTCAACTCCTCTGCCCGGACGCACCGGGATGTGAAAGCGTCTTTTCCGACTTCTTCAGTGTAGCGCGCCCCGTGGAACGTGCGCTTCGTCACATCGGCGACGAAGGATTCCCAGCTCGGAGCAATAAGTGATAAAAACTTAACGTATTTGCCGCCGAAATAGCTTAGCCTTGCCTAAGTACCTTTCATTGTTCCTCGAGGAGCCCGCATGTCGTCCGACGTCAACCAGCCCAGCCGCCGCACCCTGCTCCGGACGGGAGCCGGCCTGGGCGCTGCCGCCCTGTCCGCCGTCGTCCTGGCGGCCTGCGCCACGGGCCCGGCCGGCGGCACCGCCTCCACCAGCGCACCCGCGCAGTCCGGCTCCGCTTCCGCCTCCTTCCCCGTGACCATCAAGCACGTGTACGGCGAGACCACCATCAAGGCTCAGCCGCAGCGCGTCGCCACGGTGGCCTGGGTGAACGACGACGTCGCCATCGCCCTCGGGGTGGTCCCCGTGGGCGTTCCGAAGGTCGAGTGGGGCGGCAACGACAAGGGCTCCACCCCGTGGAAGGACGCCGCCCTGGAGAAGCTCGGCGCGTCCTTCGGCACCGCCAAAGCCCCCGCCATGTACTCCGAGGCCGACGGCATCAACTTCACCGAGCTGGCCAAGACCAACCCGGATGTCATCCTGGCCGCCTACTCGGGCCTGAGCAAGGACGACTACCAGAAGCTCTCCAAGATCGCGCCCGTCGTCGCCTACCCGGAACTCGCCTGGGGCACGCCCTGGGAGACCGCCACCACGATGATCGGCAAGGCCCTCGGCAAGGAGACCGAGGCCAATGAGCTCGTCAAGAACGTCGAGCAGCAGATCAAGGACAAGGCCGCCGCCCACCCGGCGATCGCCGGCAAGTCCTTCATCTACGGCAACCTGGAGC